>CALBTT010000109.1 GCA_937967645.1 uncultured Zoogloea sp.
ACCACCTGGGTCTTGCGCTCGGCGATGCCTTTCTCGAGCATGCGCAGGAAGATCCACTGGTTCCACTTGTAGTACTCGGGGGTGCAGGTGGCCAGCTCGCGGCTCCAGTCGATGGCAAAGCCGAGCGACTTGAGCTGCTGCTTCATGTAGGCGATGTTGTCGTAGGTCCACTTGGCCGGCGGCACCTGGTTCTTGATCGCGGCGTTTTCGGCGGGCAGGCCGAAGGCGTCCCAGCCCATGGGCTGCAGGACGTTGTAGCCCTTCATCTTGTGGAAGCGGGACAGGACGTCGCCGATGGTGTAGTTGCGCACGTGCCCCATGTGCAGCTTGCCCGACGGGTAGGGGAACATGGACAGGCAGTAATACTTGGGCTTCGACGCGTCGGCGGTGACGCGGAAGGCTTCAGTGCTGTCCCAGTGCTGCTGGGCGGCGCGCTCGATGTCGGCGGGGAGGTATTTGTCCTGCATGGGCGGGAATCTGGTGGGTGGAACGAAACCACGCATTATAAACTGCCCATTGAAAAGCCTGCTGTAGCGCGCTCAAGACATTGATGTGACGAGATATTTCCCCTTCGCTGCATGCGTTCCGGCATGCCAGGGATGAATCCCTCTGCTACAATCCGCCTCCCGCGTTGCAACAAAATCACATGTCCGAGCCCCTTGTTCGTCTCGAGAACGTGCGTTTCGCCTATGGCGAACGGGCGATCCTGCGCGACATTTCCCTGTCGATCCCCCGTGGCAAGGTGGTGGCCATCATGGGCGGGAGTGGCTGTGGCAAGACGACCTTGCTGCGCCTGATCGGTGGGCAGGAAAAGGCCCGCTCGGGGCGGGTGATCGTGGATGGTCAGGACGTGGCCGGGCTCGGGCGCGACGCGTTGTACGCCCTGCGGCGGCGGATGGGCATGCTGTTCCAGTTCGGTGCGCTGTTCACCGACATGTCGGTCTTCGACAACGTGGCTTTTCCGTTGCGCGAGCATACCGAGCTGTCGCCCGAGCTGATCAACGATCTCGTGCTGATGAAGCTGCATGCGGTCGGATTGCGTGGCGCGGCCAGGCTGATGCCGGCCGAGCTGTCGGGCGGCATGGCGCGGCGCGTGGCGCTGGCCCGCACGATCGCCCTTGATCCCATGCTGCTGATGTACGACGAGCCCTTCACCGGCCTCGATCCGATCTCCCTCGGGGTGATCGGCCAGTTGATCCGGCGCCTCAACGATGCGCTGGGGGCCAGTTCGGTCATTGTCACCCATGACATCCAGGAGTCGCTGCAGATCGTCGATTACATCTACTTCATCTCCGAAGGGCGGGTGGTCGCCGAGGGTACGCCTGACGACATCCGCAATACCTCCGACCCCTTCGTGCATCAGTTCGTGCATGCCGAGGCCGACGGTCCGGTGCCCTTCCAGTATCCGGCGGGCGATTACGCCACGGCCTTGACCGGGGGGGCGGCCTGATGGGCGGCGTGCTGCGCAAGCTGGGTTCGCTGGCGATCAACGGTGTCTGGCGCCTGGGCTTCATCACCCGTTTTTTCTGGATGATCCTGCTCTATTCCGGGCAGTCCTTCACCCGCCTGCACCTGACCCTCCGCGAACTGTATTTCAGTGGCGTGATGTCGCTGCTGATCATCCTGGTGTCGGGGCTGTTCGTGGGCCTGGTGCTGGGTCTGCAGGGCTATGAGACCCTGCAGCGCTACGGTGCCAGCGAATCCCTGGGCACCCTGGTGGCCTTGTCCCTGGTGCGCGAGCTGGGCCCGGTGGTGGCCGGCCTGCTTTTTGCCAGCCGGGCGGGGTCGGCGGTCACCGCCGAGATCGGCCTGATGAAGGTCACCGAGCAGCTCAAGGCCATGGACATGATGGCGGTCAGCCCGATCGCCCGGGTGGTGGCGCCGCGCTTCTGGGGTGGCGTCATCTCCATGCCGTTGCTGGCGGCCCTGTTCTCGGCGATGGGGGTGTTCGGCGGCTGGTTGATCGGCGTGGTGGCGATCGGGGTGGACGACGGGGCCTTCTGGGCCCAGATGCAGGCCGCCGTGGATTTCCGCTACGACGTCCTCAACGGGGTCATCAAGAGCTGCGTCTTCGGCGTGGCGGTGGCCCTGATCGCGGTTTTCGAGGGTTACGACTGCGTGCCTACCGCCGAGGGGGTCTCCCGGGCCATCACCCGTACGGTGGTGAGTTCGGCTCTGGCCATCCTGGCGCTTGATTTTGTAATGACGTCTTTCATGTTCCGAGGTTAATGATGAGTCGTACCACGCTTGATCTGTGGGTCGGGGTGTTCGTGGCGATGGGTATCGCCGCGCTGTTCTTCCTGGCGATCAAGGTCGGCAGTGTCTCCGGGTCGGACATCCAGTCGCCCTACACGCTCACCGCCCGCTTCGATAACATCGGCGGTCTGAAGGCGCGGGCGCCCGTCAAGGTGGCCGGCGTGCTGGTCGGCCGGGTGTCCGAGATCCGCTACGACAATGAACGCTTTCAGGCTGAAGTGGTCTTTTCCGTGGATGGGCGCTACAAGTTCCCGACCGACACCTTTGCCAACATCCTGACCTCCGGTCTGCTCGGCGAGCAGTACCTCGGGCTCGATCCCGGCGGTGAGGAGAAGATGCTGGCGCCGGGGGATGTCATCAAGAAGACGCAATCGGCCGTTGTACTCGAGAAGCTGATCAGCCAGTTCATGTTCAGCAAGGCGGCAGAGGGCGACACCGCGCCGGCCAAGTAAGGCCGGGCACACCACAACACAGAGCAGAGAGCATGCGGCGGGGACGTCCGCGCATGAATCAACATGAAGAACAGGAAAGCAGAATCGGGTGCCCTGTCGCGGGGGCTGGCATGCCTCGCGCTGGGCCTTGGCCTGACGGCCTGTGCAGGGCCGGGCGGCCACCCCAAGGATCCGCTGGAGCCGCTCAACCGGGCCACCTTCCGCTTCAATGAGGTGGCCGACGAATACGTGATGCGGCCGGTGGCGCAGGTCTACGACTACGCGCCGCTGCCCATCAAGGTGGGGGTGGGCAATTTCTTCGGCAACATCAGCGACATCTGGATCGGGGTCAATAACCTCCTCCAGGGCAAGGTCACCGATGGCCTGTCGGACGGCGGCCGGGTGCTGGTCAATTCAACCGTCGGCATCTTCGGCCTGTTCGACATCGCCACCGAGCTGGGCCTCGAGAAGCACGACGAAGACCTGGGGCAGACCCTGGGCCGCTGGGGGATCGGTGACGGACCCTATCTGGTGCTGCCCCTGCTGGGGCCGAGCAACGTGCGTGACACCTTCGGCCTGGTCGGTGACCTCACGGTCGATCCCGTGTGGCAGGTCGAGGAGGTCGCCACCCGTAATTCCCTCACCGGCCTGCGCTTCGTCAATAAGCGGGCCCAACTGCTGGGGGCCGACACAACGGCCGACCAGGCCGCACTGGACAAGTACGGTTACCTGCGCAGTTTCTACATGCAGTACCGTCTGAACCAGATCCATGACGGCCAGCCGCCACGGGTCAAGGATCCGGACGATGAGGATGCCCGCAGCGACGATGCCCCCGCGCCGACGGCGGGCGAATCCACCGGGCCCGTGGCCGATGAACGTGTTGCCCTGCAATCGGAAAAGAAAGACAACGCCCAATGAAACGTATCTCCTCCCTGCTTGCTGCCCTGGCCCTCTGTGCCGGAGTCCAGTTCAGTGCCCACGCCCAGTCCATTGCGCCGGATGCGCTGGTCAAGGGCGTCACCGACGATGTGATCACCATCGTCCGCCAGGACAAGGCCATCCAGGCCGGTGATACCCATAAAGCGGTCGAACTGGTCGAGACCAAGGTCATTCCCTACTTCGATTTCGCCCACATGACCCGCCTCGCCGTGGGCAAGGACTGGCGCCAGGCCAGCCCGGAGCAGAAGACCGTGCTGACCCAGGAGTTCAAGACCCTGCTGGTGCGCACCTATTCCAATGCCCTGACCCAGTACCGTAACCAGCAGATCGACTTCAAGCCCTTCAAGGCCAAGCCTGAGGACACTGATGTGGTGGTCCGCACCGAGGTGCGCCAGCCGGGTGCCAAGCCGGTGCAGATCGACTACGCCCTCGACAAGCAGGGTGATGCCTGGAAGGTTTACGACGTGATGGTGGCGGGTGTCAGCCTGGTCACCAACTACCGCGACAGCTTCGGCCAGGAAGTCCGTGCCGGAGGGATCGACGGCCTGATCAAGTCCCTCAAGGACAAGAACAAGCAGCTCGATACCACGACCTCCGCCAAGAAATGATCCGTACTGAAGGCAACCGGCTGAGCATCTCCGGGCCCGTCACCCTCGCCACCGCCGCCGCGCTGGCGGAGGCCGGGCGCGGGCCGGTGGCTGCGGGCGACGTGGTCGTCGACCTGTCCGGGGTGACCCAGGTGGATTCATCGGCCCTGGCCCTGCTCCTGAGCTGGGTGCGCGTTGCGCGTGGCGCGGGGCGCACCCTCTCCATCGACCAGCCGCCCCCGGCGCTGGTCAGTCTTGCGTCCCTTTACGACGTCGACGCCATCCTGCCGCTGGCCCGTTAGGGCCCGCCTTTCCTTTCGCGCGCTCTCCGCCCATGATTCCTGCGATCCGCATAGCCGGCGTCACCAAGCGTTTCCGTTCCCTGCAGGCTCTTGCCGGCGTGGATCTGGAGGTGGCCCAGGGTGAATTCTTTGGCCTGCTGGGCCCCAACGGGGCTGGCAAGACCACCCTCATCTCATCCCTGGCGGGGCTTGCCCGCCCTGACTCCGGCACCCTCGAGGTGATGGGGCACGACGTGGTCAAGGACTACCGGGCGGCCCGACTGGCGCTGGGGGTGGTGCCCCAGGAACTGGTCTTCGACCCGTTCTTTTCCGTGCGGGAGATGCTGAAGATCCAGTCCGGCTACTTCGGCATCCGCAACAACGATGACTGGATCGACGAGATCCTTCATCACCTGGACCTCACCGGCAAGGCCGGCGCCAACATGCGCATGCTCTCCGGTGGCATGAAGCGGCGCGCCCTGGTGGCCCAGGCCCTGGTGCACCGCCCGCCGGTGATCGTCCTCGACGAGCCCACCGCCGGGGTGGACGTGGAGCTGCGCCAGGGGTTGTGGCAGTTCATCCGCAAGCTCAACCAGGACGGTCACACCATCGTCCTGACCACCCACTACCTCGAAGAGGCCGAGACCCTGTGCGGGCGCATCGCCATGCTCAAGGCCGGCCGGGTGGTGGCCCTGGATACCACGGCCAACCTGCTGCAGCGCTTCGCCAGCCACACCCTGCGGGTCAGCCTGGCGGAGCCCATCACCCTGGCCGGGCCGCTGGCGGGCAAGCTGCTCAGGGCCGAAGGCAACACCCTCGAGTTCGGCTTCGACGCCTTCGACGAGGTGGCCGACCTGCTGGCCGGCGTGCGTACCTGTGGTGGCAAGGTCATGGACATGGTCCTCGGCAAGCCCGACATGGAGCAGGTCTTCGTCGGCATCATGAATCAGAACTGAGGCGAACCATGGAAGGCTTCAAGACCCTGCTGTACAAGGAATGCCTGCGCTTCTGGAAGGTCGGCTTCCAGACCGTGCTGTCGCCGGTGCTCAATGCGGTGCTTTACCTGCTGATCTTCGGCCATGTGCTGGAAGATCACGTGCAGCCCTATCCGGGCGTCAGCTACACGGCATTCCTGGTGCCTGGCCTGGTGATGATGACGGTGTTGCAGAACGCCTTTGCCAACAGCTCCTCCTCGCTGATCCAGAGCAAGATCACCGGCAACATCGTGTTCGTGCTGTTGCCCCCGATCTCCTACCGGGAGTTCTATGCGGCCTACGTGCTGGCGGCGGTGCTGCGCGCGACGCTGTGTGGCATCGGCGTGCTGCTGGTGTCGCTGCCCCTGACCGAGCTGCACTTCGCCGCACCGGGGTGGATCATCGCCTTCACCCTGATGGGCGGCGCATTCCTGGGCAGCCTTGGCGTGATCGCCGGCATCTGGGCCGACAAGTTCGACCAGCTGGCGGCTTTCCAGAACTTCCTGATCATGCCGCTGACCATGCTCTCCGGCGTCTTCTACTCAATCCATTCCCTGCCGGCCGTGTGGCAGGGGGTGTCGCATTTCAACCCGTTTTTCTTCATGATTGACGGGTTCCGTTACGGCTTTTTCGGTGTCTCCGACGTGTCCCCGTGGACCAGCTTCGGGGTCGTTTCTGTCTGTTTTGTCGTGCTCGCCGCCATCACCCTGCAAATGCTTGCCAGGGGCTACAAGCTGCGGGCCTGAGGAAGTGAATCATGTTTCTGGCCAGTGAAATCGAACGCCTCATCGCCGCCGGGCTCGAGTGCGAATTCCTGAAGATCGAAGGCGACGACGGCACCCATTTCGCCGGTGTTGTGGTCAGCGCGGCCTTCGAAGGCAAGCCCCGGGTGCGCCAGCACCAGGCCGTCTATGCCACCCTTGGCAAGCTGATGGGCAACGAGATCCACGCCCTCCAGCTGAGTACCTACACGCCCGCCCAGTGGGCCGAATTTCAGAAGGAACTGGGCTGAAACACGCCCTTGATGCATGGATAAACTGTTGATCGAAGGCGGCGCCCGACTGTCGGGCGAGGTCGCCATTTCCGGCGCCAAGAACGCCGCCCTGCCCATCCTGTGTGCGGCGTTGCTGACGGCCGAGCCGGTCACCTTCACCAATGTGCCGCGGCTCAACGACATCGCCACCCTGCTGCGTCTGCTCGAGCAGATGGGCGTCAAGGTCAGCCGCGATGGCGACAGCGTGACCCTCGATGCTGCTGGCGTGAACAACCCGCTGGCCTCTTACGAGATGGTCAAGACCATGCGCGCCTCCATCCTGGTGCTGGGGCCCCTGGTGGCCCGCTTCGGCGAGGCGCGGGTGAGTCTGCCCGGCGGCTGTGCCATCGGCGCCCGTCCGGTGGATCAGCACATCAAGGGGCTGCAGGCCATGGGGGCCGAGGTCAAGGTGGAGCATGGCTACGTCCATGCCAAGGTGCCGCGGCTGAAGGGCGCCCGCCTGTTCACCGACATGGTCACCGTGACCGGCACCGAGAACCTGATGATGGCCGCTTGTCTGGCCGAGGGCGAGACGGTGATCGAGAACGCAGCCCGCGAGCCTGAGGTGGTCGATCTGGCCAACTGTCTGGTGGCCATGGGCGCCCGCATCTCCGGCGCCGGTGGCGACGTGATCCGCATCCAGGGCGTACCGGCCCTGCACGGCGCGACCCATCGGGTGATGCCCGACCGTATCGAGACCGGCACCTATCTGTGCGCGGCGGCCGTCACCGGCGGTGAAGTGCGCCTGACCGGCACCTCGGCCAGCTACCTCGACGCGGTGGTGGACAAGCTCATGGACGCCGGCTGCGAGGTCTTTGCCGAACGGGATGCGGTGCGCCTCAAGGCGCCGGCCCGCCTCAATGCGGTGAGCCTGCGCACGGCGCCGTACCCGGCCTTCCCGACCGACATGCAGGCCCAGTTCATGGCCCTCAACGCGGTCGCAGACGGCACTGCAGTGATCCGCGAGACCATCTTCGAGAACCGCTTCATGCACGCAGTGGAGCTTCAGCGCCTCGGGGCCGACATCAAGATCGACGGCAACACGGCCTTCGTGAAGGGCGTCGCCAAGCTGCAGGGGGCTACCGTGATGGCCACCGATCTGCGCGCTTCGGCGAGCCTGATCATCGCCGGCCTGGTGGCCGAGGGCGAGACCATCGTGGACCGGATCTACCACCTCGACCGTGGCTACGAGAAGCTGGAAGAAAAACTCACCGCCCTGGGGGCACGGGTCAGCCGCATCCGCTGAGGAATGTCGTAGATCGTCGTAGGGGCGGCTTCAGCCGCCCTCGGACTCTGCTCCAAGGCCTGTGGGCGGCTGAAGCCGCCCCTACAGCACCCTGCAGCGCCCTGGCGCCCACCTAGATCACGCTCAGCACGCGGAGCTGGATGGGGTGGCCCTCAGGGGTCTTCCAGTCGATCACCTGGCCGGCGGACAAGCCAAGCAGGGCGCTGCCGGCGGGCGAGAAGATGGAGACACGGCCCAGGGCGGCGTCGGCCTCATGGGGCCAGGCCAGGGTCAGTTCATATTCGCGACCCGAGTGTTCCTCGCGGAAGCGGGCGCGGCGGTTGATGGCGATCACATCGGCTGGCAGTTCGTCGGTGTCGACGATGCGGGCGCGTTCCAGCTCGGCGCGCAGGCCGTCCAGGTCGCTGCGGTTGCGGGTGGGGGGCTTGGACAGCAGGCCCTCCAGGCGTTCCAGGTCGTCGGCGGAGACTGTGATTTCGGGTTTCATGACGAGATCCTTGCTTGATGACAAAAGAAAATGGCCGAGCCGCCTGAGGCGGACCAGCCATGAACCGAAGGCTAACAGAAGCCGGTGCCGGGGACAAACCTTCGGACCGGCCCGGCGGCGGATCGTTGCCCGATCGGCTAGAATCTCTTTTTACGCAGACAGATCATCATCTTGAACGGCATTACGCTTGCCCTCTCGAAGGGCCGAATTTTCGAGGAGACCCTGCCGCTGCTCGCCGCCGCGGGGATCACGCCGACCGACAACCCGGAAAGCTCGCGCAAACTCATCATCGGCACCAACCGGCCGGACGTGCGCCTGGTCATCGTGCGCGCCACCGATACCCCCACCTATGTGCAGTATGGTGCGGCCGACATGGGCATCGCCGGCAAGGACGTGCTGATCGAGCACGGCGGAGCAGGCCTCTACCAGCCCCTCGACCTCAACATCGCCAAGTGCCGTCTGTGCGTGGCGGTGCCCAAGGAGTTCGACTACGCCGCGGCGGTGAAGCGTGGCGCGCGGATCCGGGTCGCCACCAAGTACGTCAGCGCGGCCAAGGCGCACTTTGCCGCCAAAGGCATGCACGTGGACCTGATCAAGCTCTACGGCTCCATGGAGCTGGCGCCGCTGGTCGGGCTGGCCGACGCCATCGTCGACCTGGTGTCCACCGGCAGTACCCTGAAAGCCAACAATCTCGTGGAGGTGGAGGACATCATGCCCATCAGCTCCCGTCTCGTCGTCAATCAGGCGTCCCTCAAGCTCAAGCGCGAGCTCATCCAGCCGGTGCTGGACGCCTTCGCCGGAGCCATCAGGCCATGACTGAAGCCCTCATCCGCCGTCTCTCGTCCAGCCAGGCCGGGTTCACGGCCACCCTCGACGCGCTGCTGGCCTTCGAGGGCAGCACCGACGCGGCCATCGAGCAGGCCGTGGCCGACATCCTGCAGGCCGTGCGCCGTGATGGCGACCAGGCCGTGGTCGAGTACACCCGCCGCTTCGACCACCTCGACGTGGCCGACATGGCGGCCCTGGAGCTGCCCCGCGCCGAGCTGGAGGCCGCCCTTGCCGGGCTCTCCGCCGAGCAGCGCCAGGCCCTCGAGACCGCCGCCGAGCGGGTGCGCAGCTACCACCAGCGCCAGGTGATCGAATCCTGGCGCTACACCGATGAAGCCCCGGGCATGGACGGCACCCGCCTGGGCCAGAAGGTCACGCCGCTGGACCGGGTCGGCCTGTACGTGCCCGGTGGCCGCGCCTCCTATCCCAGCTCGGTGCTGATGAATGCCATCCCCGCCAAGGTGGCCGGGGTGGGCGAGCTGATCATGGTCGTGCCCACGCCCCGTGGCGAGAAGAACCCGCTGGTGCTGGCCGCCGCGGCCATCACCGGGGTGGACCGGGTGTTTACCATCGGTGGCGCCCAGGCCGTGGCCGCGCTGGCCTATGGCACGGCGACCATCCCTCAGGTGGACAAGATCGTCGGCCCGGGCAATGCCTACGTGGCCAGCGCCAAGCGCCGGGTCTTCGGCACCGTCGGCATCGACATGGTGGCTGGCCCCTCCGAGGTGCTGGTGATCTCCGATGGCTCCGGCGAGCCCGACTGGGTGGCGATGGACCTCTTCGCCCAGGCCGAGCACGACGAGCTGGCCCAGTCCATCCTGCTGTGCACCGACGAGGCCTTCATCGGCCGGGTCGAGGAGAGCATCGCTCGCCTGCTGCCGCAGATGCCGCGCCGGGAGACCATTGCGGTATCCCTGAAGAACCGGGGGGCGCTGATCCACGTGAAGGATCTGGCTGAGGCCTGTGCCATCGCCAACCGCATCGCGCCGGAGCACCTGGAGCTGTCCCTGGACGACCCCTACCAGTGGATCGACGAGATCCGCCATGCTGGGGCGATCTTCATCGGCCATTACTCGGTGGAGGCGCTGGGCGATTACTGTGCCGGCCCCAATCACGTGCTGCCGACCATGCGCAGTGCCCGTTTCTCGAGCCCGCTGGGGGTGTATGACTTCCAGAAGCGGACCAGCCTGATCGACATCTCCGAGCAGGGTGCCCAGACCCTCGGCCGCATCGCCTCGGTGCTGGCCCACGGGGAAGGCCTGCAGGCCCATGCCCGCTCGGCGGAGATGCGCCTCAAGTCCTGAGCCGCATCCCACGACGACCCGCAAAAAGCCCGGCTTCGCGCCGGGCTTTTTGCTGATTTCTCTGTCTAGTCCACCTCGGCCAGCAAGCCCAGGATGTCGGCTCCGTAGGCTTCCAGCTTGCGGTCGCCCACCCCCGAGATGGTGCCCAGCGCATCGATGCTGTCGGGCCGCTGGCGGGCGATGTCGCGCAGGGTGGCGTCGTGGAAGATCACGTAGGCCGGCACGTTGCGCTCCTTCGCCGTGCTGGCCCGCCAGGCACGCAGCCGCTCCAGCAGCGCGGCCTCGGCGCCGGTGGCTTCAGGCCAGTCACGCAGTTTGCGGGCGGTGTCGGCCTTGCGGCCTTTCTTGGCAGGCGCCGCGTCGATGCGCAGGGTGAAGCTGCTCTCGCCGCGCAGCAGGGGGCGGGCCGCCTCGGTGAGGGTCAGGGCCCCGTAGCGTTCGTGGTCCACCGCCAGGGCGCCATGGGCCACCAGCTGGCGGATCAGGGTGCGCCAGCCCTTGTCGTCGAGTTCGTTGCCGATGCCGAAGGTACTCACCTGGTCGTGCTGCCACTCCTTCACCTTGTCGGTGGGCTTGCCCAGCAGCACGTCCACGATGTGCCCTGCGCCGAAGCGGCTGCCCGTGCGGAACACGCAGGACAGGGCCTTGCGGGCCGACTCGCTGGCGTCGCGGACCTGGGGCGGGTTCAGGCAGGTGTCGCAGTTGCCGCAGGGTTCGGAGGCCTCGTCGAAGTAGCCCAGCAGGCGCTGGCGGCGGCAGCCGGTGGTTTCGCACAGGCCGAGCAGGGCGTCCAGCTTGGCAGTGGATACGCGCTTGACCTCGTCGTTGGCCTCACCCTGGTCGATGAAGCGGCGTTGCTGTACCAGGTCGGCCACGCTGTAGGCCATCCAGGCTTCGGCGGGCTGCCCGTCGCGGCCGGCGCGACCGGTCTCCTGGTAGTAGCCCTCGATCGAGCGGGGCAGGTCCAGGTGGGCCACGAAGCGTACGTCGGGCTTGTCGATGCCCATGCCGAAGGCCACGGTGGCGACCATCACGATGCCGTCTTCACGCAGGAAGCGGTCCTGATTGATGGCCCGCTCGTCGCCCCCCATGCCGGCATGGTAGGGCAGGGCGGTGATGCCCTTCTCCTGCAGCCAGGCGGCGGTCTCATCCACCTTCTTGCGGGAGCTGCAGTAGACGATGCCGGCTTCGCCCAGGTGGCCGTCCTTCAGGAAGGCGAGCAGCTGGGCGCGGGGATTGTCCTTGGGGACGATGGTGTAGCGGATGTTCGGCCGGTCGAAGCTGGAGACGAACTCGCGGGCTTCGAGCAGGCGCAGGCGCTCGGCGATCTCGCGGCGGGTCTGGGCGTCGGCGGTGGCGGTCAGGGCGATCCGCGGCACCTGGGGGTAGCGCTCCGGCAGGATCGACAGCTGCAGGTACTCGGGGCGGAAGTCATGGCCCCACTGGGACACGCAGTGCGCCTCGTCGATGGCGAAGAGGGCCAGCTGGCCGGCCTCGTGGAGGTGGTCCAGGAGATCCAGGAAGCGCGGCGTGACCAGGCGCTCGGGCGCCACGTAGAGCATGTCGAGGGCGCCGGCCAGCATCGCCCGTTCGATCTCCATAGCCCGCTCGAAGCTCAGGCTGGAGTTCAGGAAGTCGGCCGCCGCGCCCACCTCCTTGAGTGCACTGACCTGGTCCTGCATCAGCGCGATGAGGGGCGATACGACGATCGCCACGCCCGGGCGCAGCAGCGCCGGGATCTGGTAGCACAGGGACTTGCCGCCGCCGGTGGGCATCAGCACCAGCGCGTCGCCGCCGGCCGCCACGTGTTCGACGATGTCCTCCTGCGGACCGCGGAAGCCGGTGTAGCCGAAGACGTGGAAGAGGGTTTCGCGGGCGCGGCTCATGGGGCCGGAATTCTACCCCGGCTTGGGTCGGCGAGGAGGCAGGGATTGTGTGTCGTGGTGGGGCAGCTTTGCTGCGATGCAGCTAAACTCCGCCTTTTTTTCGCCAGGGGATTTCCATGCAGGGTTTGAAGGCGTTCGGCAACGGCATCCATGCCATCGATTCGGGTTACACCGGGCCCGATGTGGCGGCCATCCACCTGATCGAGGAGGGCGGCAGGGCGGCGCTCGTGGACACGGGCAACAACGAGTCGCTGCGGCATGTGCTGGAGGCACTGGCAGCCACCGGGTTGTCGGCCGAGTCCGTGGATTACGTGCTGCTCACCCACATCCACCTCGACCACGCCGGGGGGGCGGGGGCCTTCATGCAGGCCTTCCCCAACGCCCGGCTGGTGGTGCACCCGCGCGGTGCGCGCCACATGGCCGAGCCGTCGAAGCTGTTTGCCGGGGTGTCCGCGGTGTATGGGCCGGAGCGGGCGAAGGAGCTCTACGGCGAGCTGATCCCCATCCCCGTCGAGCGCATCATCGAGGCCGGCGACGGCCATGAGCTGGATCTGGCCGGGCGCAAGATCCGGGTTTTCGACACCCCGGGTCATGCCCGCCACCACGTGTGCTACTTCGACACGAAGAGCCGCAGCTTCTTCACCGGCGACACCTTCGGCCTGTCCTACCGCAGCCTGGACGTGGAGGGGCGGCCCTCCATCTTCCCGACCACCACGCCGGTGCAGTTCGAGCCGGAGGCCATGCACGCCTCGATCCGCCGCATGGAGGCCGAGGCGCCGACGGCGATGTACCTGACCCATTACGCCCAGGTCACCGATGTGCCGCGCCTGGCGGCCGACCTGCACCGTCTGATCGACGCCCATGTGGCCATCGCCGAGCGCCACGCGGCGGCGGAGGGGCGCAAGGATCTGATCGAGGCCGACATCTGGGCCCTGGTCGGCGAGGAGGCCGCCCGCAACGGCTGGACGGTGCCCGAAGCCGAGTGGCGGCGCATCCTGGCGCTGGATGTGGAGCTGAATGCGCAGGGGCTGGACGTGTGGCTGGCCGGGCGGCAGGGGTAGTCGCAGTAGGGGCTGTGTAGGGGCGGCTTCAGCCGCCCGCAGGTACTTGATCCAAGTCCGCGGGCGGCTGAAGCCGCCCCTACAGGTTCAGCTCCTCCGAAGCCTTCAGACCGTGCCGAAGACGTGCTCCCACAGCGCCCGTACCCCGGCGGCGGCCTCGGCAACCTGCTCCCGCTCCACCCGTGAGGCCTGGTTGTTGAGGCGCAGGCCGTGTTGCAGGCGGCGGTATTCCCGGTAGCTGTCGGCGACGGTGCCGGCCTGGTCGGCGGGGATCAGACCGAGTTCGCCGGCCATGTGGAGCAGGGCGATGTTGCCCAGGTTGCCGGTGAGGCTGGCGTGCTGGTGGGCGTGGCCCAGGACCAGGTACTGGACGATGAACTCCACGTCGATCAGGCCGCCCCGGTCGTGCTTGAGGTCGAACAGTTCGGTCTTGTTGGGGTGGGCGTCAGCCATGCGCTGGCGCATCGCGATGACCTCTTCGCGGAGTTTGGCCAGGTCACGCTGCTGACGCAGCACTTCGACGCGGATCTCCTCGAACTTGCGGCCGATCTCCCGGTCTCCGGCGCAGAAGCGGGCTCGGGTGAGTGCCTGGTGCTCCCACACCCAGGCGTTTTCCAGCTGGTACTGGCGGAAGGACTCCAGGGATACCACCGTCAGGCCCGAGTCGCCATTCGGGCGCAGGCGCAGGTCGGTCTCGAAAAGGTGGCCCGCCGGGGTCTGGGCCGACAGCCAGGTGTTGGTGCGCTGGCCCAGGCGGGTGTAGACCTCGGCGGCTTCGGGGGCGTCGTCGTCATGTACGAAGACCATGTCCAGGTCGGAGGCGTAGCCCAGCTCCTTGCCGCCCAGCTTGCCGTAGGCCAGCACGGCGAACTTCGGGTCGTCCCGGTGGCGGGTCTTGATCTTGCGCCAGCACATGGTCACGGTGAGGTCCACGATGATGTCGGCGAGGGCCGACAGGAAGTCGGCGTGGCGCTCGACGGTGAGCTTGCCGGCGATGTCCTTGGTGAGCAGGCGGAACACCTGGGCGTGGTGGTACTCGCGCATCAGGTCCATCTGGCGTTCCATGTCCGGCTCGATCTCATCCAGCTGACGGGCCAGATCGGCGCGGAAGGCGGGCAGATCGAGCTCCTCCTCGAGGATGCGCGGATCCAGGGCTTCGTCGAGCAGGATGGGGTGGCGGTTAAGGAACTGGGCCGCCCAGGCCGAGGCGCCGACCAGCTCGGCGACCTTGTGCAGGGTCTGCGGGTACTGCTGCAGCAGGGCCAGGTAGGAGCCGCGCCGGCTGATCGCATCGAGCATGTCGAGCAGGCGCTCGAAAGTGGCGTTGGGGTCGCCGGTTTCGGCGGCGGCCTCGACCACGCGGGGAATCAGCGGGTCGAAGCGGGTCTTGATCGACGGGGGCATCTGCAGGTAGCGGTTGCCGCCCTTGAGGGTGGCCAGGCGCCGCGCAGCGGAAGCCGGGTCGGCGTAGCCGAGGCGCCGGAACTCCGCGCCACAGTGTTCTTCGTCGCTGGCGCTGGCCCACAGGGTATCGAGGTCGTGGCCCTTCTCGTTGGGGTCGCCGAAGACGCCGTTGAAGTGGCGGGCCACCGTGCTGCGGTGGTCGTCCAGTTCATTGAGCAGGCCCTCGTAGGTGGCGAAGCCCATGGCCCGGGCGAGGATCGCCTGGTCGCCCTCGTTGGTGGGCAGGTTGTGGGTCTGGGCGTCGTCCAGGTACTGCAGGCGATGCTCGACCCGGCGCAGGAAGTCGTAGGCGGCGGCCAGCTCGCGTTCGGCCTCGTGGGTGATGATGCCGCGCTCGGCGAGGCGGTCGAGCACCTTGAGGGTCGGCTTGATCTGCAGGGAGGTGTCACGGCCGCCGCGGATCAGCTGGAAGACCTGGGCCAGGAACTCGATCTCGCGGATGCCGCCAGGGCCCAGCTTGACGTTGTTGACCATGTCCTTGCGGGCCACTTCGCGGCGGATCTGGGCGTGCAGGTCGCGCATTGCGTTGATGGCGCCGAAGTCCAGGTATTTGCGGAAGATGAAGGGGCGCGAGATGGCGTTGAGTTCTGCGCTGCGGATGCCGGTCATGACCCGCGCCTTGATCCAGGCGTAGCGCTCCCATTCGCGGCCCTGGGTGATGAAGTAGTTCTCCAGCATGTCGAAACTGGCCACCAGGGGGCCGGAGTCGCCGTTGGGGCGCAGGCGCATGTCCACCCGGAAGACCTGGCCGTCGCCGGTGATGTCGTTGAGGGCCTGGATCACGCCCCGGCCGAGCTTGGTGAAGAACTCGAAGTTGTCGATGATCTTGGGGCCGGCGGTGCTGCCGTCCTCCGGATAGACGAAGATCAGGTCGATGTCCGATGACACGTTGAGTTCGCGGCCGCCGAGCTTGCCCATGCCGATGATGACGAACTCCTGCTCACGTCCGTCGGCCGACAGGGGAATGCCGTGGCGGGCCACCAGCTGTTCGCGCAGCACGTCGTGGGCCGCCTCGACGGCGATGTCGGCGAGCAGGGTCATGCTCTCGGTGACTTCGGCCAGGTCGGCCAGGCGGGCGATGTCGCGGACCAGCACATGGCAGATCACCCAGGCGCGCAGCTTGCGCAGTACCGGTTTGAGGGTGTTGTCGTTGAGCGTCTCTCCACGCAGGTAGTCGCGCAGGGCGGTGGCGTCGAGAGGCGCGTCGATGCTGGCGATCAGGCGTTCGGTGAGCCACGGGCGGCTGTCGAGCTGGCGGCGCAGGAAACGCGAGCAGGCGAGGGCGTCGAGAAGGGGCTGGGGCAGTTGGGCGGGCTGTTCGGACATGGCGGGGGCCGATTGGTAGAATACGGGTTCGTCTATGTTCAACCCGTCTTATGTCTGCCGGACTGATTTTCGTCAAGCCTGATGCCGGATGCGTGCGTCTCCGGGGATCCGTCCGTTCCGGTCACCTGCCCGCCTGTCCGTGCCTGCCGGTGACCCTTGGCACCTCCTCCCTTCCTGCGCTGCGTGGCTGAGTTGCGGCTGTCTTTCCTGCATCTGCCCGCCCTGTGGCTGCGTCGCCTGATCCGGGTCGGGCTGGTCTTCTACTTTGTGGTGGGGCTGGCCTTCCTGGCGGTCCGTCATGGCGTGCTGCCCAATGTGCCGGCCTATCGCGGTGAGGTGGCCCAGTTGCTGTCCCGCTCCCTGGGCCTGCCGGTGGAGATCGATGCGCTCTCCGCGGACTGGAGCGGCCTGCATCCACGTCTGCAGATCGGTGGGCTGATGATCCGCGATGCGGCCGGCCAGGAGGCTTTGTCCCTCGGGCGGGTGGCCGCCGAGGTGAGCTGGACGTCGCTGCTGTATCTACGCCTGCGCCTGCACCGGCTGGAGATCGAGGCGCCTGAGCTGTCGATCCGGCGGACCGCCGAGGGGAATGTCTTCGTGGCAGGCCTGGCCTTGCAGAGCGGTGGTGGGCAGGGCGATTTTCCGCGCTGGCTCTTCGACCAGCGGGAGATCGTCATCCGCAATGCCCGGGTGGAGTGGGCGGATGCCCAGCGTGGCGCCGACACCCTGATCCTCGAGCGTCTGGATTTCCGGCTCGAGAACCGTGGTGCCCAGCATCGCTTCGGCCTGCGGGCCCAGCCGCCGGCCCGCCTGGCCGCAACCCTCGACCTGCGCGGCGACCTGCACGGCCGTGATCCGGCCCAGCCGGAAACCTGGCGAGGGGAGGTGTATGCCGGTCTCGACTACGCCGACCTGGGTGCCTGGCATCCCTGGGTGGATTACCCCCTGGGGCTGCAGGGGGCCGGCGGCGTGCGGGCCTGGCTCGATTTCGGTGAGGGCCGCTTGGGCGGCGTGACCGCCGATTTCGCCCTCAAGGATGCGCGGGTGCGCCTGGCCCCCGACCTGGAAGACATTGCGATGGAGGAGGCCTCCGGCCGCCTGCGTTACCGTCGGGACGGCGGGGTGCTGGAAGCCAGCGGCAAGCACCTGGCCCTGAAGACCCGGGATGGCCTGGAGGTGGCGCCGACGGACTTCTTCCTGCGGGTGCAGGACAAGCAGGGGAGCGCGCCGGGCAAGGGGGAGTTCCTCGCCAATCAGCTCGATCTGGAGGCCCTGTCCCGCCTGGCCGGGCGCCTGCCCTTCGATGAGGGGCTGCGTCAGCGTCTGGCCCGCCTGGCGCCGTCGGGTAGCGTGGCCCCCCTGAGCGTCAAATGGAGCGCCGACGACGCAGGGCTGCAGACCTATTCCGTGGATGCCCGCTTCTCAGGTCTGGGCATCGAGCCGCTGGGCGCCTGGCCCGGTTTTTCGGGCATGGCGGGGCGCATCGAGGGCAACGACAAGGGCGGGCGCTTCACCCTGAGCGGCCGTGATGCGGCGCTCAAGCTGCCGCAGGTCTTCTCCGAGTCGCGCCTGGAGCTGGCGCAACTGGGCATGGAGGGCGCCTGGAGTCATCCCGGCGGCATGCTCGAAGTGCGCCTGGCGAATGCCAGCTTCTCCAACCGGGACGCCCGCGGCACCGCTTCAGGCCGCTACCGGGCCACCCCGGATACGCCCGGCGAGATCGACCTGCAGGCCCGCCTGTCGGAAGCCGACAGCACCGCCGTGTGGCGTTACATGCCCAGCGTGGTGAGCAAGCAGGCGCGGGACTGGCTGCAGAGCAGCCTGGTGGGTGGCAAGGCCCTGGATACCCGTCTGGTGCTGAAGGGTGACCTGTCCCGCTTTCCCTTCCGGAATGCCCGCGACGGGCATTTCCAGGTCACCGCCCGGATGGCCGACGGCAGGCTCGATTACGCACCCGGCTGGCCGGCCATCGAGGGCGTCAGCGGAGAGCTGATCTTCGAAGGGCCGGGCATGACGATCAAGGCGCGGCGGGCCCGCATCTTCGGCGTCGAGCTGCGCGACGTGACCACCGTGCTGCCGGACTTCGAGACGGACGAGGTCCTCACGATCCACGGCACGGCCCAGGGGCCGACCCGGGATTTCCTGCGCTTTCTGGTGGACAGCCCGGTGGGCGGCATGATCAACCACGCCACCGATGCTTTCCGCTCGGAGGGTAACGGCAGCCTCGATCTGCACCTGGTGCTGCCGCTGCAGAAGCTGGAAAGCGCCAAGGTGAAGGGGGAATTCCAGTTCAGCCACAACCAGTTCCAGCCGGACCCGGCGCTGCCGGTATTCACCGAGGCAGGAGGTCGGGTGTCCTTCACCGAGAGCCAGCTGATGGTCCGCAACGGCGCAGCCCGGCTCTTCGGCGAGCCGGTCACGGTCAGTGGTGGTACGCGTGCCGATGGCAGCGTGCTGCTCAATGCCCAGGGCAGCATCACCGCCCTGGCCCTGCGCAAGGAGCTGGACCTGCCGGTACTGGATCACCTGTCGGGCACTGCCCAGTGGCGTGGCACCGTCACCGTGCCGCGCAAGGGCGGGGTCGAGCTGGCGGTGGACAGCACCTTGCAGGGCGTCACCTCCAGTCTCCCGCTGCCGCTCAACAAGTCGGCGTCGGCGTCGCTACCCTTCCGCTTCGAGCTGGCCGTGCCGCCCGGCGGTGGCGGCGACAGCATGAAGCTGAGCGCCGGCTCGCTCTTCCAGGCTCAGTTCCTGCGTCGGAAGGAGGGCGAGCGGCTGGTCATCAATCGGGGCGGGCTGGCGCTCAACGAGCCGGTGCGGATGGCCGACAAGGGCGTGCTGGTGGCGGCCCGGGCCGACAAGCTCGACGCCGATGCGTGGCGGCGAGCGCTGGCAGGCGGTGCGGCCCCGGCCGCTCAGGGGTCCGTATCGGGGGCCGCGCAGGACAAGGGTTTTCCCCTGTCCGGGCTGGCCCTGCGGGCCGGCGAGTTGCTGATCCTCGGGCAGCGCCTCAACGATGTCAGCCTGCGTGCGGTGATGGAGGAGGGGGGCTGGCAGGCCCGCCTGGGCAGCAAGGAAGCCGAGGGGGAGATCCTGTGGCGTGACCTGGGGCGCGGGCGTCTGCAGGCGCGATTCCGCCAGCTCGCCCTGGGAAGCGCGGACACGGCGGCCGACGCTGACGCCGGGCGTCCCGATGGTGAGCGCCTCTCCGAGCTGCCTGGTCTTGATGTCACGGCGGACAGCTTCGTGTTGCGTGGTCGGCCCCTGGGCCGCCTCGAGCTGAAGGCGGCCAACCGGGGCGACAACTGGCGGCTGGAACATTTCAGCATCACCAACCCGGATGGCGTCCTGAGCGGCGACGGTGTCTGGAGGCCGGGGAGCCGCGAGGAAACCCGGCTCAAGTTCCGCTTCCAGGTGGACAGCGTGGAGCGCATGCTGACCCGCTTCGGCTATCCCGAGGCCGTGCATCGGGGGAAGGGACAGCTCGAAGGAGAGTTGGCCTGGAAAGGACCGCCCACCGCCCTGCACTACCCTTCATTGGGCGGGCAGATGCAGGTCCAGGTGGAGAGCGGGCAGTTCGCCCAGCTCAATCCCGGCGCGGGGCGCCTGCTCGGGGTGCTCAACCTGCAGGCGCTCCCGCGTCGCATCACCCTGGACTTCCGAGACGTCTTTTCCCAAGGATTCGCCTTCGACCGCATTTCCGGTAGCATCCAGATGGCCAACGGCGTGTTGCGCACCGACGACCTGGAGATCTTCGGCCCCGCCGCGCGGGTCTTCATGCGTGGCGAAGCCGATGCGGCCAAGGAAACCCAGAACCTGAGGGTCAAGGTCCAGCCGACCCTGTCCGAATCCGTCGCGGTGGGGTCCGCGATCGCGACCTCCGGTGCCATCCATCCTGCCCTGGGGCTGGCCGCCTACCTGGTGCAGAAGGCCCTCAGCGATCCCGTGGAAAAGCTGTTCAGTTTCGAATACGCCGTGACCGGCGGCTGGTCAGACCCGAAAGTCGAGAAACTTTCTGCCCTGCCGCCGGCCTCACCTCAACAAGCCCAGCCTGCAAGGACATTCCCATGAGCACTCCGGCCTGCCGCATCGCCGCCGTCCAGATGGTCTCCGGACCGGACGTGGAGGCCAACCTCGCCGAGGCCGGCCGCCTGATCGCCGAGGCCGCCGCCCAGGGGGCGCGCCTGGTGGCGCTACCCGAGTACTTTCCGCTGATCTCCGGCGATGAAACCGCCAAGGTGCGCATCCGCGAGAACGAGGGGGGCGGCCCGATCCAGTCCTTCCTGCGGGAGATGGCCAGCACCCACAAGGTCTGGCTGGTGGGCGGCTCCTGCCCGATGGCGGCGAGCACCCCCGACAAGGTGCGCAATTCCACCCTGGTCTTCGACGACGAGGGGCGGCGCGTGGCCCGTTACGACAAGATCCACCTCTTCGGCTTCCGCAAGGGCGAGGAGTATTACGACGAGTCCGCCACCATCGAGGCCGGCGACGACGTGGTCAGCTTCGAGGGCCCCTGTGGCCAGGTGGGCCTGTCGATCTGTTACGACCTGCGCTTCCCGGAGCTGTTCCGGGCGATGGGGACGGTGGATCTCATCGTGCTTCCCGCCGCCTTCACCTACACCACGGGCAAGGCCCACTGGGAGCTGCTGCTGCGCGCCCGTGCCGTCGAGAACCAGTGCTACGTGTTGGCCAGCGCCCAGGGCGGCCGCCACCCGAGTGGCCGTCGCACCTTTGGTGACAGCATGATCATCGACCCCTGGGGTGAAGTCATCGCCCGCCTGCCGGAAGGCCCCGGCGTGGTGGTGGCCGACCTCGACCCCGCCCGCATCGCCGACGTAAGGGCCAGCCTGCCGGCCCTCGCCCATCGCAAGATCGGTTGACCCCAACGCATTCCGGACCTGGACACCATGAGCAAGAATCCGCCCCCCAACCCCCTCAAGATTGCCAGCAAGCTGTTGCTGAAGCCCTACGACCTGGACTTCGAGGATCTGGACAAGGTCTTCGGCAAGCTCTTCCGCCACAAGCTCGACTACGCCGACCTGTACTTCCAGTACCACCGCTCCGAGGCCTGGAGCCTCGAGGAAGGCATCGTCAAGTCGGGCAGCTTCAACATCGAGCAGGGTGTGGGCGTGCGCGCCATCACCGGCGAGAAGACGGCCTTTGCCTACTCCGACGACATCAGCCTGAAGGCCCTCAAGGACGCCGCCGACGCGACCCGCGCGATCGCCGACAGCGGCCGCCGCAAGGCCCACAAGATCGAGGCGGTGCGCAAGCCGCCGCTGGCCCTGTACCGGGCCGACAACCCCCATGGCTCGTTGGACGACGTGGCCAAGGTGAAGCTGCTGGAGCGGCTGGAAAGCATGGCGCGGGCCGAGGATCCGCGGGTCAAGGAGGTGATGGCCAGCCTGGTGGGCTCCTGGGAGGTGATCCTGGTGGCGCGCAGCGACGGCCACCTGGCCGCTGACGTGCGGCCGCTGGTGCGCGTCTCGGTGACGGTGATCATGGAAGAGAACGGCCACCGCGAGCAGGGCTCGGGCGGCGGCGGTGGGCGCTACGACTACAGCCATTTCAGCGATGAGGTGCTCACCAGCTACGCCAAGGCCGCGGTGCATCAGGCGCGGGTCAACCTCGGCGCCTCGCCGGCCCCGGCCGGCGCCATGACCGTGGTGCTGGGCAACGGCTGGCCGGGCATCCTGCTCCACGAGGCCATCGGCCACGGCCTGGAGGGCGACTTCAACCGCAAGGAGAGCTCCGCCTTCGCCGGCCGCATCGGCCAGCAGGTGGCGGCCAAGGGCGTCACCGTGGTGGACGACGGCACCCTGCCGGACCGCCGCGGTTCCCTGACCATCGACGATGAGGGCAACCCGACCCAGCGCACCGTGCTGATCGAGGACGGCATCCTCACGGGCTACATGCAGGACACCCTGAATGCCCGCCTGATGGGCGTCAAGCCCACCGGCAACGGCCGCCGCGAGTCCTTTGCCCACCTGCCGCTGCCGCGCATGACCAACACCATCATGCTGGCTGGCCAGCACGAGCCGGCCGAGATCATCGCTTCGGTGAAGAACGGCCTGTACGCCGCCAACTTCGGGGGCGGTCAGGTGGACATCACCTCCGGCAAGTTCGTCTTCTCCACCTCCGAGTGCTACCTCATCGAGGACGGAAAGGTGACCCGCCCGGTGAAGGGCGCCACCCTGATTGGCAACGGCCCCGACTGCCTGACCCGGGTGTCGATGATCGGCAACGATCTGGCCCTCGACCCGGGGGTGGGCACCTGCGGCAAGGATGGCCAGAGCGTGCCCGTGGGCGTCGGCCAGCCGACCCTGCGCATCGACGGCCTGACCGTCGGCGGTACCGGCTGAGCCATGGCCCAGCCCTGTCCGCCCCGGGGCCGCGCTCCGCGGATGATGCGTGGGCTCGGCCTGCTGGTGCTGGCGGCGGGCCTGGCGGGCTGCGTCACACCCTCCGCCGATCCGCGCGCCGTGCGTCGGCTCGATCCGGCGGAGCTGGCGCGTATCGAGGCGGCCCGTCCGGGCCGGCCTCTCAGCCTGGATGAGGTGGTGGCCCTGGCGCGCCAGGGCCGGCCGGTGACCGAACAGCTCGAGGTGCTGCGCAGCACCGGTACCCGCCATGCCCTGACGCCTTCCGAGGCCCTGCGCCTGAAGGCGCAGGGGGTGGCGCCCGAGGTGCTCGACGCCCTGGCCGAGGCCCAGGCACGCTGGGCACAGGATGAGGCGACCGCCGACAAGGTGCGTCGCGAGCAGGCCGCGCAGGCGGCGACCGAAAGGGCGCGGGCGGAGGCCTACCGCCGGGCCTGGCGTGATGCAGAGTGGAACTCGTCCCTCTACCTCAACTACGGCGCGCCTTTCGGCTCCCCTTACTACCGTTATGGCCGCCCCTGGGGTCCGGGGGGATTCGGCTGGGGCATCCGCTACGGGCGTTGAGTCGTCCCGCCGTGGCCGTTGCCGGCCTCAGAAAAGCGGCATCTGGCGCGTCTCCGCCCCGCAGGGCTGCGGTGGCCGGAAGGCTGATGTATTCAGCGCCAGCCGCTCCTGGTTCATCCCGAGGCGGGTACAGATCCGTTTCAGGCGCTGGCTATACAGATCGGCCATTACGCCCTGGCCGCGCATGCGGCGTCCGAACTGGCTGTCGTTGAGTGCCCCACCGCGCATCTGCCTGAGCAGGCTGTGCACATGGGCAGCCCGGTCCGGGAAATGGCTGTCGAGCCAGTCTCCGAACAATTGCTTCAACTCATGGGGCAGGCGCAGCAGCACATAGCCGGCCTGGCTGGCGCCGGCCTGCCGGGCCGCTTCCAGCACGCGTTCCAGCTCGTGGTCGTTGATGGCAGGGATGAGCGGGGCGAACAGAACGCCGACCGGCACCCCGGCTTCGTGCAGGCGCGCCATGGCGGCCAGCCGGCGGGCGGGTGAGGCGGCGCGGGGCTCGAGCTTGCGGGCGAGCTGCGGGTCGAGGGTGGTGATCGAGAACATCACATTCACCAGTGTGTCCCGGGCCATGTCGGCGAGAAGGTCCATATCCCGTTCCACCAGCGCCGATTTGGTGACGATGGATACCGGATGACGGGTTTCGCAGAGGATCTCGAGCAGGCTGCGGGTCAGCCTGAGCCGCCGCTCCACGGGCTGCCAGCCATCTGTGTTGATCCCGAGGGCGATGGGCTGGCAGCGGTAGCGGGGCGACGCCAGCTCCCGGCGCAGGATCTCGGGGGCATCGGGTTTCCAGACGATGCGGGTCTCGAAGTCGAGGCCCGGAGAGAGGCCCAGATAGGCGTGCCCCGGCCGCGCGAAGCAATAGGCGCAGCCATGCTCGCAGCCCTTGTAAGGGTTGATCGACTGGCTGAAGGGCACGTCCGGCGAGGTGTTGCGGGAGATCAGCGAGCGGCTGCGCTCAACGAGCAGCTGGGTGGCAGGGGCGGGTGCTTCGTCTTCGGCGGCATCCTGCCAGCCGTCGTCGAAGCCTTCCCGCCGCCAGTCACTGTAGCGGTTGTCGGGATTCAGCCGGCTGCCGCGGCCGCGGGGAGGGAGGGGCACTGACATGGGGGTAATATAACTGTATATAAATACAGTATAAGTGAGCATTTACCCCGGGTGTGGCGTGTTTACGCCTTTTTTATATGAGCGGTGCAACAATTTTCGGGTTTCCTCCCGGTTTCCCATGCGCCCTCCGACCTCCATGTCCTTGATGCCTGCCTGCACCTCCCCCGGCTTCCTGTCGGTGCTCCGCCATTACGGATTGGCGGTGGGCGCGTGCGGCCTCACTGCGGCGCTGGTCCTGCCGTTCCAGCCGGCCCTCGACCTGCCCAACACGGTGATGCTGTTTCTGCTCGCTGTGGTGCTGGTGGCGGTGCTGGCGGGGCGCGGGGCTGCCATGCTGGCGTCCGTGCTGGGCGTGGCGCTGTTCGATTTCCTCTTCGTGCCGCCGCGCTTTTCGCTGGAGGTGAGTCATGCGCGCCATCTGATCACCTTCGCGGTGATGCTGGTGGTGTCGCTGGTGGTCGGGCAACTGACTGCCGGCCTGCGCGTCCAGGCCACCGAGGCGGCGCGCCGGGAGCGTCTGGCCCGGGCCTTGTACGACCTGGCCCGTGAGCTGGCGGGGGCCATGACTCTGGCGCAGGTGAGCGACGCGGTGGAGCGTTTCCTGGTGGTGCGGGGAGACGCCCGTGGACGTCTGGTGCTGCCCGCCGACCAGGCGCCGACACACCCCTGGCACGGTGATGAGGAGCTGGCGGTGCCGGATGAGGTGTTGCAGCAGGCCATGGCGACCGGCACTCCGGCCCGGCTGCCGCGGCCCGACGGGTACTGCTGCGAGGTCCTGCCCCTGTCGGGCACGACCCGCAACCGGGGCGTCCTGCTGGTACGGCATCGGGCCGACGATACCGGTACGGCGCCGCTGCTCGAGGCCCTGGCGGCCCTCGTCGTGACGGCCGTGGAGCGGCTGCATTTCGTCGAGGTGGCTCAGGCCGCCCAGCTCGAGGCCGTCTCCGAGCGGCTGCGCAGCACCTTGCTGTCGGCCCTGTCCCATGATGTGCGGACACCCTTGACGGCGCTGTACGGCCTGGCCGATGCGATGTTGACCGGCCCCCGGCCGCTGCCGGAGGAGGCCCGGATCAGCACCCTGGCCATCCGTGACCAGGCCTTCCGGCTCAACGGGATGGTCGGAAACCTGCTCGACATGGCCCGCCTGCGCAGCGGGCGGGTGGCGCTGCGCCGCGAGTGGCAGCCCATCGAGGAAGTGGTCGGGGCCAGCCTGAAACTGCTGGAAAGCGTGCTGGCGGGCCGCAGCCTGCAGGTCAGTGGGCTGAGTACCCAGCCCCTGCTGGAGATCGATGCGGTGCTGATGGAGCGGGTCTTCTGCAATCTGCTGGAGAACGCCACCAAGTATTCGCCGGCCGAGTCACCCATCGTCCTGTCGGCCCACGATGCCGGTGAGGCCATCGAGTTCCGGGTCACCAGCGGAGGCGAGGGTTTTCCGCCCGACCGCCTGGAGCAGGTATTCGGGCTTTTCGAGCGGGGCCAGCCGGAGGTGTCCATCGCCGGGATGGGGCTCGGCCTGGCGATCTGCCGGACCATCGTCGAGGCCCACGGCGGGCGGATCCGCGCCTTCAACCCCGAGCAGGGTGGGGGCTGCGTGGCCTTCACCCTGCCGAAGGGCTCCCCGCCACCCTTCGAGGCGGAGGCCGTCGCCGAGGTGCCCCCCCATGCCTGAGTCCACCGTGCTGGTGATCGAAGACGAGCAGCAGATCCGCCATGTGGTGCGGCTGGCGCTGGAGCGAGAGGGTTTGCCGGTGGTCGAGGCGGGGAACTGTGCCGACGGCCTGGCCGAGGCGGGGCGGTGCCGGCCGGATCTGGTGATCCTCGACCTGGGCCTGCCCGATGGGGATGGGGCCCGGTTCATCGATGCCTTCCGGGCCTGGTCATCGGTACCGGTGCTGGTGCTGTCCGCCCGCTCCACCGAGCACGACAAGATCGGCGTGCTCGACGCCGGCGCCGACGACTACCTGACCAAGCCTTTTGCCGTGGGGGAGTTGCAGGCCCGCGTACGGGCCCTGTTGCGGCGTGGTCGCGGGCGCCTGGACGAGGCGGCGACCGTCCGTTTCGGGGAGGTGGAGGTGGACTTCTCCCTGCGTGAGGTACGCCGTGGCGGAGAGCCCGTGAAGCTCACCCCGATCGAGTTCCGCCTGCTCGGCCTGCTGGTCGGTCAGGCCGGCAAGGTCATGACCCACCGCCAGTTGCTGCGTCTGGTGTGGGGGCCGGACGCCAGTGACAACAGCCACTACCTGCGCATCTATGTGGGGCATCTGCGCCACAAGCTGGAGGTCGACCCGGCCCGGCCCCGTCATTTCCTGACCGAAACCGGGGTGGGCTACCGGTTCCGGCTCTGATTCCGTTCCCTTTCTCTCTTTCTTCGTTCATGGAGCATTCCATGCAGAGTCCGAATTCCGAATCCCGTTCGAGCCTTGCCGGCCTGGCCCTGGCGGCGCTGGGGGTCGTCTATGGGGACATCGGCACCAGTCCCTTGTATGCCTTCAAGGAGGCCTTCTCCGGTCCCCACGGCATCGACCCCAGCGAGGTTCATGTGCTGGCGACCCTGTCGGCCTTCTTCTGGGCGGTGTTGGTGGTGGTGGCCCTCAAGTACGTGTGGGTGGTGCTGCGCTTCGACAACGAGGGGGAGGGGGGCGTGCTGGCCCTCACCGCGCTGGCCCGCCGGGTCGCGCGCAGCCCCCGTCTGGGGATGCTGGCGGTGGGTGGGGGTATCTTCGCCGCGGCCCTGTTCTACGGCGACGCCATCATCACCCCGGCCATCTCCGTGTTGTCGGCGGTGGAGGGCCTCAGCGTCGCCACCCCCCATCTGGAGCACTACGTCGTGCCCATCACGGTGGGCATCCTGATCGGCCTGTTCATGATCCAGAAGCACGGCACCGGGCAGGTCGGGCGCTTCTTCGGGCCGATCACGGTGATCTGGTTCCTGGCCCTGGCTGCCATGGGCGTGGCCAGCATCGTGCAGACGCCAGAGGTGCTGCGCGCCCTGGACCCCCGCTACGCCATCCGTTTTGCGCTGGATGAGCCTCACCTGGCCTTCATTCTGCTCTCAGCGGTGTTCCTGTCCCTGACCGGGGGGGAGGCCTTGTACGCCGACATGGGGCACTTCGGGGCGCGGCCCGTGCGGCTGGCCTGGTATGGCCTGGTGTGGCCGTCGCTGGTGCTCAACTACTTCGGCCAGGGGGCCCTGGTGCTGCGCGAGCCGGTGGCCATCGAGAACCCCTTCTACCTGCTCGCTCCGGACTGGTTCCTGTTGCCGCTGGTGGGGCTGGCGACCCTGGCCACGGTGATCGCCTCCCAGGCCACCATCACCGGGGCCTATTCCATGACCCTGCAGGCCACCCGCCTGGGCTACCTGCCGCGCCTGCGCATCCTGCACACCTCCGAAACCGAGCGCGGCCAGATCTATGTGCCCAGCGTCAATTGGCTGATGCTGGTGGCGGTGATCGTGCTGGTGCTGCAGTTCCGCTCGTCCGGCGCGCTGGCGGCGGCCTACGGCATTGCTGTGTCGGGCACCATGATCATCACCACGCTGCTGACCGCCTTCATCGTGCTGAGCGCGGAGGGGCGCCTGCGCATCGGCCTGCTGGCGGCTCTGGCGGCTTTCGGGTTGATCGAGATGCTGTTCTTCAGCTCCAACCTGACCAAGCTGGGGGAGGGGGGCTGGTTGCCGATGGTGCTGGGCGCCACCCTGTTCCTGATGCTGACCACCTGGAAGGAGGGCACCCGCCTGGTGGCCGAGCAGCGTTGCCAGATCGACGTGCCGATGGACGGCTTCATCAAGGGGCCGCTGCCCGACGTGCCCCACGTCTTCGGCACGGCGGTGTATCTGACCTCCGAGCCCAGCCTAGTCCCGAGCGCCCTGTTCCACAACCTGAAGCACTTCAAGGTGATGCACGAGCGCACGGTGTTCCTGCATGTGGCCAACGAGAACATCCCCCGGGTGCCCGACGACGAGCGGGTCGAGGTGACCCAGCTGGCCCCCGGCATCTACAACGTCGACGCCCGCTTCGGCTTCCGCGAGGAGCCCGACGTGCCGGCCGCGCTGGCCCTGGCGGCGAAGTTCGGGCTGGAGCTCGAGCCGATGGCCACGACCTACTTCGTCGCCCGCTCGACCATCGTCGATGGGCCCGGCAGGTTGCCGCGCTGGCGCTGCAACCTGTTCGCCTGGATGGTGCGCCAGTCGGAGGGCTCCGGCACCTACTTCAAGCTGCCGGCCAATCAGGTGGTGGAGCTGGGGACCCAGGTCATCCTGTGAGCCGGGCGGGGGGCATCGCGCCGATAGCCCATGGCGATGGCCCCGGGGTGCGGCCATGGGCTAGAATCATCGACTCACTCTAAGTAGCCGACGGGATTCACCATGCACGCCTCCTCGAAAGTCCATATCGACGATGTCCGTATCCGGGAGATCAAGGAGCTCGCTCCGCCGATCCACATGCTGCGGGAGTTTCCCGCCACCCCCAAGGCGGCGGAGACGGCGTTCGAGGCGCGCACGGCGATCCACCGCATCATGTTCGGCGCGGACGACCGCCTGCTGGTGGTGATCGGCCCCTGTTCGATCCACGATACCGATGCGGCCATGGAGTATGCCCGCCGCCTCAAGGCCGAGGCCGACCGCCTCAAGAACGACCTGCTGGTGGTGATGCGGGTCTACTTCGAGAAGCCCCGCACCACGGTGGGCTGGAAGGGCCTCATCAACGACCCGATGATGGACGGCAGCTTCCGCATCAACGAAGGCCTGCGCATCGCCCGCAAGCTGCTGTGGGAAGTGAACGAGCTGGGCCTGCCGGCCGGTACCGAGTTCCTCGACATGATCACGCCGCAATACATCGCCGACCTGATCTCCTGGGGGGCCATTGGCGCCCGTACCACCGAGAGCCAGGTGCACCGCGAGCTGGCGTCCGGCCTGTCGTGCCCGGTGGGTTTCAAGAACGGCACCGACGGCAACATCCGCATCGCCGTGGATGCGATCAAGGCGGCCCAGTCGCCCCACCATTTCCTGTCGGTGACCAAGGCCGGCCACTCGGCCATCGTGTCCACCTCCGGCAACGAGGACTGCCACCTGATCCTGCGTGGCGGCAAGGGCCCCAACTACGATGCGGCCAGCGTCGATGCGGCCTGCACGGAGCTGGCGGCCTCCGGCCTGCCGGGCAAGCTGATGGTGGACTTCTCCCACGCCAACAGCCGCAAGCAGCACAAGCTGCAGGTGGATGTGGCCCGCGACGTGGCGGGGCAGATGGCCAACGGCGAAGACCGCATCATCGGCGTGATGGTGGAGTCGCACCTGAAGGAAGGCCGCCAGGACCTGAAGCCCGGCGTCGAGCTGGAGTACGGCAAGAGCATCACCGATGCCTGCATCGGCTGGGAAGACAGCCTGACCGTCCTCGAGGTGCTGGCCGAGGCTGTGCGTGCCCGCCGGGTCAAGCGCGCCGACTCCGAGTGATCCGCTGATCCCACTGAGGCCACCGATCCTGTTCCACTGCCGGCGGGGCCGCCTGCGTGCCCTGCCTGTCTGATGCATTCCCTCGCCGATCTGCGCGCCGGCCGTCTGGCCGGCGCCCGCCACCTGAAGCTGTCCGAAGGGTTGACCGGGTTTCCGCCCGAGATCTTCAGCCTGGCTGACACCCTCGAGATCCTCGACCTCTCCGGCAACCGGCTGAGCGCCCTGCCGGACGCGCTGCCGCGCCTGCACCGGCTGCGCATCCTGTTCTGCTCCGACAATCCCTTCGAGGTGCTGCCGCCGGTGCTGGGGCGGTGCCCGCAGCTGGAGATGGTCGGGTTCAAGGCCAACCGCATCCACAGCGTGCCGGGCGAAGCCCTGCCGCCCCGCCTGCGCTGGCTGATCCTGACGGATAACCGCCTGACCTCCCTGCCAGCGGAGATCGGGCGCTGCACGCGCCTGCAGAAGCTGATGCTGGCCGGCAACCGCCTCACGGCGCTGCCGCCCGAACTGGCGGCCTGCCGGGCGCTGGAGCTGCTGCGCATCGCCGCCAACCGCCTGGAGGCCTTGCCGGAATGGCTGCCGACGCTGCCGCGCCTGGCCTGGCTGGCGTTCGCCGGTAATCCCTTCAGCGAGGCCTGGGCCGAGGAGGACGCGCCGGCGGTCGAGGCGCTGCACTGGGAGGCGTTGAGCCTGCAACGCCTGCTGGGGCAGGGGGCCTCGGGGCATATCCACGAAGCGGTGCTCGATGCGGGGGAAGGCGCGTCGCGGGTGGCCCTGAAGCTCTTCAAGGGCGCAGTGACCAGCGACGGCCTGCCGTCCAGCGAGATCCGCGCATGGCTGCGCGCGGGCCGGCATCCCGCTCTCATCCCGGTGACCGGCCGCCTTCGCGGCCATCCGGAGGGGCTTGATGGACTGGTGATGCCGCTGGTGGCGCCATCCTTTCGCAGTCTGGCCGGGCCGCCGGATTTCGAGACCTGCACCCGGGACGTGTATGCGGAGGGCACCTGCTTTTCGCCGGAGGAGGCCCTGGCGATTGCCCGCAGCGTCGCTTCAGCCGCCGCGCATCTGCACGCGCGGGGGGTGAATCACGGCGATCTGTATGCGCACAACCTGCTGTATGGGGGGGAGGGCGCCATCCGCCTCGGCGATTTCGGCGCCGCGTCGTGCTATCCGGCGGGGGAGGAGAGGCTGGCCGACGCCCTGCAACGGCTCGAGGTGCGCGCCTTCGGCTGTCTGGTGGAGGAGTTGCTGAAACACCAGCGGGCACACGCCGACCCGCGGGGTGTCCTGGCCAGGCTGGCAGGGGTGCGGGATGCCTGCCTGTCTGAGATCTGTGATGAGCGGCCGCTGTTTGCGGCCGTGGTGCAGCTGTTGGAGGTGTGAGCGGCGGGGTCGCGGCCACCCATCCTCACTGGAGACCCGTCAGGTCACCATCCACCAGTCGCCGTCCCAGCCGGTCGCGTTGGCCAGGGCCGTGGCTTCTTGTCGGGCGGTCAGCTGCAGGACCCGCTCGATCCGCTCGGTGGCGCGCATGAAGGCGTCCACCACTACGGGGTCGAACTGCTCACCGCGCCGTTCGCGGATCATCTCGATGACTTCCGCCACGGGTCTGGCCGGGCGGTAGCTGCGCTCGGTCGTGAGCGCGTCGAAGAAGTCGGCCAGTCCGACGATGCGCCCGGCGAGGGGGATCCGCTCGCCCGCCAGGCCCTGGGGATAGCCGCCGCCATTGAAGTGCTCGTGGTGCGTCATGGCGATCTCCGCCGCCAGCTGGAGCATGGGCTCCTCGGACTCGCCGATGATGCTGGCGCCGATCCGCGGGTGTTCCCGGACCACCCGCCACTCTTCGGTCGTCAGCGGTCCCGGCTTGCCGATGATGCTGGCGTGGATACCGATCTTGCCGATGTCGTGGAGCTGGGAGGCTTTCTCGAGCATGCGGCACAGCCCGCTCGGGCATCCCAGCTCGGCCGCGATCAGGCCGGTGTACAGGCCGATGCGGGTGGTGTGCATGGGCGATTCGCCATCATGGCGCTCGGCGCTGCGGGCCAGGTCGAGGAAGGTCTCGCTGCGCAGGTCGGTCAGTGCCCGCAGGGCCCAGTCCCGTTCCTTGCGGATCGCGGTCACGTCGGCCTCGACGGAGCTCAGCTGCATCCGCATGGCCGCCAGTTCCCGCCGTGCCTGCTCCAGTTCTTTTTCCAGCGCCGTCTGTCGGGCGGTTTCAGCACAGGCTTCACCCTGCTCAAGGGTAGGCTGTGCGCTGTGGAAAGACAGGAGTGTGCTCATGATTTCTTCCTCGTCCAGGGCGGGCACGTCGTGATGACGCAATCCATTTGTTCGTGAGGTCATGCTACGACAAGGTCGGGGAATGATTCGATAAAAACGTCACATTTGTTAATTTTGTTGAATATGAGGTTTTTTGGGGTGAGCCTATCCCCGCGCGGACGCGGCAATCCTTTGCGTTTTCACAAAAATAATCACAGGGGATCCGCGCTTGTCATCCGGCTGAAATAAAACGACAGACCAAATCGTTTATGTTCTTAATCCTCGATAGATCAACCGCATGCAGCACAGCCCGACCCCCGATACCCATGGCCAAGGATCGTGTCAAACCTTCATCCCCCCAGGCTGGCGCCTGGGCCATCATCCGTTGCGCGGATACGGGCAAGTTCCTGCTCGGCAAGCGTTCGGGGGAGGTCAATAACGCGGGTGCGTGGAATTTCTTCGGGGGGCGCGTGGATCGGGGGGAAGATCCGCGCCGTGCTCTCGTGCGGGAGCTGGTCGAGGAGGCGGGCTTGCGCGTCAAGGAAAAGCAGCTGATCAAGCTCGGGCGCGTCTCGGGCGGGCGCAGCATGCACTACTACCTGCTGTGTCTCGAGCAGGAAATCGCGCCGCGGCTGAACCGGGAGCACTCCAGCTTCCGGTGGTTCAAGCGCCGGAGCCTGCCGGCCCGGTTCAACCGGCCGACCACCGTGGCGATCAAGCAGGGCCTGCTCAACAAGATCAAGGATTGAGACCCGGGTTGCCCCGTTCGGTATGTCGGGCGGCACACGCATGTTGCGGCAGGGGCTCACGCCGCCCGCCGCAACATGGGAGCAGGATTCAGTGCTGCCGGCGGGCGCGGGATGCACCCAGTCCGGCCAGGCCCAGCGCGAGCAGGGCCCAGCTGGCGGGTTCGGGCACCTTGGTCGGGATCGGGTCGCGCACGTACAGGTCGATGTGCGACAGGCCGCCGTACTTGTTGATCAGGCTGCTGATGTCGAACGAGCCGTAGAAGTTGTAGATCGTCTCCGCCGACACCGGCAGGTCGAGCGTTTCCGCCGTGAAGTCGAAGGCCTCGAAGGCATTGCCGGCCTTGAACACGATGGCGAACTGGTCCAGCAGGTTGCCATTGAGCACCGCATTGAGCTGGGACACGATGTCCACATCCGGAGTCAGCGCAAAGCTGCCAGTCTTCCCGCCGCTATTGAGTGAGACATTGAAGGTGGAGCTGGAGATCGTCACCGGGGTGTTCGTACCCTTGCCGATCGTCGCCCCCGAGAACGAGCCGGACGCCCACTGGCCGACATAGATCCAGCCCGGATCGACCGGGCCGTTTCCGGCGAGGTTCTGGTTGGTATACAGGTTGCTGAACATCCCGTTCGGGAACAGAACGCTCCCGCCGGTGTTGCCGCCACCCGCCTGCGCGGCGCCATTCACAAGGCCGTCGCCGAGGTAGCCCAGGTTCGCGCCGCCCGCCGTGCCGGGGTAGGGCGTGTCATTGCCCACGTAGGCGCCGACGCATTCGGTGAAGCCGGTGCCGGATGAGGTCGAGTACCAGGACGATCCGCTCAGTGTGGCAGTGGTGATCTCATTGACCACGACGGTCGCCTGGTTGCAGAGCCCCGGGGTGTTGACCGCCGGGGCTGCGATCGCAATGCCTGACAGGCCCATCGAGGTGGACAGGGCCATGAGGCTCATGCGAATCAGGTGCGTCATCGTCTTTTTCCTTTTCAAATCAATCCTGGGTTTGCCTCCGGCGTCTCATTCGGTGCGTGCGCCGTTTGGCGCCACATCGACGAGCGGATGAAAAATAATAATTTTTCAACGGCTTAGGCTTCGATTGGGCGAAGTATGAGGGGGCATGGCGCAAGTGCCCGTGAAGTGCGTCAACAATTTTTAACGATTGTCGGGCGCGCGCGGCCCAGGAGTGGGCGGGAAGGGATGGCGCAGAAACGACAAAGGCCAACCCGGGGGGCTGGCCTTTGTCTTCGAATCGGGTGGTGGTGATGGGCGGAATCGAACCGCCGACCTACGGGTTATGAATCCGTCGCTCTAACCGTCTGAGCTACATCACCAACCGAAGCCCGCTATAATAGGGATTCATTCGAATTCGGTCAACACGTGATGAAAAAACTCTATATCCGTACCTTCGGTTGCCAGATGAACGAGTACGACTCCGACAAGATGGCGGATGTGCTCGGGGCGGCCGATGGTCTGGAGAAGACGGACAATCCGGAAGAGGCGGACGTGATCCTCTTCAACACCTGTTCGGTGCGCGAGAAGGCGCAGGAGAAGGTCTTCCACGACCTCGGGCGGGTCAAGCACCTGAAGCAGAAGAACCCCAACCTGATCATCGGTGTCGGGGGCTGCGTGGCGAGCCAGGAGGGCGACGCCATCGTGGCGCGGGCGCCCTACGTGGACCTGGTGTTCGGGCCGCAGACCCTGCACCGCCTGCCCAAGCTGATCGCCGAGCGCAAAGCGACCGGGCGGTCCCAGGTGGACATCTCCTTCCCGGAGATCGAGAAGTTCGACAACCTGCCGCCGGCCCGGGTGGAGGGGGCCAGCGCCTTTGTGTCGATCATGGAGGGCTGCTCCAAGTACTGCACCTTCTGCATCGTGCCCTACACCCGTGGCGACGAGATCTACCGCCCGCTGGCCGACGTGCTGGCCGAGGTGGCGGGGCTGGCCGCCCAGGGCGTCAAGGAGGTGACCCTGCTGGGCCAGAACGTGAATGCCTGGCGTGCGCCGGTGGATGGTGATGCGGGCGAGATGGCCGACTTCGCCTTCCTGCTCGAATGCGTGCATGACATCCCCGGCATCGAGCGGATCCGCTACACCACCTCGCACCCGCGGGAGATGACCCAGCGCGTGGTCGATGCATATGCCCGCCTGCCCAAGCTGGTGTCCCACCTGCACCTGCCGGTGCAGGCCGGTTCCGACCGGGTGCTGGCGGCCATGAAGCGGGGCTACACGGTGCTGGAGTACAAGTCCCTGGTACGCAAGCTGCGCGGTGCGCGGCCCGACATCTCCCTGTCGTCGGACTTCATCATCGGCTTCCCCGGTGAGACTGAGGCCGATTTCGAGCAGACCATGAAGCTGATCGACGATCTGGAGTTCGATACCTCCTTCAGCTTCGTGTACAGCTCCCGCCCGGGCACGCCGGCTGCCGACCTGCCGGATGACACGCCGCAGGAGGTCAAGCTGGCGCGCCTGTCCCGCCTGCAGAAGCGCATCGAGGAAAACGCCGCGAAGATCAGCCAGGCGATGGTCGGCTCGGTGCAGCGCATCCTGGTGGAAGGGCCGTCGAAGAAGGACTCCAACGAGCTGGCCGGCCGCACCGACAACAACCGGGTCGTCAACTTCCCTGGCAATCCGCGCCTGGTCGGGCATTTCGTGGATGTGACGATCGTGTCCGCGCTGCCCCATTCCCTGCGCGGCGAGATCGTGACGCGGGATTGATGGATTTGATGCGCCTCCCTTCCCCGGCGGGCAACGCTCTGGCAGCATGATGGTGATGAAGCCGACCGAAATCACCCTGCATCCCCTCGACAACGTGCGCCTCGCCAATCTGTGCGGGGCGCTCGACGAGAACATCCGCCAGATCGAGACCGCCTACGACGTCACCATCGCCCGCCGCAGCGAACGTTTCACCCTGCATGGCGTGGCGCCCCGTACCCACCAGGCGGCGAGGGCGCTGCGGCACTTCTATGAGCGCTCCGAGGCGGCCCTGTCGGTGGACGACATCCAGCTGGGCCTCATCGAGCTGGCCAACCTGTCCCAGGCCACTTCGCAGGCGCCGGTGCTGATGACCCGCAAGACCGAACTGCACGGGCGTACGCCGCGCCAGGTGGAGTACCTCCGGCAGATCCAGGAGCATGACATCACCTTCGGGATCGGGCCGGCCGGCACCGGAAAGACCTACCTGGCGGTGGCCAGCGCGGTGGATGCCTTCGAGCGGGAGCACGTGGAGCGCATCATCCTGACCCGCCCGGCGGTGGAGGCCGGCGAGCGCCTCGGCTTCCTGCCCGGCGACCTGGCCCAAAAGGTGGATCCCTACCTGCGCCCGCTGTATGACGCGCTCTACGACCTGATGGGCTTCGAGCGCGTCACCAAGCTGTTCGAGCGCGGCTGCATCGAGATCGCCCCGCTGGCCTTCATGCGCGGACGGACCCTGTCCCGTTCCTTCATCATCCTCGACGAGGCCCAGAACACCTCGGCGGAACAGATGAAGATGTTCCTGACCCGGATCGGCATCGGCTCACGCGCGGTGATCACCGGCGACCTGACCCAGGTGGACCTGCCCCGCGGCCAGAAGAGCGGGCTTGGCGAGGCGGTGCAGGTGCTGGCGGACGTGCGCGGCGTGGCCTTCACCCGCTTTCTCAAGGATGACGTGGTGCGCCACCCGCTGGTCGCCCGCATCGTCGATGCCTACGAGAAGCACGGCTTGCGCACCAATCCGCCGGTCCAGACCCAACAACAGCAGACCCAGCAGCAATGAGTGATATCAAGCTTCCCCGCCGTCTCGACCTTTCCGTGCAATACGCCTGTAACCGGGAGGGCATACCCTCCCGGGCCGACTTCCGCCGCTGGCTGCGTGCCGCCGAACCGGGGGCTGCACGGATCACCGTGCGCATCGTGGACGAGGAGGAAGGGCGGGAACTCAACCGGGATTACCGCGGCAAGGATTACCCCACCAATGTGCTGACTTTCGCCTATGGTGAAGGGGAAGACATGCCGCTGCCCGAGGGGCTGCCCCTGATGGGCGACCTGGTACTGTGCCGGCAGGTGGTGGAGCGTGAAGCGGCGGAGCAGGGCAAGCCCCTGGATGCCCATTACGCCCATTTATCCGTGCATGGTATGCTGCATTTGCAGGGCTTCGACCACCTTGAGGATGAAGAGGCCGAAGAAATGGAAGCGCTGGAGCGCAGGATCCTTGCAGAACTCGGGTATCCCGACCCTTACCGGGAGGCTCCGGAAGCCGGCTGATGAACGGTGTGGTGAGCAATGCGCCATGGGCGATGGATCGATCTGGATCGGTTTGCATCGCCCATGGCCCATTTCTCATCCACCCTTTTTATGGAACCCTCCAGTAGTAAACCGTCCTTGCTCGAACGGCTTTCCGCCCTCCTGACCCGGGAGCCGGAAGACCGGGAAGAATTGCTGAGCCTGCTGCACGCCGCCCACGACCGTAATCTCTTCGATGCGGATGCGTTGGCGATCATCGAAGGTGCCCTGCAGGTTTCCGACATGCAGGTACGGGACGTGATGGTCCCCCGGGCTCAGATGGACGTGGTCTGCCTCGACGACTCGGTCGAGGACATCACCCGCTTCGCGATTGGTGCGGCCCACTCCCGTTTCCCGGTGATCGGGGAAAACAAGGACGACGTGCTGGGCGTGCTGCTCGCCAAGGACCTCCTGCGGGTCTTTGCCGGTGAGGCCTTCAATCTCCGTGAGATGCTGCGCCCGGCGGTCTTCGTGCCGGAGTCCAAGCGCCTCAACGTGCTGCTGCGGGATTTCCGGGTCAGCCGCAACCACATGGCCATCGTCGTCGACGAATACGGCGGCGTGGCCGGGTTGGTGACCATCGAGGATGTGCTTGAGCAGATCGTCGGGGACATCGAGGACGAGTACGACTTCGACGAGACTGCCGACAACATCCGCCTCGACCAGGCCGGGCGCTACCGCGTCAAGGCCGGCACCGAGATCGAGGATTTCAACGAAGCCTTCGCCACCACCTTCAGCGACGCCGAGTACGACACCGTGGGCGGCCTGCTGATCCGCAAGCTGGGGCGCCTGCCCAAGCGCAATGAGGTGATCGACCTGGCGGGCCTGCGCTTCCAGGTGCTGCGGGCCGACAGCCGGCGCGTGCATTCCGTGCTTGTCGAGCGCGCACCCGACCCGGAAGCGATCGGCGGCTGATGCGTTTCCTTCGTCCGGGCCTGGCCCTGCTGGCGGGGGCCACGTCTGTGTTCGCCTACGCCCCCTTCGAGTTGTTTCCGCTGGCCTTTGTCGCCCTGGCGGTCCTGTTCCGGCTGCTTGATGACGGCGCGCCCGTGGCGGGCCGGAGGCACGCCTTCCGTCACGGTTTCGGGCTCGGCTTCGCCTGGGGCCTGGGGGCGCTGCTGGCCGGCGTATCCTGGATCTACGTGGCCTTGCACCGCTTTGGTGGCATGCCCATGCCTCTGGCCGGCCTGGCGGTGCTGCTCTTCTGTGCCGGCATGGCCGTGCATGCGGGGCTGGCGGGCGCCCTCTTTGCCGCCCTGCGGCGTGGCCGGCCGTGGCTGGACGCGGCGCTCTTCGCAGCGGCATGGCTGCTGGGCGAATGGCTGAGGGGCTGGTTGTTCACCGGCTTTCCGTGGCTGGCCAGCGGCTACACCCAGACGCCGCCCAGCCCGCTGGCCGGCTATGCGCCGATCGTCGGGGTGTATGGGGTCGGCGGCCTGCTCGCCTTCTGCGCCGCCCTGGCGGCCCAGGCAGTGCACCGGCGTTGCTGGCGGCCCGTGGCCGTGTTGGCGCTGCTGCTGGCCTGTGGCGGCACCCTGCGGCTGGTGGCCTGGACGGCGCCGATCGGCGAGCCGGTGAGAGTGGCTCTGCTGCAGACCAATATCGAGCAGAGCCTCAAATGGCGCCCCGAGATGCTGCAGCGCTGGCTGGACATCAACCTGCAGATGCTGCGTGACAACCCCGCCCAGATCCTGGTGCTGCCGGAGACGACCATCCCGCTGCTGGTGGACAGCCTGCCCGAGGGCTATCTGGAGGAGGTCCGGCGGATTGCCGCCGGGCATGGCGGCGACGCCATCCTCGGCACCTTCACCCGCGATGCCGAAGGGCACATCTACAACGCAGCGATCAGCGTGGGCGTCTCGGCGTCCGGGCATTACGCCAAGCAGCACCTGGTGCCCTTCGGTGAATACTCGCCGCCGCTCTTCAACTGGTTCTACGACCTGGCCAGCATCCCCATGGCCGACCAGACGCGCGGGCCTGCGCAGCAGGCGCCGATGCGGCTGGCGGGGCAGAAGGTGGCACTCAACATCTGCTACGAGGACGTCTTCGGCGAGGAACTCATCCGGGCTTTGCCCGAGGCGACCCTGCTGCTCAACCTCTCCAACCTGGCCTGGTACGGCGACTCCTTCGCCCAGCCCCAGCACCTGCAGATCGCCCGGATGCGGGCGCTGGAGACCGGGCGGCCGATGTTGCGTTCGACCAATACCGGCATGACCGCCCTGGTCATGCCCGATGGTGGCGTGCAGGAGGCCCTGCCGGCCTTCGAGCGGGGCGCCCTGCAGGTGGCCGTGCGCGGCCATGCCGGCATGACCCCCTATGCCCGCTGGGGAAACGGGCCCGCCGTCGGGCTGGCTGCGCTGCTGGTCCTGCTCGGGTTGAGGGGCGCACGACGGCAGAGCTGAGCGGGAGGGCGTATCATCCCGGCTTGCCCATTCACCCCTCGTTCCGAATCATGCGCTCATACCCTCAGAACAGCCCCGAAGCCCTGGCCCGTCTCGTGGCCATGGCCATCCTTGCCGACGGCCGCCTGGACAACCGGGAGGTGGACTGGATCAAGCACAACGACACCGCGGCCCTGCTCGGGGTGGAGCGGGATACCCTGATCCAGGTACTCCTCGACTGTTGCCGTGATGTGATCAACGAGGCCGAGCAGGAGCGGGTCTTCCTGCTCGAAGACCATCGTCTCGCCCGCCTGGCCGACGACCTCTCCGACCCCGCGCTGCGCCGGGTGGCCCTGTCCGCCATGCTGATCATCGCCAAGACCGATGGCAGCGTGAGTGAAGGCGAGCAGAGCCTGCTGCGCTTCCTGATGAGCCGCTGGGACATCACCCTCGAGGATCTGGCCGCTGCCTGAGCGGGCCCGCCTGGGAGAGGGCTCGCGCCCGCACGTTTTTCCGAACATACAAGACCAATACGATTCAAGGAGGATAGCCATGAGCGACCAGATCAAGTATCTGCTCGACGAATCCCGCATGCCCAAGGCCTGGTACAACATCGCCGCCGACCTGCCGGTGCCCCTGCCGCCGCCGCTGCATCCGGGCACCCTGCAGCCCCTGGGGCCGTCGGATCTGGCGCCGATCTTCCCGGACGCCGTCATCGCCCAGGAGATGTCCACCGAGCGCTGGATCGACATCCCCGAGCCGGTCCGCGATGTGCTGACCCAGTGGCGTCCCAGCCCCCTGTTCCGCGCCCGCCGTCTCGAGAAGCTGCTCGGCACGCCGGCCAAGATCTACTACAAGTACGAAGGCGTCTCGCCGGCTGGCAGCCACAAGCCCAACTCCGCCGTGCCCCAGGCCTGGTACAACGCCCAGGAGGGCGTCAAGCGCCTGACCACCGAGACCGGGGCGGGGCAGTGGGGCTCATCCCTGTCCTACGCCGGCGGCTTGTTCGGGCTGGAGGTGACGGTCTTCCAGGTGCGCGTGTCCTATGACCAGAAGCCCTATCGCCGTGCGCTGATGGAGACCTGGGGCGGGCGCTGCGTCGCCTCTCCGTCCAGCGAGACCGAGTACGGCCGCGCCGTGCTGGCGAAGTATCCGGATCACATCGGCTCCCTCGGTATCGCCATCTCGGAGGCCGTCGAGGTGGCGGCCAAGAACGACGACACCAAGTACGCCCTGGGCTCGGTGCTCAATCACGTGCTGCTCCACCAGACCATCGTCGGCGAAGAGGCCATCCTGCAGATGGAGATGGCTGGTGACGACCCCGATGTGGTGGTGGGTTGCGTGGGCGGTGGCTCCAATTTTGCCGGCATCGCCTTCCCCTTCATTGGCCTGCAGCTGCGTGGCGGCCCCAAGGCCAAGAAGCGCCGCATCGTCGCCGTCGAGCCGTCGGCCTGTCCGTCCCTCAGCCGCGGCAAGTATGCCTACGACTTTGGCGACACGGCCCACCTGACCCCGCTGGTCAAGATGCATACCCTGGGCAGCGACTTCACGCCGCCGGGCCTGCATGCCGGCGGCCTGCGCTACCACGGCATGGCGCCGCTGGTCAGCCACGTCAAGGAGGTCGGCCTGATCGAGGCCCGCAACGTGACACAGACCGCCTGCTTCGAGGCCGGTGTGATGTTCGCCCGCAGCGAGGGCATCGTGCCGGCGCCCGAGTCCACCCATGCGATCCGTGGCGCCATCGAGGAGGCCCTGCGCTGCAAGGCCGAAGGCAAGAGCGAGACCATCCTGTTCTGCCTGTCCGGTCACGGTCATTTCGACATGACGGCCTACACCAACTACCTCTCCGGCAAACTGGTGGATCAGGCCTATGACGAGAAGGAACTGGCCATGGCGCTGTCCGGGCTGCCTCAGGTCGACGCCTGAGCCTGTCTCGACGTAAAAAAGGCACGGGCCCCTTTGCGGGGCCCGTGCCTTTTTGTCGTGCGGGACGTGTCAGACCCGGAAGCGGGCGATCTGATCCTTCAGGTTGCCGGCGATCTGTTCGAGGCCGATGGCTGCGTCCGCCGCGCCACGGATGCTCTCGGAGGTGGACTCCACCATGGACGAGATCTCTTCCACGCGCTGGGCGATGGAGGTGCTGGCGGCGCTCTGCTCGCGGGTAGCTTCAGCAATCTCGCGCACGCGCACCAGGGTCTGGCGGGCGCCTTCCTCGATCGCCTTCAGGGCCTCGGCGGCGGCGGCGGCAAGGGCGACACCCTGGTCCACCTCCGGCAGCGCCGCATTCATGGCTCCGACGGCACCGCTGGTGTCGTCCTGGATGCCGGCGATCATCTGCTCGATCTCGGTCGTGGCGGAGGAGGTGCGCTCGGCCAGCTTGCGGACTTCATCCGCCACCACCGCAAAGCCGCGACCCTGTTCGCCGGCACGGGCCGCCTCGATGGCCGCATTGAGCGCGAGCAGGTTGGTCTGGCCGGCGATCTCCTTGATCACGTTGGCGATGGAGGAGACCTGGCCGATGCGTTCCTCCAGGGCAAGGATGCGGCTGGAGGCGCCGGTCACGGTTTCCGACATGCGCTTGATGGCGCTGGAGGCCTGGCCAACGCGCTCGCTGCCCTCGGCCGCCAGGCGCATCGCCTCCTGGGAGTTCTGCTCGGTCTCCAGGGCGCTGGCCGAGATATGGCTGGAACTGACCGTCAGCTCTTCCATGGCCGCGGCCATCGACGCCGTGGCGTCAGACTGACGTACCGCCGCATCGGCCACTTCGCTGGAAACCCGGCTGATGTGGTCGGCGTTGGTGACCAGCTGATTGGCGCCGCTGTTGATCTCGCCCATCATCGTGCGCAGGGTGCCGATCATGTTGGCCAGGGCCTTGAGCATGCTGCCTTCGTTGGCGCTGGCCACCGAGGCGGTGAGGTCGCCGGCGGCGGCCTGCTGCATCACCTGCGTCGCATTCTGCGGTTCGCCGCCCAGCTGGTGGGTGACGCTGGTGCTGACCCGCCAGCCGACGATGCCCAGTGTGGCCAGCAGCACGATCGAGATGCCGCCCAGCAGGCCGGCAATGGCCCGGAACTCGCGATCCACGTCGTCCACGTAGATGCCGGTGCCGAGGATCCAGCCCCAGGGCGTGAACGGGGCCGAATAGGAGATCTTCGGTTGCGCTTCGGACTCGCCGGCTTTGGGGTAGAAATAGTCCACGAAGCCGCCGCCCGCATTGGCCGCCTTCACCAGCTCGACGATGATGGACTTGCCGGTGGCATCCTTCAGGCCGCTGGCATCGGAGCCTTCCATGGCAGGCTTGGGCGGCAGCAGGATGTAGCGGTTGTTGGTGTCCACGATGAAGACGTAGTTGGTCTTGTCGTAGCGCATGGACCGGATGGCTTCGGTGGCCGCCTTCTTGGCGTCCGCCTCCGGCAGGGTGCCGGCCTGGGCCAGCTTGTGGAAGTGTTCCAGAATGCCCCGCGTCGCTTCCACGAGGTACTGGGTCTGCAGTTTCCGATCTTCCATCATGCTGCTGCGCAAATGCGCGAGGCTGACTCCGCAGAGCACGATCAGACCGATAAGGGTAAGGGCGACAAGAAGCCGCATGCGCGTCGCAACGCGCAGGTTTGCCAGGTTCACGATGAGTTCCTCTCCTTCTAAATCCCGCCGCACACGGGTCACACACCAGTCATTGGGGAACGCCGGCTTTTATTTGTGTTTGCTTATTTACGGTTCGGGTGTGCATTTTCTTGACACCTAAATTTGCAAAAACTGACCGTCGAGGCTTGTCGGTGCGCCGTCCTTGACCAAGGGGCATGCCCTGTCCGCAGAAACCCAGTAAAATCCGGCCTTTGCCCCAATCCGAGCGGCACAGCGCCGCGGAGCACCCATGTCCGTCCAAAAACCGACTTTCCAGCAGATCATCCTGCGCCTTTCGAACTTCTGGGCCGAGCACGGTTGCACCCTGCTCCAGCCCTATGACATCGAGGTGGGCGCCGGCACCTTCCATACCGCCACCTTCCTGCGTTCCATCGGACCCGAGCACTGGAACGCGGCCTATGTGCAGCCGTCCCGGCGCCCGAAGGATGGTCGTTATGGTGAAAACCCCAACCGCCTCCAGCACTACTACCAGTACCAGGTGGTGCTCAAGCCGTCTCCGGTGAACATCCAGGAGCTCTACATCGACAGCCTGCGGGCGCTGGGCATCGACCCCAATGCCCATGACATCCGCTTCGTCGAGGACGACTGGGAGTCGCCGACCCTGGGCGCCTGGGGCCTGGGCTGGGAGGTCTGGCTGGATGGCATGGAAGTCACCCAGTTCACCTACTTCCAGGAAGTCGGCTCCCTGAGCTGCAAGCCGGTGCTGGGCGAGATCACCTACGGCCTGGAGCGCCTGGCGATGTACCTGCAGGGCGTCGAAAACGTCTACGACCTGGTGTGGTCCATCGGCCCCGATGGCACGCCGGTCACTTATGGCAACGTCTATCACCAGAACGAGGTGGAGCAGTCCACCTACAACTTCGAGCATTCCAACGTGGAGTGGCTGTTCCGCCTGTTCGGCGAGTACGAAGGCGAGGCCAAGCGCCTGCTGGCCGTGCCCCTGGTGCTGCCCGCCTTCGAGATGGTCATGAAGTGTTCCCACACCTTCAACCTGCTCGATGCCCGTGGCGCGATCTCCGTCACCGAGCGGGCCGCCTACATCGGCCGCGTGCGTGCCCTGGCCCGCGAGGTGGCCCAGGCCTATTACAACTCCCGTGAAGCCCTGGGCTTCCCGATGCTCAAGAAGGAGGCCGCGTGATGACCGGCGCGACCCTGCTCGTAGAACTGCTGACTGAAGAACTGCCGCCCAAGGCCCTGCCCAAGCTGGGCCAGGCTTTCGCCAACGGCATCCTGGCCGGCCTGCGCAGCCGCGGCCTGGCCCCGGCCGATGGTGCCTCCCGCTGGTTCGCCACCCCGCGCCGCCTGGCCATCACCGTGGCGGGCGTGCTGTCCGAGGGTGCCGCCAAGGATGTCACCGAGAAGATCATGCCGGTGTCGGTGGCCCTCACCGCCGATGGCCAGCCCACCGCGGCCCTGACCAAGAAGCTCGAGGCCAAGGGCATCCCGCTGTCGGCCGTGGCCACCTTCGAGCGCCGCATGGATGGCAAGGCCGAAGCCCTGTTCCACACCTCCACCGTGGCGGGCGCCAGGCTGGCCGACGTGCTCGGCGGCATCGTCCAGGATGCCCTCAAGCAGCTGCCCATCCCCAAGGTGATGCGCTGGGGCGATGGCGACGCCACCTTCGTGCGTCCCGCCCACAAGCTGACCCTGTTGCACGGTGCCGATGTGGTGCCGGGCAGCGTGCTGGACATCCAGTCCGGCCGGACCACCCGCGGCCACCGCTTCATGAGCCGTGGCGACATCGAGATCGCCACCGCCGACGCCTACGAGCCGACCCTGCTGGCCGAGGGCAAGATCATCCCCGACTTCGCCGAGCGCCGCGCCAACATCGAGAAGCAGCTGGTGTCCGAGGCGGGGCGCCAGAACGCCACCCTCGGTGAGTACGCCGACCTGCTGGACGAAGTCACCGCGCTGGTCGAGCACCCGACCGTTTACGTGGGTGAGTTCGAGGCCGAGTTCCTGGCCGTGCCCCAGGAGTGCCTGATCCTCACCATGCGGGCCAACCAGAAGTACTTCCCCCTGTTCGACGCCGAAGGCAAGCTGCTCAACCGCTTCCTGATCGTGTCCAACATGGAACTGGCCGACCCGTCCAACATCATCACCGGCAACCAGCGCGTGGTGCGTCCGCGCCTGTCCGATGCCC
>CALBTT010000110.1 GCA_937967645.1 uncultured Zoogloea sp.
AGATGGTGATTCGTGACTGGAGTTCAGACGTGTGCTCTTCCGATCTCTTCGCTACACCGCGATCACCGGCTTGCGACCAGACTGCAAGGCATCCAGCGCTGCTTGCACCGAATCCTCGATCTTGATGCCCAACAGGAACTGCCGGTTCAGTGCGTACAGCCGCGAGCCGAAGTTCATGCTCGAAGCCCGCATCCGCTGGCCCTTGCGCTCCTGCTCGGGAATCTTCTCCCAGTCGCCCTCGAACGACTTGTTCATCTTGCCGACCATCTTGGACACATCGCCCGCGAGGTAGGACAGTCCAGCCAGCGCCTCCGACAGCTTGTTCGCCAACTCGACGTTGCGCCCTTGCTGCTCCGGCGAAGGAAGGCGTGTGACGAAGGTCAGCTTGGAGAAGTCGTGCTCCCGGCGAATGAGCACGCCGTCGCGGGCCATGTTCGCGCTGATGGCCTCTTGCAGCGCCTCGCCGCCCGTGCGCAGCGTGTCCGGCAGCGACTTGAGGTCAACCGAGGCCGGGAACACCTTGTTGTAGATCGCGAAGTTGCTGACGCCCTTGAGCGGCGTCGCGCTCGAATAGACCACGCCCTGCGTGTTCGCCACGGCCTCGCCGACTGCGGCCGAGATGTTCGACGCGCCCGAAGCGACATGCGCTTCGTCGAGGAAGAGCATCGTCTGCTTCTGCGAGATCGCGGTCAGCAGTTGCGACTTGAGGTTCTTCGACGCGGCACGCTGGAACTGCGAGTAGGTCGCGAGCACCATGTCGGTCGCCGGGTCGATGTCCATGTCATCGGTGGCCTTGCGCCGCTCCTGCGGCGACGTGGCCCGGTACAGGATTTCATCCTCGGTGCCGAAGCGCATGACATGCACGCCCTCGTTGAAGATGAAGAGCTTGTTGAACAGTTGCCGCGAACCGATGTCCTCGATGTCGCGGAAGATGTCGGTGAACAGTTCGGGCTTGATGGTCAGGAAGATCGGCGTCTGCTCGTGCAGCTTCGCGTAGCGCATCATCCCGGCCACGAAGCGGCCCTTGCCCATGCCGGTCTGATCGGCATTGATGATGCCCCGGCCGGACTCGACCGACTGGATCGCCAGCGCGAGCGCGTCGATCTGCTCCGGGCTGAAAAACGAGCCAAGCTGCTCCTTCGAGTAGCGCAGCTTCTCGGCCACGAAGTCATCGACCGGGCCTTCCCGCGCTTCCAGATCGTTCAGCGCGGCATAAGTGGCCCCGGCCATGTTGATCGGCACCATGCCTGACGGCTGACCGAGCTTGGACGCCGACTGGTACGGCGTCTGGAACTCGTTGATGCGCCGCTCCGGCGCGGGCGCAGCGAGTTCCGGGTACTCGGCCAGCACATGGTTCGGCACCGGCAGCTTCTCGGACATCGCCTTGGCGATCACCTCGCGGTGCGTGATGCCCATTGGCAGATTGATCCACTCCAAGGCTTCCTTGTCGCCCGCCTTGGCCCGCTCGTGATACCACTTCGTCACCTCGAATTGCAGCCGGGCGATCTCGCCGATGGCTGCGGCCTGCTGGCCTCCGGGGAACCGGCCGCCGACGATGCTGCGGCTGCGGTCGGCCTTGCCCAGCGCCTCGCTCCACTCGTCGCTCGTCATCTGCCACGGCTCGCGCTTCTCGCCATTGCCGGGCGCTGCCACCACCCATGACGGCGGGTTGGCCTCAGTCGTGAATGCCGGGCTGGCTTCAACCGCCACAGCCGCCACGTCGATCTCGACAGGCTCGGGCTTCGGCTCACGCTTCTCGGGCTTCGGCTCACGCTTCTCGGGCTGCGCAGCAGCCTCCGTGCGCGCTTGCAGGTTGAGCACCAGCGGGTTGTTGGTCAGGTCTTGCGGATCACCGCCGAGCACGCGGATGCGCTCGTCGATGTTGACCAGCCAGAACTTGTTGACGGGCACCATCACCGGCCCGCCATCGGCGTTGTAGCGGTGCATGAAGCCTTTTTCGTCGGCGGTCTGCTGGTCGAACAGCAGCATCCACTTGTAGTCCTTCAACGGCTCGATGTCGTCAGGGCGCGGCTCGACACGGCGCAGCATCGCGTCCAGTCGATCCACGCTCAGGTCGCCGTAGTACACCGACCTGTTGCCGACCCAGTTGCCGTTCGGCAGGCGCGTGAAGCCCGGAAAATCCGGCTCAGGCACAGCCGCCGCCTCCTGCACCTGCGCAGGCTGGTACTTGGCGACGTTCTCCCAGTCGCCCTCATAGCGCAGGCCGGTGTAGAACAGCGGCCCGGCGCGCATATCCGGGTTGCGGCGCGCTTCGCTCAGGTCGAAGCTCACCTGCACCTCATGGCTCATCTCGGGCCGCTCGCCCGGCGTGAACGGCTGGCCGCCCACGCGGTCGAAGCGGCCGTAGGTGACGATGAAGAGCTTGCCGTCCATGTCCCGCACCACGGCCATGTCGGGCAGACTGCCCGGTGCCTTCACCTCGCCGGTTTCGGCCACCGTGCCATCGGCGGTCAGCGAGGCGCGCTGCGCCTCCGGTGCTTCCAGCGTTGCCAGATAGGCCCGTGCCTCTTCGAGCAGGGCCTTGGCCTCACCGTAGGTCTTTTCGTTGAGGCTACGCATCAGGCCAGCGGCCGACCGTGCCCGCTCTTCGGCCTCCATCTCGTAGTAGCGCTCGCGATACTCGCTGCGCGCCACCGCCATGCCCACCTGCTCTTCGCGACTCGCGACGAGCACGACGCGGGCGTCAAGCCGCTTGTTCTCTTCGATGTAGCGCGACGCCATCGGATCGGCTGGGTCGATGGCCGCGTAGAACATGCGGCCCGGCCACGCTTCGGTGTTCTCTTCCGTGCGCGACCCCAGCAGCGGGCGCGAGGCATTCATCACCACCCAGCCATCCGGCACTTCCATCGGGTCGTTCTCGAAGATGCCGACCCGCACCTCGGCCACGGCCAACTCCGGCGCGGGCGGAATGACGACGATGCGGCCCTGATGGCTGTAGACCAGCTTCTCGATGTTCCCGCCACCTTGCGGCGCGGGATCGTCGGTCAGGATGCGATAGCGGGTGTTCCCAGCACTGGTGCTTGCTGCGTCCACCACCAGACCTTCCACGATGCCCACAGACAGAGGATCGCCTGCATCCAGCGCCGTGAACCTCACGCGCTCGCCGACCTTCGGCTGCGCAAGGGAACGATGGAACTCCACACCCGGAACGATGATGCGATCACGCAGGGTATCGCTGACCACATAGCCCAAGCCGTCCGGTGTCTTGCCCAGCAGCGTGCGGATCGTGCCCTCGTACTCGCCACCACGCACATACACGCTGTCGCCGACCTCCGGCTCAGGCTTCTTCGCCTTCTGCGGCTCGGGGCGCGGCGCGTTGTACGCGGCGATGACCTTCTCCGACCATCCCCACAACTCATCGTAGGTCGTGAGCACAGGCAGCTTGTCCGGCACCGAGGACTGGTGAGGCTCGGCGAGCTTGTCGCCGATCACCATGAGACGGACGTTGTAGCCCGCGCCGTGGCGCGTGTACATCCGGCCGTCAAGCTCCACCAGACCATGCACCTCGTAGTGGTCATGGATGTAGTTCAGGAAGTGCTTGGCACCGCCCTTCACGGTTCCATCCGACTGGGCGCTGTCTGCACCGAAAATCAGGACTGACCGACCCTCATCCTTGCGGGCGGCCAGCGTGCGCAGCGCGATGTAGTGATCGAGCCTGCGCACGGACGGCAGCTTGTCGAACGAGCGGGCCTCGTCCATGCTGCCGAACGGCGGATTCGCGATGGTGTAGTCGAAGCCTTCCGGCACCGCGAACCGGGCGCGGAAGGGCACATCGGTGGCGTCACCCAGTTCAGCCGTGATGCGCGGGTTCTCGCGCAGCGCGTCAAGCCGCTTGCGATCCAGTTCCAGCGCGTACACCTTCGCGCCCTCGGGGATCAGGTTGACCAGCCCGCCGTTGCCTGCGGTCGGCTCGAAGAACGAGCGCCCGCTGATGTCGTCGTCGCCCATCACCAGCCGCTGGGCAACCACCGACATCGGCATGGGGGTCGAATACTGCTGCAAGAACACGGACTCCGACGTGCGCATCCGCGCCGCAGGCAGGCCGTAGTAGAAGTCGGCGGCCACCTTGAAGGCACGCTCGGTCGGCCCGTTCTGGGCCTTGTTCGCGAAGGCGCGGTAGGCCGATGCCTCGACGGCCTCTTGAAGCCGGTGCATCTCGCCGTCACTCGGCTCCTTGCCGTACACCACGCGGCCGAACTTTTGCAGGTCGGCCCATGACGCCTTCTGGCCGCCCATGATCTGGCCCACAAAGCCATCGCCGCACAGCCGCAGTTCTTCCTCGCTGTCGGCACGCAGGAACATCGCCCTGCTCACACCCTGCGACTCCACGGAGCGCTCGGTCACAGCCTCGCTTTCGGACGTGCGCACGAAGCGCCCGGCCGGTGTCTGGTAGACGGTGTTGCCCTCGGCGTTCACGCCCAGCACGTCGGCGCGCAGCGCGACCGCATTGAGGTTCGCTTGGAACTTCTGGGCACAGCGCTCGCGGAACACGCTGTCGATCTCGCTCACCGCGACCTCGACCAGCGGGCACTTCTCGATGCCGATGGCAGCGGCGATCCGGCTGGGCCTCAAGCCCTGATCGCCCGCCATGTAGTAGATGCCACGGTCGAAGCGTGGCGACCCCTCGAACGGCAGGAAGCCGATCTCCTTGAACCGATCCGGGGCCACGGTGTTGTTCATGTCGATGAGCGCCAAGCGCTCAACCCCGTCAGCCATCTTGATGCTGCCCAGATAGATGCCCTGTGCGGACAGGTCGATCCAGCGTTGTGTTTTCATCGTCAGCTATCCCGCCTACGCAAGTTCTTTTCAATGCCCAGCAGACGCACATGCGGAAACGGCCGGATCGCGTTGCCACGAACCGGCCGTTGCTCCAACGTCGTCAGACACACCCTCCAAGGGCGCTGTGCGGCTTGGTATCCCGCCCGCGAAAGCGGGATGCCAAGCAGTACAGGATGGATGAAGCGGGCCGCTCGACCCGCTGGGTGACTGGGGAGGTGCGTCCACCTCCCCCGCCTTCATCACATGCTCGGGCCGTCGTCGTAGTCGGCCGTCGCAGGCTGACGCTCTTCCGGCTCGGCAGCAGCGGGTGCAGCCGCAGCCGGGGCAGGCTTCTCGGCCTCCACGGTCTTGGCGGCCTCGTTGCCGAACTCGATGCGCGGGATGGCCTCGTAGGGCACCTCGGCCAACTTCATCATGGCCTTCTTGGGCCACATCTCGGTCGGCGACGCGAACACCGCATACGGCTCGCCGTCCGGGTGGCGATGCACGGCCACGACCGTGTTGGTGAAGGCCGGGGTTTCGCGCACGTAGTCGCCGTTCGGCTCGCGGATGGTGTAGGCGGCCAGATGCGAACGATCCTTCTCGTTCAGGTAGGTCTTGCGCGAGTCGGCACCGAAGTCGATCTTCTCGGCGGACACCACCTCGACCGTCAGCGCGCCTTGCGCCGCGCCGTAGTAGTAGTTGCGCACCTTGTCGCGCACGGCCTGATCCTGCGAGGCGTAGTTCGGCTCGGCGTCGCCCTTGACGCCAGCGATCACGGCGCGGATCACGTCCTTGTACTCGGTGTCCACAGCGGAGAAGCCGGGCTTGGCTTCCATCAGCTTGCCCAGCGTGGCAGCAGCATCGACCTTGCGGGAGACTTCCTTGTGGTCGCCCAGCGCCTGATCGAACACCTTGGTCTTTTCGGTGTCCGGGTACAGGCGCGGCGCGGCGACTTGCTTGCCTTCGTGGAACACGCGCACGATGGCGATGGGATCGCGGGCACGGCCCTGCTCGTCCTTGATCGACAGCGCGTTGGTCAGCGCGGCGTCGATGTTGTCCTTGTTGACGATGGTCGCGCCCTTGAGCATCTCGACGTAGGCTTGGGCGTTGCTGCGCTTGCCGCCTTCGATCTCCACCGAGTCGCGCAGCTTGATGTGCGCGAGGCCCATCATGGTTTCGGCTTGCGGGTTCGCGGCCATGACCTTCGGCCAGTGGGCGCGGTACTCGGTGACGCCGCTCTCGTTCGTGGCGACCTTGTACGCCTCGTCGAACGAGATCAGGGGGATGTTGGCCTTGGCCTTGTCGGCGATGGTGTCACGGTGGAATTCACCCGTGACGTACTGCTCCTTCACCTTGGCCTCGTTCGAGTCGGGCCGCTCGGCCACGCGCTCGCTGACCGTGGTCAGGCGCACCTTGACCACTTCGTCCGGGTTGTCCACCCGGCGACCCACGGCATAGTGAAAACCATCGGCAGGCGTCTCGTAGGACTCGACTGCCACAAACAGACGTTCGGCGCGGGGCTTGGATTGACCACTGCCCTTGCCGCCGCCACCCAACTTGTTGGGATCAAAGCTGCTCATAAGGACTCCTTTCATCAGAGAAATAGTTGTCAGCACCGCGCCACATCGTTCAGATGCAAGTTGGCACTGTGGCGGAATGTACCAAGCAAGCGGCTTTCAGTCAATACCCAAAACCAGTTTTTTTACAGGCGCATCAACAACTTAGGTTATATTTGTGTCGTTGCAGCGTTCTATCTTTTTGTTAGTTTTCTGGTATTGCATTTTTTCGGGATGTTGATAAAGTGCTGTACATTGACCATAGGTCTGGATATGATACAGCCCCATCAAGAGCATGTAGAATTGCGTCTGTCAAGTGGCAAGGCAGCAATCAGGATCGAAAGATGGTGATGTGATGTGAGAGGGTGGCGACACCCCCCTCGGGACAAAGGGACACGGGATGGGATTTGATGAAGAAGGCTGGGTAGCGCGGTACGTGGCAATGGGTGGTGACGAAGCTCAAGGGCGAGCCACCGCAGCCAAGATGCGCGAAGCCCATGAAACAGCGGCACCTGCTGCCGCATCAGCAGCGCTCACAGGCGCTAGGGCCAGCTATTCACCGTTGAAGCCCGCATCCTCCCTTCTTGGCATCAAAGCTCCCGTCGCTGCTCCCACACCTCCCGCCGCCCCTGCTCCCACCGTCCAGACGGCTCCCCAAGCTCCCGCAGCGGCCACAGAAAACGCCGATCTCTTCGGCGACACACCCACCCAGACACCCCCACCCGCTCCGCGTCGCGGCATCACGAAAACGACGCCCGCCGCCAAGCGTGGTCGCAAGCCTGTCGCCTTCGACGACAAGTCCCGCAACAAGTCCCAGCAGGAACTCGACCTCTTCCATCTCTCTATGGAGATCGAAGAGAAGAACGCCAAGGAAACCGGCGACCTTGGTTTCCTTGCCACAGCGATGATCTACGCATCGCTGCCCCACTCCGAAGTCGAGGGAGCGGTGTTCAAGCGGCGCAACGGCGCGCACACCCTCACGATCCTGAACGACCCGGAGATCGGCCTGCCCTACGGCAAGATTCCTCGCATCATCACGGCCTTCCTCTGCACCGAGGCCAAGCGCTATGCAGAGACGAGAGGCCGTGAAATTCACCTCGGCCACTCGCAGGCCGAGTTCATGGAGAAGCTGGGCCTGCGCAGCACAGGCGGCGAACGCGGTGACATCTCCCGCGTGCGCGATCAGGCCAAGCGGCTTTTCACATCCAACATCAGCCTGACGGGCGACGCTGGTTCCCAGTTCCACTGGGAAAGCGTCCGCATCACGCGCAAGGGCATGATGCTGTGGAACCCCCAGAACATCGAAGAACGTGCCCCGTGGCAGAGCAAGCTCATGCTCACGGAAGAGTTCTTCGATGAGTGCATCTGCCACTCCGTCCCGGTTGATCTGCGGGTGCTGCACAAGCTCCGCTCGCCGCTGGCCATCGACATCTACGTCTGGCTGACCTACCGCTACAACAGCATCGCCGTGCCCACCCCGGTGACGTGGAAGCAGCTACAGTGGCAGTTCGGCTCGAACTACCCGAACACGCCTCAAGGCGAACGCGACTTCAAGGCCAACTTCAAGAAGCAGTTGCGCAACGTCATGGCCGTCTATCGCGAAGCCAAGATGGACGTGCGCCAAGACGTGCTGATGCTCCTGCCGTCCCCGCCCCACATCCTGCCCAACGCCTCCTGATCCCTCCCTTAGATCGACCTCCCTCCCTGTCGATCCTTCCAAGCCCGGCACCGCGCCGGGCTTTTTTTTGTGCGAACACTACGGCTCGTCATGTGCGAACACTACGCCTATCTATGTGTTATCTAGTGTGTAAAGAGTGGCGTCGATCTGCCCTGATCGGTGGATAAACCCTGTGGATGAAGAGAGTTATCCACGCTGAAACGCTCACAAAAGACGTTTCCCAATATAAATCAATGACTTACGTTCATTTTTCCGGGGTGTGGAAAAAGTTGTCCACGCTGAAACACTCACAAAACCACGCTGAAACACTCACATTGATGCGCTGAAACACTCACAATAAACTCACGCTGAAACGCTCACACACGTACTGCCAGTACGACTTGCGGCGAGTGCATTTTTGCCCCAAGTATTTAGCAATTAGGTTTTCAAGTATTTCTTATTGCTAGTAGTAGGGCGGCTTCGCCTGTGGAGAATCGGCCTGCCCACAGGCTTCGCCTGATGGACAGCCGTTCGCTTCGCTCACGGTTCGCCGGTTCCCCACAAGCTCGGGCCGCCTGCGCCGCTCGCCGTGGAAAACGCTGCGCGTTTCCCACCGCGCTCGGCTCGCCACCATCTTGTAGAAATTTCCCAAAGACAAAACCCCCTGCGCCCAACCGGCAGATGCTCGACTCCACCGCCCAGAAGGCCATGAGGACAGCAGGTGAGCAAGATGGAGCGCAACACGCTGAAACGCTCGCGCTTTGTGGAAAGAGTGATTCAGCGCAAACCGTTGTCAGGTCTTGAGAAAGAACTGCGCAGCTTGACAAAATATGGAGCCCAGTCCATACTTTGCCCGGAATACAGCTACCGGAGGGCAAGATGGACACGACCAGCACGATCAAGCAATGGTGCCTCTACCTGCTCGAATGCGCCAACGGCGCGCTCTACGCAGGGATCACCAACGACCTCGACGCTCGGTTCGAGGCGCACAAGGCTGGCAAGGGTGCCAAGTTCACCCGCGCCAACCGGCCGTTGCGGGTTGCGGCCAGATCGGAAGAGCGTCGGGTAGGGAAAGAGTGTAGATCTCGGTGGTCGTCGTGTCTTTTAAAAACAAAGGAAAGTAAGCGATA
>CALBTT010000111.1 GCA_937967645.1 uncultured Zoogloea sp.
GCTTGTCGAAGAAGTCCATGACCACTTCGTTCATCGGCATGTCGTAGATCAGCTGCACCTGGCGGCCGTGGTAGAGCATGTCCACCTGGGAACCGCGCTTCTGGTTGCACAGGGTGATCACCGAGCCCACGTACTCCTGGGGCAGGAAGATGGTGGCCTTGATGATGGGCTCACGTACCTCTTCGATCTTGGACAGGTCGGGCAGCCGCGACGGATTGGAAATCTGCTCGACGGTGCCATCCTTCATCAGCACTTCGTACACCACGGTAGGCGCCGTGGTGATGAGGTTCATGTCGAATTCCCGCTCCAGGCGCTCCTGCACGATCTCCATGTGCAGCAGACCCAGGAAGCCGCAGCGGAAGCCGAAGCCGAGAGCCTGGGAGACTTCCGGCTCGAACTGCAGTGAGGCGTCGTTGAGGCGCAGCTTCTCGAGGGATTCGCGCAGCTGGTCGTATTCGTTGGACTCCACCGGGTAGAGGCCGGCGAACACCTGGGGCTTGATCTCCTTGAAGCCGGCCAGGGGCTCCTCGGCCTTGCGGTTGGCCAGGGTGATGGTGTCGCCCACCTTGGCGGACTTCAGCTCCTTGATGCCGGCAATGATGAAGCCCACCTGCCCCGCCGACAGGGTCTCGCGCTGCTGGGACTTGGGCGTGAACACACCGACCTGCTCGCACAACTGCTGCACGCCGGTGGACATGAACATGATCTTGTCCTTGGGCTTGAGGGTGCCATCCACCACGCGCACCAGCATCACCACGCCGACATAGTTGTCGAACCAGGAGTCGATGATCAGCGCCTTGAGCGGGGCATCCGGGTCGCCCTTGGGCGGCGGAATGCGGGCGATCACGGCCTCGAGGATGTCCTCCACGCCCATGCCGGTCTTGGCCGAGCAGGGGATGGCGTCGGTGGCGTCGATGCCGATGACGTCCTCGATCTCCTGCTTGGCTCCGTCCGGATTGGCCTGGGGCAGGTCCATCTTGTTGAGCACCGGCACCACTTCAACGCCCTGGTCGAGGGCCGTGTAGCAGTTGGCCACGGTCTGGGCCTCGACCCCTTGAGAGGCATCCACCACCAGCAGGCCGCCTTCACAGGCGGCCAGGGAGCGGGACACCTCGTAAGAGAAGTCCACGTGCCCCGGGGTATCGATGAGGTTCAGGTTGTAGATCTCGCCATTCCGGGCACGGTAGCTGAGCGCTGCCGTCTGGGCCTTGATGGTGATGCCGCGCTCACGCTCGATGTCCATCGAGTCGAGCACCTGGGCTTCCATCTCCCGCGAGGAGAGGCCGCCACAGAGCTGAATGATCCGGTCGGCCAGGGTGGATTTACCGTGGTCGATGTGGGCGATGATCGAGAAATTTCGGATATGTTGCATATCAGTACGCGCCGAGCCGCCTCACGCGCACCGACGCCCCGGAGGGAGCGGAGATCGCAGTGGAACGGGGTTGTTTCATATGAGCCATGAAAAAGGGTGCCGAGGGGCACCCTGATAAATTTTGTTTGCCGGCAAAGACTTGGATTCTAACCGATACGCTGGAAATGAGCACGAACGGCGCCCTCGTCGAGGAAGTGGTGGCAGATCTCCACCTCGCCTTCCAGCAACACGGGCACCAGCTCGTTCCAGCGCGCTTCGAGGGCTTCGTCCGCATCCACGTCAATCACCTGCAGGCCAAAGCCGAACTCGGCCTGCAGGGGCTTGAGCGCCGCGATCAGGTCGTGGCACAGGTGGCACCACTCCCGGCTCAGCACGGTCAGCTGGCGTTCAGCGCTCAAGGGTACGCACCGGCACGAAGGTCTGGAAGTCGCCGCGGGCCACCAGAAGGGTCACGCTCTGGCCGAACTCGAGGCCTGCCACCAGCCGGTTGAATTGATCCACCGAGCGGATATCCGTACGCACTCCCTTGCTGACAAGCGCCAGGATGCCATCGCCGGACTGGATCTCGGAGGCCCGGGCCGAGGCGCTGCGCAGGGTATCCACCACCACCCCGCCATCACTGAAGCGGCCGTCCTTGCGCTGCTCCGCATTCGGCGCCACCACGGTGATGCCGAGCTTGTTGGCGGCAGCCGGTTCGGGCCTGGGGGCACGCGATACGGGCTTTCTCTGCTTGTCATCGGGCAGCTCTGCCACGACCACGCTGAGGTCCCTCGCCGCCCCACGCCGCCAGACCTGCACCGCCGCCTTGTGGCCCGGTCGGGTGGAGCCCACGATACGCGGCAGGTCGGACGATACGGAGACGGACTTGCCATCGAAGGTCAGCACGATGTCGCCCTGCTCGAAACCCGCCTTGTCTGCCGGACTGCCCTTCTCCACCGAGCTGACCAGGGCACCCACCGGCTTGCTCAGCTTGAAGCTGTCGGCGAGCTCGCGGGACACCTCCTGGATGGCCACCCCGATGCGCCCGCGCTGGACCCGCCCGCTGGCGCGCAGCTGGTTCTGCACGTCCATTGCCACGTCGATGGGGATGGCGAAGGACAGGCCCATGAAACCGCCGGTCCGACTGTAGATTTGCGAGTTGATGCCGACCACCTCGCCCTTCAGGTTGAACAGCGGGCCGCCGGAGTTGCCCGGATTGATGGCCACGTCTGTCTGGATGAAGGGCACGAAATTCTCCTGCGGCAGGGACCGCCCCTTGGCGCTGACGATGCCCGCCGTCACGGAGTTTTCGAAGCCGAAGGGCGACCCGATGGCCACCACCCAGTCCCCCACCCTCAGTTTGTCGGGATCCCCGAGCACCACGCGGGGCAGCCCTGTCGCATCGATCTTGAGCAAGGCCACGTCGGTGCGCGGATCCGCCCCCATCACCCGCGCCCGGAACTCGCGCTTGTCGGTGAGCTTGACGATGATCTCGTCGGCCCCATCCACCACGTGGGCATTGGTCAGCACGTAGCCGTCGCTGGAGACGATGAATCCCGAGCCAAGGGAGCGGTTGTCGGGCTCGCCACGGGGCACGGAGGGATGACGGGGAATGAAACGGCGGAAGAAATCGAACATGGGATCATCCTCATCCATGTTCGGCACGCCGGAGCGCGTTGCCTTGACCGCCTGGGTCGAGCTGATATTGACGACCGCCAGCCCCTGGCGCTCCGCCAGGCCGGCGATGTCGGGCAGCTCCCGCGCCATCGCGGGCAAGGCGACAAGAAAGAAAAGGACGGCCAGGTATTGCCTGAAGCCCCGTACGCTCATCGGGAACACCCTTCGTTTACAGTCAGATCCGCCCGTTCGAGTCGCAGCTGGGGTGCATCCTGCCCGCGACTCCGGGCCCGCCCGGCCAGGTAGGCCACGAGACCGCCCGCCAGGGCACCCAGGGTGGCCAGAAAATCCCCTTGCCCCGGAGAAGCAGCCAGCGTTCCTGCAGCCGCTCCGCCAATGACACCCAGCACCGGCCAGCCGTAGGCCAACAAGGCAGCGCGCAGGGGCACCCCATCATCGACCACCACCGCCACCGCGTCGCCAGGCCTGGCCTGGATGTGATTGGCGACCCGGACGCTCCTGGAGGGCAAGGCCAGGGGACGCGCGATATTGACGCCCCCGCAACCGCCCGGCTCGTTGCAGCGGCCGCAACCGCCACTCACCGAGACATCCACCCAGGCATGCTCCTGCTCGAGGCGTTGCACCACCCCCGCTACCCGCATCACCGCTTGCGCTGCTCGATGCCGTCGGCGATGCGGACAAGCGCCTGGGCCGGCACTTCACCCAGTACGGTGATGCGATGCTCGGCCAGCGTGCGACGGAAAATATTGAAGGAGCCCGAGGTGCTCAGGCCGCTCTGCACGGTGCCCTTGCCCGACTCGGGCTCGATGAACACGGAGATCGCGGCCAGTCCGTCCGAGAACACCACATGGTAGGCCTCGCCCCGCTCCTTGCGGACCTGACGGGCCACCGACACCACCTGGCGGAACCCCGGAATGGTGTTGCGGAAGACCCAGCCGATGTCCTCGACCTTCACGTCGCTGCCGCGGGCATTCACAACCTTCCAGTCGGCCGAACTGGTGAAGCGCGGCTTGAGCTTGTCCCGGTCAATCGGAGCCCCGATCTGCACTTCGGTAAACACGAACTGCTCGATGCTGTCGCCCTTCTCGCTCACCAGCCGGGCGCGCAGCAGCAGGCCCGTGGCCACATCGGCCCATAGATGGTGACCAAAGCGGAGGTCGTCCTTGGGCTCCAGGATGATCTGCTGGCTCTCCATGCCGGCGATGCGCGCCACGTCGCCCTTGCGGATGCGGTAATGCTCCGCCAGCGCACTGGGAGACTTGGGCAGTCGCGCCGGGAAACTGCGCCGGGCACCGAACTGGTCGACGATGAGCAGCTTCTGCTCGGGGAGGAAACACTGTACTTCGTCGTTATTGCGCACCACCTCGCGGGGGCTGCCGTCGAGCGCCTCGAGCTTTTCATACTCCCCACCGGCATCCACCATGTGGGTGATCCGGGAGGTCTCTACGTGCTTGCCGCTCTGATAGGTGAAGGTACCGGTGTAATTGAGCCGGTGAGCTGCACTTGAAATACGCCCGAGCCAACTGAGGGGATCGGTGGGGACCTGAGCCAGCGCGGCCCCCATACAGGTCCAGCACAGTGCCAGAAAGCACAGGAAGCGCTTCATCGTTCGCCGGCCATCCGAGTGTCGGAAACAGAACGTACGTAATAGGCCACGCCGGGCATGGCCGCCGAAGGGGCCATGGCCTGATGGGCGATCAGGTATTCACGCTCGGAGGGCTCGGCGCTGACCGACGCCAGGCGGGCCGACACAGCCGGATCGACCACCGCCACGGCCGGCACAGGTGCCTTCACGGCGGCCACGGTGGGCGCAGGCGTGGCGCCGCCACCATTGAGCATCATCGCGACCCAGCCCACCGCTGCGGCCCCCATCACCGATGCCGCGATAGGCATGAGGTGGCGGACCCAGCTGTTGCGGTTCTCGACACGGACCGGCGCGAGCACCGTCGGCTCCTGCTCCAGTTCCGCCATCAGGCGGCTGGTGAAATCAGCTGACAGGACGGGCTCATCCCGCATCACGTCACCGATGAGGCTGTAGCGCTCCCAGTCCCGGCGCAGGGCGGGATCCCGCTTGAGGGTGTCCAGCATGCGCTCGGATGCCGGCTCGTCGAGGGCGCCATCCAGCAGGGCAGAAACTTTCTCTTTCATCGTCTTACCACCTCTTGTTCGGAGCCGTATCGAGCAACGGCTTGAGCTTCTCGGAAATAGCTTCCCGCGCGCGGAAAATCCGCGAACGGACGGTGCCGATGGGGCACTCCATGATCGTGGCGATCTCTTCGTAACTCAAACCTTCGATCTCTCGCAGCACGATCGCAGTTCTCAATTCTTCAGGCAGCGCCTCCATGGCCACGTTCACCGTATCGCCGATCTGCTTGGTCATCAGCAGCCGCTCGGGCGTGTTGATGTCGCGGAGCTGATCGCCCTCCTCGAAGGTTTCCGCCTCTTCGGAGTCGAAGTCCGTGGATGTGGGCGCGCGCCTGCCTTGGGATACGAGGTAATTCTTGGCGGTATTGATCCCTATCCGGTAGAGCCATGTATAGAACGCACTGTCCCCCCGAAACGACGGCAGGGCCCGATAAGCCTTGATGAACGTTTCCTGGGCAACATCCTCCACTTCGGCGGGGTCTCGGATCAATCTCGACAGTAGCCGGGCGAGCTTGCGCTGGTACTTGGTCACAAGCAGGCCAAAGGCCTGCTTGTCGCCTCGTTGCACACGCTCGACCAGTTGCTGGTCAATTTCGCGATCACTCATGGTCGGGGAATGTAAACCTTCGTTGCCGTGACCGGACCGGCCACCGACCGCGGAGTATACCGCGAGAGCCACGCATTCCTCGCCAAAGTGTCTTCTAGACTCCCGTGCCTGCGTATAGTTCAGTCACCGGAGGGGTCTTGCGCACTTCGGCACGCCGGATACCCCATGCTATAGTCGCCGCTTCGTAATATCGCCCTCTGTGGCAACTCCCTGAAGTGACCGCTTTCGATGTCCTCATCCTGGGCAGTGGCCTTGCCGGACAATCCATCGCTCTCCGACTCGCCGACACCCACAAGGTTGCCCTGGTCACCAAACGCTCCCTCGAAGACAGCGCCAGCGCCTGGGCCCAGGGCGGCATTGCCGCCGTGCTGGACCCGACCGACAGCACCGAAGCCCATGTGGCAGACACCCATACCGCCGGAGCGGGCCTGTGCTCCGACAGCGCCACCCGCTTCGTGGTGGAGAACGGCCCTCGGGCCATTCGCTGGCTGATCGATCACGGCGTCCCGTTCACGGCAGATGCCAGCTCGGCGATCGGCTACCACCTCACCCGGGAAGGCGGCCATGGCCACCGGCGCGTGATCCATGTGGCCGACGCCACCGGCGCCGCCGTGCAGGCCACCCTCACCGAACAGGTCCGGGCCCACCCGAACATCACCATCTTCGAGCAGCACATCGCCGTCGACCTGATCATCGGCGACAAGATCGGCCGCCCCGGCGAGGGCTGCCTGGGCGCCTACGTGCTCGACATCGCCAGGGACGAGGTCGTCACCTTCGCGGCGCGCCACACGGTGCTGGCCACCGGCGGCACCGGCAAGGTTTACCTGTACACCACCAACCCCGACACCGCCACCGGCGACGGCGTGGCGATGGCCTGGCGGGCCGGGTGCCAGGTGGCGAACATGGAGTTCATCCAGTTCCACCCCACCTGCCTGTATCACCCGCAGGCCAAGTCCTTCCTGATCTCGGAGGCCGTACGCGGCGAAGGCGGCCTGCTGCGCCGGCCGGACGGCAGCCGCTTCATGCCGGAGCACGATCCGCGGGAAGAGCTCGCCCCCCGTGACGTGGTGGCCCGCGCCATCGACTTCGAGATGAAGAAGCACGGCCTCGACTGCGTCTTCCTGGACATCAGCCACAAGCCCGCCGCCTTCCTGGAAGAGCACTTCCCCAACATCCTGGCCCGCTGCGCCGAGCTGGGCATCGACATCACCCGCCAGCCTATTCCGGTGGTGCCGGCCGCCCACTATTCGTGTGGCGGCATCGTCACCGACCTGCGGGCGCGCACCGGCGTGGCGGGACTCTACGCGGTGGGCGAGTCCGCCTGCACCGGCCTGCACGGCGCCAACCGGCTGGCCAGCAACTCGCTTCTGGAATGCGTGGTTTATGGCGAGGCGGCGGCCCACGACATCGCCGGGTCGTCGCGCGCCCTGCCCGACGCCCTGCCCCAGTGGGACGAAAGCCGGGTCACCGACTCGGACGAGGCCATCGTGATCTCCCACAACTGGGATGAGCTTCGGCGCTTCATGTGGGACTACGTGGGCATCGTGCGCACCAACAAGCGCCTGCAGCGCGCACAGCACCGGATCCGCCTGCTGACCCGGGAGATCGAGGAGTTCTATAGCAACTTCCGGATATCCAACGACCTCATCGAGCTGCGCAACCTGGTGCTGACGGCCGATCTGATCGTCCGCAGCGCCCTCAAGCGCAAGGAGAGCCGCGGCCTGCATTTCAGCCGTGACTACCCGAAGACCCTGCCCCGCGCACGGGACACCGTGCTCAAGCCGGGTCGCGGCCGGAGCTGAACCCTTCCCCGCCCGGCTCCGGCTCCACGCCGAACCGGGCCGGGCCCCGCAGGCGAGCCCAACGCTGCAGCTGCCGCCAGTCCTCCTGAAGGAACTGGTCGGCGCACAGCATCATCGCCGCACTCCGCCCCTGCTCCCGCCAGATCAGCCACAACACCCGCTCGAGCACCACGGAGGACGGCAGCAGGCCGACCGTCCGCTCGCCAGGCAAACCCGGATCCAGACACAGCCCGCCCTCCTCCTGCAAGGCCAGGCGACGGACTCTCGGGCTGCGCCGACGAAAATGCCAGACCAGGGAGAGCAGCAGCAATCCCCACACAGGCCCGGCCCATGCCTGCCGGAGCGCATCCTGCAGCAGCACAAATGACAAAGCCGCCGCGGCATGCACTCCCAGAATCAGGAGGGTGCATGACCGCGACGGCCTTATGACTTCGACGACGACGCTCACGACAACAGCGAGGAGGCCGGAGAACGGATCAGGACAAACCCATTCCCGGCACGCCTTGCGACGTCAGACCTTGCGGAACACCAGCGTGCCGTTGGTGCCACCAAACCCGAAGTTGTTCTTCACCGCGACATCGATCTTCATTGGACGGGCCACGTTGGCGCAGTAGTCCAGATCGCAGGCCGGGTCCTGCTCGAAGATGTTGATGGTCGGAGGAGATACCTGGTTGTAAACCGCCAGGGTCGTCAGCACCGATTCGAGACCACCAGCGCCGCCAAGAAGGTGGCCGGTCATGGACTTGGTGGAGTTGACCACCAGTTTCTTGGCCGCGTCGGCACCGAAAGCGAGGCGAATGGCCTCGGTCTCGTTCTTGTCACCCAGCGGCGTGGAGGTGCCGTGGGCATTGACGTACTGCACCTCGTCCGGATTCACGCCCGCATTCTGCAGGGCGTTGACCATGCTGCGGCGGGGGCCGTCGGTATCCGGCGCGGTCATGTGATAGGCGTCGCCGCTCATGCCGAAGCCAGCCAGCTCGGCATAGATGCGGGCGCCGCGCTTCACGGCGTGTTCGTATTCCTCGATCACCAGCACGCCGGCACCTTCGCCCAGCACGAAGCCGTCACGGTCCTTGTCCCAAGGACGGCTGGCCGTGGCCGGGTCGTCATTGCGGGTGGACAGGGCCTTGGCGGAAGCGAAGCCGCCCACCGCGAGGGGCGTCACGGTGGACTCGGCGCCGCCACAGACCATCACGTCGGCATCGCCGTATTCGATCATCCGGGCGCTCATGCCGATGGCGTGCAGGCCGGTGGTACAGGCCGTGACCACCGCCAGGTTCGGACCCTTGAGGCCGAACATGATCGACAGGTTGCCGGAGATCATGTTGATGATCGTGCCGGGAATGAAGAAGGGGGAAATCTTGCGGGGGCCACCGGCGAGGAAATCGTTGTGCGTATCCTCGATCATCGGCAGGCCGCCGATACCGGAACCGATGTTGACACCGATCCGGTGGGCGTTGGCATCGGTGACTTCGATGCCCGAATCACGGAAAGCCTGAATGCCCGCAGCGAGGCCGTAATGGATGAAGCCATCCATCCGGCGCGCCTCTTTCGGAGAAAGATAGGCCGCAAGATCGAAATCACGCACCTCACCGGCAATTTTCACCGGGAAGGACGAGGTATCGAAGCGGGTGATTTCACCGATGCCGGAACGCCCGTTGGTAATGGCGTCCCAAGCTTCAGCCACGGTATTGCCGACCGGCGAAATGACGCCAAGGCCGGTTACGACGACTCTGCGACGGGTCAAGGCAGGCTCCGGGAGTCTTACTTCTTGAGGTGAGCGGTGACGTAGTCGATCGCCTGCTGAACGCTGGTGATCTTCTCGGCTTCTTCGTCGGGAATCTCGCACTCGAATTCTTCTTCGAGGGCCATCACCAGTTCGACGGTGTCGAGGGAGTCGGCACCCAGATCATCCACGAAGGAGGATTCGTTCTTGATTTCGGATTCGTTCACGCCGAGTTGTTCGGCAACGATCTTCTTGACACGCTGTTCGATGTTTTCCATTTGTGTAACTCCTTCCCAGTTTTGCGGGTGAATTCAAAAACCCCCGCATTCTACCAAAAACGCGCACCCTCGCCAGCGCGGCGAGACTTACGCCATGTACATACCGCCGTTCACGTGCAGGGTGGCACCCGTCACGTAGGAGGCTGCAGGCGAGGCCAGGAAGCCCACGACGGCGGCGATCTCTTCAGGTTTGCCGAGGCGGCCGAGGGCGATCTTGCCCTGCAGGGCCTCGCGCTGGGCTTCCGGCAACTCCTTGGTCATGTCGGTATCGATGAAGCCCGGCGCGACACAATTGACGGTGATGTTGCGGCTGCCCAGCTCCTGGGCCAGGGCGCGGGTCATGCCCGCCACGCCGGCCTTGGCCGCCGCGTAGTTGGCCTGACCAGGGTTGCCGGAGCTACCCACCACCGAGGTGATGTTGATGATGCGGCCGCCACGGGCCTTCATCATGCCGCGCATGACCAGCTTGGACATGCGGAAGACCGCCTTGAGGTTGGTGTCCATCACCGCATCCCACTCGGCATCCTTCATGCGCATGGCGAGGTTGTCGCGGGTGATGCCGGCGTTATTGACCAGCACGGCGACCGACCCGAGGGTCTTTTCGATCTCGGCGAGGGCGGCCTCACAGGCCTCGCCATTGGTCACATCCAGCGCCAATCCGCGACCGGCGATGCCAGCCGCTTCAAGGCCGGCCTGGATGTCGGCAGCGCCGGCTTCGGACGTGGCCGTCCCCACCACGGTGGCACCCAGGCGACCGAGCTCGAGGGCGATGGCGCGGCCGATGCCGCGGGACGCGCCGGTCACCAGCGCGACCTGGCCTTGCAGTACCTGACTCATGCTTCCCCCGTCGTCTTCAGCGTTTCTTCCAGGCTCGCCGCATCGGCGATGGCGCCGCCCAGCAGGCTGCCCTCAATGCGCTTGGTCATGCCGGCCAGCACCTTGCCGGGGCCGCATTCGAACACGTGCGTGGCGCCGCGGCGGGCGATCTCCTGGACCGTCTCGATCCAGCGCACCGGCGAATAGGCCTGGCGCACCAGGGCGTCCTTGATACGGGCGGGCTGATCCTCAACCGCCACATCGACGTTGTTGAGCACCGGAATCGACGGCACACGCACCTCGATCTCGGCCAGGCGCTGCTGCAGGCGCTCGGCGGCCGGCTTCATCAGGGCGCAATGGAAGGGCGCGCTGACCGGCAGCAACACGGCACGCTTGGCCCCGCGAGCCTTGGCGGCGGCGATGGCACGCTCAACAGCCGCCTTGGAGCCGGCGATCACGATCTGGCCAGGACTGTTGAGATTGGCCGCGGACACCACATCGCCCTGGGCTGCTTCAGCACAGGCCTCGGCCGCCGCCGGCTCGTCCAGACCGAGCAGGGCCGCCATGGCACCCTCGCCCTGCGGCACGGCCTCCTGCATGGCCTGAGCCCGCAGGCGCACCAGCTTGACGGCCTCGGCAAAATCGAGGGCGCCGGCAGCCACCAGAGCGGAATATTCGCCAAGGCTGTGCCCCGCCACCAGGGACGGCGCAGCGCCACCGCGGGCAACCCACTCCCGATACACCGCAACACCGGCGGTGAGCATCAGCGGCTGGGTATTGACCGTCTGGGCGAGCAGCTCGGCAGGCCCTTCGGCGACCATCTGCCAGAGGTCCTGCCCAAGGGCGTCGGACGCCTCGGCGAAGGCCTGGCGGATCACGGCTGACTCGCCATAGGCGGCCATCATGCCGACCGACTGGGAGCCCTGCCCCGGAAACACGAAAGCAAAATTCATCGTTGCCTACCTTTGAATGGGCTTAAACAAGCACGACGGATTGAAAAGGCTCAGAACTGCAGCAGCGTGGCACCCCACGCAAAGCCGCCACCGATACCTTCGAGAATGACTTTCTGGCCACGCTGGATACGGCCGTCCCGCACCGCCTCGTCGAGGGCCAGGGGAATGGAGGCCGCCGAGGTGTTGCCATGGCGCGAGACCGTGGCAATCACCTTGTCCATGGACACTCCGAGGCGTTTGCCGGTGGCCTGGATGATGCGGATGTTGGCCTGGTGCGGAATCAGCCAGTCCACCTCGTCGAGGGAGACGCCGCCGATCTGCGCGACCTCGCGAGCCACATCGGCCAGCACCTTGACCGCGAACTTGAAGACGGCCTGGCCGTCCATGCGCAGGAAGGGGTCGCCGGTCACGCTGCCGCGATTGACCTGACCGGGCACGCACAGGATCGGGTTATGACTGCCATCCGCGTGGATGGCCGACGCCAGGATACCCGGCGCATCGGAGGCCTCGAGCACGACGGCCCCGGCGCCATCACCGAACAGCACGCAGGTGCCACGGTCGTTCCAGTCCAGGATGCGCGAGAACACTTCGGCCCCCACCACCAGGGCACGCTTGTTGGCCCCCGAACAGATGAACTTCTCGGCGGTGGCCAGCGCGTATGCGAAACCGGCACACACCGCCTGCAGGTCAAAGGCCGCCCCACCATTGGTGATGCCCAGCTTCGCCTGCAGGAGCGTGGCGGTGCTCGGGAAGATGTAATCCGGCGTGGACGTGGCGACGATGATCAGATCGATGTCCTGGGGCTGACAGCCGGCCGCCTCGATGGCGCGCACACTGGCCTCGTAGGCCAGCTGGCTCGAGGTGACGTCGGGCTCCGCCAGGTGGCGGCAGCGGATCCCCGTACGCTCGGTGATCCATTCGTCGGAGGTATCGATACCCCGCGCCACCAGATCATCGTTGGTGACGGGCTTGCCAGGCAGGTAGCTTCCTGTCCCGGCCACACGTGCATGGATCATGCGGCAGACCTTTCGCGTTCCATTCGTTCGCTGATGCGCTCGATGAGTCGGTTGCGGGCAGCCTCGGCAGCCCGCCAGAGCGCCTGCTCGAAAGCGAAGGCGTCCGCGGAGCCATGGCTCTTGACGACCACGCCACGGAGGCCGAGCAGGGCCGCGCCGTTGTAACGGCGGGAGTCGAGCTTGTGCTTGAAGCCCTTCAGGGCAGACATGGCGAAGATCGCAGCCAGCTTGGTGAGCCAGTTGCGGGAGAACTGCTCGCGCAGGAAGGTCGCCATCATCTGGGCCAGGCCTTCGGAGGTCTTGAGGGCCACATTGCCGACGAAACCATCACAGACGACCACATCCACGGTGCCCTTGTAGATGTCGTTGCCTTCCACGTTGCCGTAGAAGTTGAGGCCGCTGTTGCGGAGCAGCTCACCGGCCTGCTTGACCGTCTCGTTGCCCTTGATGTCTTCCTCGCCGATGTTCAGCAGGCCGACACTGGGGCGCTCGTTGTGCTCCACCGCCGCCACCAGCATGGCACCCATGATGCCGAACTGCAGGAGGTGCTCCGGCGAACAGTCCACGTTGGCGCCCAGGTCGAGCACGTGGGTCTGGCCGCGCAGGGTGGGAAGGGTGCTGCAGATCGCCGGACGGTCGATGCCCGGCAGGGTCTTGAGGACGAAGCGGGAGATCGCCATCAGCGCGCCGGTGTTGCCGGCAGACACTGCTGCCTGGGCCTCCCCCGCCTTGACGAGGTCCACCGAGACGCGCATCGACGAGTCTTTCTTGTTGCGCATGGCCAGAGCCGGCGGCTCGTCCATGCCCACCACTTCAGAGGCGCGCTGGATGCGCAGCCGTTCGCCGAACTCGGCCTGGGCGGTACCCAGGTGCGGTTCGATGGCCTCGGCGCGCCCGACCAGAACGATCCGTGCTTCGCGATCGGCCCGCATGAAATGCAGGGCCGCGGGCACGGTCACCGAGGGGCCGTGATCGCCCCCCATGCAATCAATCGCCAGGGTGACGGTCATACGGCGCAGAATGTTGATTTCATTTGCAAAAACGGCGCGATCGCCCGAAGGCGTCGCGCCGCTTCCCGGGCGGGGAGATTACTCGCCCTTGGCCTTGGCAACCTTCTTGCCACGGTAGACGCCGGACGGCGACACGTGGTGACGCAGGTGCACCTCACCGGTGGTCGGCTCGACGGCCAGCGGGGGGGCAACCAGGAAATCGTGGGAACGATGCATACCGCGCTTGGACGGGGACTTCTTGTTCTGTTGGACAGCCATGAAACACTCCTTGAGGAATACTTAAACCTTGCCGCGCAACTGGCGCAGGACGGCGAAGGGCGAAATCTCTTCATCGACGCCGGCCTTCACCGGCGGTTCGCAATCATCGTGGCGGGGCACCAGGGGCATGGCGAGGAGCACTTCATCCTCCACCAGCGCCAACAGATCCGTCAAAGGCTCCACTTCAAGCGCATCGGCCTCGTCATTCTCGAGCTCGTCTTCCGGCAAAGGCTCACCGGGACGCAGCAGGAGCAGTCGATTCCGCACCTCGCAGGGCCACACCACAGCCTCAAGACAGCGCTGGCACTGCAGAACCAGGTCACCCTGGATCGACAGATCGACGTAGAGCTTGCCTTCGTCGTCACGCTCACCCTGAAACTCGAAAGTCACCGTCCCGACAGGCTCGTGCAGAGACTCGACCAGACGATCGAACCGTTCTACCGGAACCGTAGCCTGCACGCGACGCCCATCTCTGGCCAGCGCTCGCAGATCGGTCATGAAGCTTTCTTGCGACATAAGCGCGGCATGATATTATTTTCGGCTCCCTGTGTCAAAACCCTGCTTCACTGTCGTCGGACACCTCCGCCGACGCCCTCCCCATGAAAATCGTCCTCGCCTCCACCTCGGCCTATCGCCGGGAACTCCTGCAGCGTTTCGGCCTGCCCTTTGAAACCGCCCGGCCGGACATCGACGAGTCCCCGCTGCCCGATGAGAGCCCCGCCGCCACCGCCGAGCGACTCGCCGAGCAGAAGGCCCGGGCCGTCGCCGCCGCCCACCCGGATGCGCTGATCATCGGCAGCGACCAGGTCGCGCACATGGGCGAGACCCGCTTCGGCAAGCCAGGCACCGTAGAGCGCGCAGTGGCTCAGCTCCAGACCATGAGCGGTCGGACCGTGATCTTTCACACCGCCCTGGCCCTGCTCAACACCCGCAGCGGACGGATCCAGGTGGACGCCGTCCCTACCCAGGTGCGCTTCCGCACCCTGTCCGACGAAGAGATCGTCCGTTATGTCAACAAGGAGCTGCCGCTCGACTGCGCCGGCAGCGCCAAATCCGAAGGGCTGGGCATCACCCTGCTGGACGCCCTGAGCGGCGACGACCCCAACGCGCTGGTAGGCCTGCCGCTGATCGCCCTGGCCCGCATGCTGCGCAACGAAGGCGTCAGCCTGCCCTGACCATGGCCGGCATTCTTTATCTGATCCCGGCCAGCCTGGGACTCGACACTGCCAGCAGCCTGACCACCCCGGCCGACGTGGCCGCCATGGCGCGCAGGCTCAACTACTTCGTCGTCGAGAACGCCAAGACGGCCCGCGCCGAGCTGAAACGCCTGGAACACCCCGGCCCGCTGCGCGACCTGGACATCCGGGAGCTGCCCGACAAGCCCGGCCAGGCCGACCTGGACAAGCTGCTCGGCCCGCTCCTGGAAGGTGCCGACGCCGGCCTGATGTCGGAAGCCGGCTGCCCGGCCGTGGCCGACCCCGGCGCCCTGCTGGTCCGCCGCGCCCACGAGCGCGGCATCCGCGTCACTCCGCTGGTCGGCCCCTCATCGCTGCTGCTGGCGCTGATGGCCTCGGGACTCAACGGCCAGAGCTTCGCCTTTCATGGCTATCTGCCGGTGGACGAGGCCGGACGCGACCGGCGCATCCGCGAGCTGGAGACGGAATCCGCCCGCTTCGCCCGCACCCAGCTGTTCATCGAAACCCCCTACCGCAACGACCGCCTCTTCGAAGCCCTGCGCCAGCAGTGCCAGCCGGGCACCCGCCTGTGCGTGGCCCGCGACCTGACCCAGGGCGAGGAATGGATCGCCAGCCGCAGCATCGCCGAGTGGCGCAAGGAGCAGGCACCTGACCTGGCCCGCCGCCCCACCGTCTTCCTGATCCTGGCGGAGCCGGAAACGCAGAGCACCAAACCCCACGCCACCAAGGCGCGTCAGACCACCAGATAGACGCCGCCGTCGCGCTCCTCCACCTCGACAGGCACCAGGGTCCGGCCCTTGCAAGGCCCGGCAAAGCAATAGCCGCTGCCCGGCTCGTAGAGGGCGCCGTGGGTGGCGCAGATGAGGTAGCGCCGCTCCGCATCAAAGAAACGGCCAGGCTGCCAGTCGAGCTCGACCGGCACATGGGCGCAACGGTTCAGATAGGCTCGCACACGCCCCCCGTGACGCACCACGAAGGCCGGCTCCTCGCCGGTCGGACGGCTCACGGTGAAACGGACGCCATCACCCCCCTCGAGCAGGTCAGCCGACGCGCAGATCACGCATGCGCCCCCAGCCAGGCACGCAGCTGGGCCGGTGTATGCACGCAGGCCAGCGGCGACTCGGCGAGCAGCTGCTCCACCGGATGCGCACCGAAGCTCACGGCAAGCCCCGCCACCCCGGCATTGCGGGCCATCTGCAGGTCGTGGGTGGTATCGCCAATCATCAAACAGCCCTCGCGCGCCACCCCCAGTTCATCCAGCAGCTCCTCCAGCATCGCCGGATGCGGCTTGGAGAAACACTCGTCGGCACAGCGGGTGGCATGAAAGAAGGGCCCCAATCCTGAATGCTCGAGCGCCCGATCCAGCCCCTTGCGGCTCTTGCCGGTCGCCACGGCCAGCAGGCGCCCCTCGGCGTGCAGGGATTCGATCAGTTCGTACGTCCCCTCAAACAGGTCGAGTTCATGGTCGGAGGCCAGGTAGTGATGACGGTAGCGCTCGACCATCTTCGGATAATCAGTCTCCGCCAGTTCGGGCACGGCATGCCGCAGCGCATCCCCCAACCCCAGACCGATCACGTGGCGGGCACGCGCATCCGGCGGCACCGGCAGCCCCAGGTCGGCGCTCGCGGCCTGGATCGCGCGCACGATGGCAGCAGCCGAGTCCAGCAGGGTGCCATCCCAATCAAAGACAATCAGCTCGAAACGTCTAGCCATATTCCCTCTCCTCAGCCTGCTCCACCGCCACGACATAGCCTTCCAGTTCGGCCGGCAGGGCCGCCGCAAGTTCAATCGACTGGTCGGTCAGCGGGTGACGGAAGGCCAGCTTCGCCGCGTGCAGAAACATCCGCTTCATCCCGGCCTTGTCGAGGCGCTTGTTAAGGGCGAAGTCCCCGTACTTGTCGTCACCGTAGAGCGGGAAGCCCAGGTGACTCAGATGTACCCGGATCTGGTGGGTGCGCCCCGTCTTGAGCTCCACCTCCACCAGGCTGCACGACTGCCAGCGCTTCAGCAGGCGCACGATGCTGTGGGCCGGCTTGCCCTCGGGATTGACGCTGACGCGCCGCTCGCCATCCTCGGTCAGGTATTTATACAGCGGCAGCTTGACGTGCTGCTGCAGGTTGAGCCAGCGTCCGGCCACCAGGGTCAGGTAGCGCTTGTGCACCCGCCCTTCGCGCATCATGTCGTGCAGCACGGTCAGGGCGCTGCGCTTCTTGGCCACGATGAGCAGGCCCGAGGTCTCCCGGTCGAGCCGGTGCACCAGCTCCAGAAACTTCGCCTCCGGCCGCTGCCGGCGCAGCTGCTCGATGACCCCGAAGCTCACCCCGCTCCCCCCGTGCACCGCCAGACCGGCCGGCTTGTCGAGCACCAGCAGGGCCTCGTCTTCATAGACGATGTCGAAGGGCTTGCCGACCGGCACCGCCACCTCGGCCTTCTCGGCCAGGCGGATCGGCGGGATGCGCACCTCGTCCCCCTCCTGCAGCCGGTAGGTCTGATCGACCCGCTTGCTGTTAACGCGGACCTCGCCGCTGCGTAGAATGCGGTAGACGTGGCTCTTGGGCACACCCCTACAGACCCGCAGCAGGAAGTTGTCGATACGCTGCCCGGCGCTGCCCTCATCGACGGAAACACGGCTTACCGCGGGTGCTTTACTCAAGGCCATCGTTTTGAAATATACTAATTAACGGTTTTTCGGTCCTGATGCGTCGTGCCCGCCAGATGCGTGTTGTGCAGAATTCAACACCGGCACTCGCCGCCCCAGAGCGACTCGATCCTGGCCTCGCCAGTCTCGTCCCCGCTCCCGAAGAACCAAAAGGAAGGTCCATCGCCGGACAAAAAGAGGGCGATGGTACTGTATTCGACAATAAACTTGTACCTATTGCGCGCCAGCGCGCACGCAGATTGACGGCCCTGAACACAGGGGCAGCCAGTGAGTCAAAGCAGCAAGCCCGAGGTCGCGAAAAGGCATGCGGCGGTTAGATACCCCGCTCCGGATCCGCGAGACCAGTCGTGTAGCAGCCTCACTGCCGCCCCGGCGTAGTACGCGGTTCAGGGTGACATGACGAAGCTCCGCCGCTCACCACCTAGTTTGATTTCCCCGATGAAGGATAGTCGCGACAACGCCAAACTAAGTCACCGCAATTAAGCGGCGGCGCGTTTCGTCCTGCCCCCGTCCTGCGCGCGCTGCGCGGGAGAAGAAGACGAATGAAGCGCATGCTCTTCAATGCAACGCAGGCCGAGGAACTCCGCGTTGCCATTGTCGACGGTCAGAAACTGATCGATCTCGACATTGAATCGGCCGCCAAGGAACAACGTAAGAGCAACATCTACAAAGCCGTCATCACGCGCATCGAGCCCAGTCTCGAAGCTGCTTTTGTCGACTATGGCGCGGAGCGCCACGGCTTCCTGCCGTTCAAGGAAATCTCCCGTGCCTACTTCCAGCCCGGCGTGGACGCCAGCCGTGCGTCCATCAAGGAAGCCCTGAAGGAAGGCCAGGAGCTCATCGTCCAGGTCGAGAAGGACGAACGTGGCAACAAGGGCGCCGCCCTCACCACCTTCGTATCCCTGGCCGGCCGCTATCTGGTGCTGATGCCCAACAACCCCCGTGGCGGTGGCGTATCCCGCCGCGTCGAGGGTGACGAGCGCGCCGAGCTGCGCGACGTGATGGACCAGCTCGAAGTGCCGGGCGGCATGAGCCTGATCGCCCGCACCGCCGCCATCGGCCGCAACGCCGAGGAACTGCAGTGGGACCTCAACTACCTACTGCAACTGTGGCGTGCCATCGACGGCGCCGCCCAGGCCCAGGAAGGCGCGTTCCTGATCTACCAGGAAGGCAGCCTGGTCATCCGCGCCATCCGTGACTACTTCCAGCCGGACATCGGCGAGATCCTGATCGACACCGACGACGTGTACGAACAGGCCCGCCAGTTCATGGCTCACGTGATGCCCCAGAACGTGAACCGGGTGAAGCGCTACCACGACGACGTGCCGCTCTTCTCCCGCTTCCAGATCGAGCACCAGATCGAATCGGCCTACTCCCGCCAGGTCAGCCTGCCCTCCGGCGGCGCCATCGTGATCGACCACACCGAGGCCCTGGTCTCCGTGGACGTGAACTCCGGCCGCGCCACCCGTGGCGCCGACATCGAGGAAACCGCCTTCAAGACCAACTGCGAAGCCGCCGACGAAGTGGCCCGCCAGTTGCGCCTGCGCGACCTCGGTGGCCTGATCGTCATCGACTTCATCGACATGGAGTCCCAGAAGAACCAGCGCGAGGTCGAGAACCGCCTGCGCGATGCCCTGCGCTACGATCGGGCTCGCGTCCAGACCGGCAAGATCAGCCGCTTCGGCCTGCTCGAGCTGTCCCGTCAGCGTCTGCGTCCGGCCCTCGCCGAGACCAGCTACATCCCCTGCCCGCGCTGCAACGGCACCGGCCACATCCGCAGCACCGAATCCTCGGCCCTGCACATCCTGCGCATCCTTGAAGAGGAGGCCATGAAGGACAACACCGGCGCCCTGCACTGTCAGGTTCCGGTCGATGTGGCGACCTTCCTGCTCAACGAGAAGCGCGACGACATCGCCAAGATCGAGATCCGCCACAAGGTCGGCCTGGTGCTGATCCCCAACCGGCACCTCGAGACCCCGCAGCACGAGATCGTCCGCCTGCGCCACGACCAGCTCAACCAGGAAGACTCCAGCGTCCCGAGCTACCGCATGGCCACCAAGCCCGCGGATGAGAACTACACCCCGCCGTCGGCCAACACCGACAAGCCGGCCCGCCAGGAAGCAGCCGTCAAGGGCATCACCCCCGACCAGCCGGCACCGGTGGTCGAGGCCAAGGCGGCCCCCGCGCCGGCCCCCGTGCCGGAAAGCCAACCCGGCCTGCTGGCCCGCATCTTTGCCTTCTTCCGTGGCGAGAAGCAGCCCGAGCCCGCTCCGGTGGTGGCCCAGCCCGAAGCGCCGCGCCGTGAATCCCGCCCCCGCAACGAGCGGGGCCGCCGTGAAGGCGGCCGTGACGGCCGTGGCCGCGGCTCGCGTGAAGAGCGCGGCGAACGCGGTGAGAACCGTGAGGCCCGCGACGCCAACCGCGACAACGCCCGCAACAACGGCGGCAACGCCGAAGCCCCCGCCGAGACCCGCGAGAAGCCCCAGCGCCAGCGCGGCGAACGCCAGGAGCGCGGCGACCGTGAAGCCCGCAACGGCGAACGCGCCGAGCGCAACGGTGGTGAACGTACCGAACGCGCTGAGCGCGGCGAGCGCAACCGCAACCGCAACAGCGCCGCTCAGAAAGCCGCCGAAGCCGAAGGCATCGTAGCCAACGCCGAGCAGGTGACTGCCGTCGCTGCCGCCGCAGCCGTGGCCACCCCCGACGCAGTCGCGGCAGGCAGTGCCGCTGAAGGCAAAGCCAGCGCCGAACGCAGCCGTCGCAGCCGTCGCGGCCGCCGTGGCGGTCGTCGCAACGAGGAGGCAGGCAGCGCCGAAGGCGCCGCCCAGGGCGAACTGGCCATCGGCGAACAGGCCGACATCCAGGCCGACGCGCCGGCGCAGGCGCCTGTCGCCGACACTGCCGTGGCTGTCGCAGCGGTGGCCGAGCAGGTCGAAGCCGTGGCCCAGCCGGTGAGCACCCCCGAGCCGGTCGTCGCCGTCGTGGCGGAAGCCGCGCCTGCCGCCGAGGTCACGCCCGTTGCCGCTGCGGTGGCCACGCCGGAGCCGGTTGCCAGCACGGAACCCGCCCCCGACCTGATCGAGAAGGCGATGGAGGTCATCAACCACGCGCCGACCGAAACGGTGACGCCGGCTGTCGCCACCCTGGAAGCCGCTCCCGCCGACGTGGCCCCGGCCCCGGAAGCGCCGGTCGAGACCGCACCTGCCGCGCAGGACGTAGTGGCAACCGCCACCGTCGTCGAAACGGCCGCTCCGGTCGAGGCGCCCGCCGCCGAGCCGGTGATCGAGGAGGCCGTCGCGCCGGTGGAGACCCACGTGGCCGAAGCCAGCGAAGCGGCTCCCGCCAGCGCCGAGCCCGCTCCCGCGGCTGCACCCGCCTCCGTTGCTCCGAGCGCCCCGATCGACCTGTCCGCCAGCCTTGAAGCCAGCGGCCTGGTGCTGATCGAGACCCGCCGCGCGACGCAGGACACCATCGTCGCCCAGGCACCAGCCCAGCCCCTGGGCCGCCGCCGCCGCAACGCGCCGGTGATTGCCGACGAGCCGCTGGTTCAGGTGGAAACCGACCAGAAGTAAGGCCGGCACGCAGCATCGGGATAGGGGCGGCCAGCTTAGCTGACCGACCCCTCCCACACCACCCGGCGT
>CALBTT010000112.1 GCA_937967645.1 uncultured Zoogloea sp.
CCGTCGGCGGCAGCCGCCCGGCCCTCGACTCCTTCAAGGCCTTCCGCGGCCGCGAACCCCAGGTGGACGCCCTGCTCCGCCACAGCGGCATGGTGCCCGCGTGATCGCCCGCGCCGGTATCGCCGCGCTGCTGCTCGCCGCCGCGCTGCCGGCGGCGGCGCAGAGCGCCTATCGCTGGGTGGACGAGCAAGGCCGCGTGCAGTACAGCGACCAGCCGCCGCCCCAGTCGATCAAGAAGTTCGAGGAGCGCAAGGTCCAGCCCAACCGGGGCGACGCCCTGGAGTCCTACGAGAACCGCAAGGCGGCCGGCAGCTTTCCGGTGACGCTGTACACCGGCAAGGACTGCGGCAAGCCCTGCGACGACGGGCGGGCCCTGCTCAAGAAGCGGGGCGTGCCCTTCAGCGAGACCTCCATCGAAACCGCCGAGCAGGTGGCCGAGTTCAAGAAACGCTTCGGCACCGAGCCCTACGTCCCCGCCCTGGCGGTCGGCCGCAAGCTCGAAGCCGGCCTCGCCGAAGGCCTCTGGCACAGCCTCCTCGACGACGCCGGTTACAAGGCCAAACGCTGACCGCCACAGCGCACGCCGGCCGGCTCACGTCCGGCCCGGCACTGCCCTGCCCCAACGCCTTACTTATCGCCCCATGAAGATCGCTACCTGTAAGTTAATTCCGCGTTTCGTGTAGCTTCATGCCGTATCAAAAATCCTAGAAAACGCACAAAAATCAACAATCTAACGTATCAATTAAAATCACCACGTCTCACCCAAGCGCCTATAATCCGTGTAGCTATTTGCGTAGCCAGCAAGTTGAGATTACGGAACAGGCACCTTGGGAAATCTGACTGACATCGCGCTGCGAGCATGGATCAAGGCCGGCCAACCGACCGCCAAGGCGGACGGGGCCGGCCTTACTTTCACCATGAGCGCCCACCAGGCCCGCGAACGGGTCGGCACATGGGTGCTCCGCTATCGGTTCGGCAGCAAGCCACGGGAACTGACCCTAGGCAGATACCCCGACATAACCCTTGCAGTGGCCCGCCAGCTGGCAGCAGAGGTGCGCGTCAGAATCAGCAAGGGGGCAGACCCAGCCCGCGAGAAGCAACAAGCCAAGCTCCAGCGGGCTGCGGCCCAAGACTTCCGCGCCCTGGCGGCCGACTATATGGAAAAGGCCTTCCCTCGCCTGGCGGCCAACACAGTCAAACAGCGACGGCAGCACATTGAGGGGGTGATTCTGCCGAAGCTGGGGAGCCTCCCCGCGCGCGAGGTGAACGGCGCGGACGTGGTGGCCCTGATAGAGTCGGTCGGGGCAAAGTCCGTCAATGTGGCAGAACTGACATTCACCGCTCTGTCGGAGATCTTCAAGCATGGCATCGCCCGCCGGGTTGTGACTGCAAACCCCTGCGCCGGCATCTCGGTGTCTGCAATCTGCGGCAAGCCCGAACCCCGCCGGCAGCGGCTCATGCTGACCGAGACGGAATTGCGGGCGATCTTCCCAGCCCTCCCGTCCATCGGCCGTGAGAACGCCCTGGCGGTCCGGATTCTTCTTGTGACCTGTGCCCGCGTGGGCGAGCTGGCGCGGGCCGAATGGGAGCACGTAGATATGAAGTCGGGGGAGTGGTTCATTCCCGACGAGAACAGCAAGACCGGCCGGGGCTTCGCCGTGCCGCTGCCGCCCTGTGCGGTGGGCTGGTTCAAGGAACTTCAGGAGCTAGCTTGCGGATCTCGCTTCGTCCTTCCGGCCCGCCAGCAAAGGCGCATCGTCACGCATGGGCAGGAAACCCACTTCGAGCAACGCGCCTTGAATGCGATCCTGCACAAGCTGTGTGACCGCCTCGAAGGCAAGGCCCGCCGATTCACCCCTCACGACCTGCGAAGCACGGCCCGCAGCCACCTTGCCGCCTTGGGGGTGCCCGTGCTCATTGCTGAACGCTGCCTGAATCACTCCCTTGGCGGACTGGTGGCGGTGTATGACCAACACGACTACATGACCGAGCGCCGCGCCGCGCTGGAGCTGTGGGCGGCCTTCCTGCTGGCCTGCGAAGAGGGCCGGGAATGGGTAGCGCCCGGCAGCAACATCGTGCCGATCCGCGGGCACGCCGCATGACCTGACGATCAACCGAGCAGCACGCCGCGCCTAGGTCGGCCAACCGAAAACGGGGACACCATCGCCCCGCTGGCGCGGCACCTAATTCGATGGAGCGCATGATGGAGCGCATGATGAATTATCCCGATTGGGCACCACCTGCCGTCTGCGAGTTACATAGGCGCGTAGTGGAGAGAATGTGTCGTCCTCACGATGAAGAGGCCCAGTTCAGGCCAAGCTATTTCGAAGAGCCGATCTATCGCCGTCTTGTTTCTGACAGCCGCATGAAGCACGCGTGGCTCGAGCTTTCTAAGCGACGCCCACACCCAGATGGGACTGTGCGGAGTGTTATCGCGTCTGGCCTTCACCCGAGCGAAGGCCATTGGTTTTGCTTTGTGGCGAACGAAGTAGTCAAAGCCGTCTTTGATGCCAACAAGGACTTTGAAAGCCGCACGGCCAAAAGGACCAGATACGAGTCGATAGCTGCTGCGGCAAACAGCTTGGCAGCGCAGTTGGATCTCACGGAGTTGGGCGAGGACTACATATTCGGTGGTGCTATGCGCCTACTTCCAGACAAGACCCTAGCGGCAATCCTGTCGAGGTTTGATCCAAAGCGGTTCGGTGGAGACTACTGCGATACGTGGCACTTTCTGAGCCCCGACCCTCTCCCGGAGAACTACACCCCAGGGAGGTCTATCCACGACAGCAGCGGCGAGATAGTAGGGTATGGACTGCCCTTGACGAGGGATCTGTACGGCTCGTTTCTCGATTACATGGAAGACCGCAGGCCCACGGCGCCCGCAAGCCCCATGTATTGGCCGTCGATTCCTGAAGTGCTTAAAAATCTCGCCGAACGCGCCTCTGCGATAGCAGCGCAAACGGCCGAAGAACCTAGATTAGTCGAGCGGGACACCAAGAACAGGCGCGCAAACCATGCAATCCGCGCAATCGTGAAGGCCTTGCACCCAAGAACTGGAATGGTTCTCCGAGGTACGGTTGCAACATTGGTTTCAGTCGGGCTTGACTGGCACGAGGCGTTGTCAGAGAGCGACGTTGAGGCCGCCCTCAAGGGCTTTGATCTGAGCCCCTGAAATAGTCCAGAAAATTCGGCTTGTTTATTCAGGGGGGGGAGTAATGCCCAGCCAGGAACAGGGGCTAAATCAGGCCCAAAATTCCGCCTAAAAATCAGGAAAAGTACTCAGGGCCTCTGGTGTTTTCCGTGACTTGAATATTCGTGCTCTCGTCTCAACTCATCGGAGAGCACCGAAATGCAAGAAACCTCACGACTGAATAGCGGAAAGCTTCCCGACCCTGCTGGGGCGCCGATCCCCCGCGCCCTCGTTGAGTTTCCGTATCTTCCAGACGCCGGTTACATCCGACTTCCTGCGGTAGCAAGTCTCTTTGCCTGCTCACCCGCAACGGTCTGGAGACGGGTCAAAAAGGGCACCCTGCCAGCGCCCCGAAAACTGTCTGAAGGTGTCACTGCCTGGAACGTGGGGAAAATTCGGCAGGCACTCAAAGGGGAGGCTTGGGAATGACCTCCGACAAGCGCCCCGCCCCGTCCCTGACTGACGATCTTCACCAGGCAGAAGCCCTGCTTGCACCGATTTGCGGCAAGCCAGAGCAGACAGTTCCCCTTGTTCTCCTTCTGCTGGCGGCGATCTGGTTTGCCGTTGAGCGTCTTCGACAAGCCTTGCAGGTGTCTGCATTAGCCGATGCCTGGCAATCCAGTGAAGCGGCAACACTGGTAAAGGGGCGAGAACTCGGCCTTGAAGCACGCCCGGGCGAGAGAATGCCGGACTACCGTGCCCGCCTTGCCGAGGCGCTGAAAGTACAGGGGCGGGCATGATCGATACCACCTCCGTCCTGGGCCAGTTCCGCCAGGCTGCCGAGGCCCGCGGCTTGCTGCTCCCCGACCACCTCGACGCAGACGGCAAGCTCCACCGCTGCGAGCTGCGGGACGGCCCCAAAGGCAAGAAGGACGGCGCCTACCTGTTACACCTGGATGGTGTGCCGGCCGGTGGCTTCCAGAACTTCAAGGACGGCCTTGATTGGGAGAACTGGCGTGCCGACATTGGCCGCCAGCTCACCCCCGAAGAGGAAGCCGCCCACCGTGCCCGGACCGAAGCCCAGCGGGCCGTCCGTGAAGCCGAAACCAAGGCCAAGCGGGACAAGGCACGCCGCAAGGCAAACGCGATCTGGCGGGGTGCCAAGCCTGCCCCGGACGATCATCCATATCTGCTCCGCAAGGGCGTTCCGTCGTACGGCCTGCAGGTGGGCTCCTGGCCCAAGTGGGATGACCGTCTGCAGGACTGGCGCCGCATCCCTAATGCCCTGCTGGTGCCCATGCGCAGTCCATCGGGCACCCTGCACAGCCTGCAGGCGATCTACCAGGACAAGGTGGACGGCCGTGACAAGGACTTCCTTCCCGGTGGCGAGAAGGCCGGCAAGTTCCATCTGATTGGCGAGATCACCCCGGAGCTACCCCTGTGCGTGGCCGAGGGCTACGCCACGGCCGCCAGCATCCACCAGGCCACCGGCTGGCCCGTTGCCGTGGCCTTCGATGCTGGCGGGCTTGAACCCGTGGCCCGTGTGCTGCGTGAGGCCTACCCCGGCGGCGCCATCCTGATCTGTGCCGACGACGATCACCGCACGCCGGGTAACCCCGGCCGCAGCAAGGCCGAAGCTGCAGCCAAGGCCGTTGGGGGTGGAGTGGCAGTGCCGGACTTCGGGCCGGATCGGCCGGAAGGTGCGACCGACTTTAATGACCTCCATCAGCTCCCTGGGGGCGGGCTCGATGCCGTGCGCCAGATCCTGGAGCGTGCCGCCGGCCAGAATCCCGGCCCTGTGGCGGGCGATCTGCCCCAGGGGCTGCCAAACTCCACCCAAACCCCGGACGACGCGCCAGCCGCCCCGGATTCGGCCTCGGTGGACCTTCCTGATTCTGAAGCCGCCCTAGAAACCGACTCAAAGGCGCTGCCCGCCCGCAAGCCCAAGGCAAGGCCGGCCAGCAAGGGCAAAGGCAAGGCGGGCAGTGTCCAGGCGTCTGCACCTGGTGGTGATCTGTTCGAGCTGCGCGACGGGGCCGAGGGGCGGGGGGTATATCGCCTGAAGGTAGAGCGCCGTGGCGAGGGCTGGGAGCAGGTCGAACAGTTCGTCTGCGCCCCGCTGGAGATCACCCACATGGTCCGTGACGCCAAGGGCGAGGGCTGGCAGCGCCTGGCTACCTTCAACGACCACGACGGCAGGCGCCGCCGGGTGCTGGTGCCCGATGAGATGCTCGAAGGCGACGGGGCCGCCCTGGCCAAGCTGCTGCGGGCTCACGGCCTGTTCATCGGCGACAACAAGGGCGGGCTGCTCAAGATGTACGTGAACCGCTCTAGGCCGCCCGCCCGCGCCCGCTGCACAAGCCGGATCGGCTGGCATGATGATGTGATCGAACCAGGCCGCTGGTCCTACGTGCTGCCGGGCGATCTTGACCCCATCAGCCCGGAGGGCGCCGAACTGTGGATGCACGCGGGCAGCGGGGCGGGCCATGCCCAGTTCAAGCAAGTGGGCACCCTGGCCGACTGGCGGGACAACGTGGCCGCCCTGGCGGTGGGTAACTCCCGCCTGTGCTTTGCCATCTCGGCTGCCTTTGCGGGCGCCCTGTGCTGGCTGCATCCCAACGTGGCCGGGGGCTTTCACTGGTCAGGCGGTTCGTCCCTGGGCAAATCCGGCCTGCTGTTCGCCGCGGCCAGCCTGTGCGGCCCCAAGGAATACCGGCGCACCTGGATGCAGACAGGCACGGCCGTTGAATGGCTGGCGGCCGGGCATTGTGACGCCCCCTTACTTCTCGATGAGCTCAAGCAAGCCGGCAACCCTCGGGATGTGGCCCAGGCCGCCTACATGCTGGCCAGTGGGCAGGGCAAGGGGCGGGGCCAGGCGGCTGGCGGACTGAGGGAAACCGCGTCCTTCAGCCTGCTGTTCCAATCGAATGGGGAACTCGGCCTTACCCAGTTCCTGGCCGAGAACGGAGAGCGGGCCTATGCCGGCCAGGAGGTGCGCTTCTGCGAGCTGCCGGCGGATGCAGGGGCGGGCTCTGGATGCTGGGAGACCCTGCACGGTCAGCCTGACGGCGCCCGATTCACCGATGCCATTCAGGGGCGGGCCGCCCGCCACTACGGCACCGCCTGGCCTGAGTTCATCCGCCAGGTGATCGCCCACCGAGGCGCCCTGCCTGGGGAGTTTGAAGCCCTCCGCGCCACCTTCGAGCGCCATGCCCTCACCGACAAGGCCGGCGGCCAGGCTATCCGGGCCGCCACCCGCTTTGCAGCCGTGGCCTATGCGGGCGAGTTGGCCTCCCGCTGGGGCATTACCGGGTGGCGGACCGGGGAGGCAGGCGCCGCCGCCCTGCGCATGTTCAAGGACTGGCTCACGGCCTACGGGGGCGAGGAGAACCGCGAGCCCCGCAAGATGGTGGAGCAGGTGCAGACCTGGATTCAGGCCAATGCCGGCACCCGCCTGGAGGATTGGCGCCGGCCGTCGGTGGTCGATAGCCATGCCCCACGGACGATGAACCGGGCCGGCTGGCGGCGCCCCACCAAGGACACCGCGGCCTTGAGCGAAAGGGATCACGTGTTTGAGTACCTGGTCTATCCGGCGGTCTTCCGAGAGGAGCTGTGCAACGGCTTCGACCCCAAGCAGGTGACGCGGGAGCTGGTCAAACGAGGGCTGCTGCAAACCACTCAGGAGGGTGAGAATGCCCGCCATCAAGTGAAGGTGAGGGAGCCCGGCGCCGGGGGTTCAAGCTGGATGTTCTGCCTTAAACCTGGCGTGCTCGAATGGGATTCTGACCATGGATGAATGGCTCAAAACCATCGACTCCGCCCTTAAAACGGCGTGTTCCCAGCAAAGCACTGGGAACACGGGCCAGGGACTGGGAACAGAGTCGACCACTCAAGGTGCTGATTCAAAAGACAATAGTGTTTTGTGTTCCCACGTTCCCAGTGTTCCCGACGTTTTTGAAGGGGCGAGGGAAGAGAAATACGAAAATTCAAGTCGTACGTCATTTAATGCGCCGGATGGGGGCGGGCTTCCCGGAGAATCTGCGCCAGTAGAAGCACCCCGCGAACAGACTTGCCGGAGCTGCGAACACTTCGCCCGGCCCGGCCTCTCAGATGGGCTGTGCGGTGGCCGGCCTGACCTCCCCCTTGCCTACGGTCCAGAGCACCCGCTCCGGAAGTTGCCCGCTGATCTCGGGGCCGAGTGCTGCGCGTGGGCACTGAGTTCGATCTGGTGATCGTCTTCCACTTGGGAGGGGGGGGTGTAAATCTATGGTGGCCTTGGCTACAGGACCGGTCAGTTCCCGAAATTTTCACGTGCGCGAGTTTTAGAATTTTTTTCTTGCTGAGCACCAGGGGGTGGCAAAAGTCCAGTTCCTGCTTACGTCAGGACCGAACGGTTAGGCCCAAATTTATGGGGACGTTTTTTAGGGGGAGGGGGGGTGAAAAGGTAGCCTGCCTGCTGAGCGATCTCGACGAACTCCGAACTTCTCGAGGAAATCGGCCAGATCACGGCGCCCGTACCTTTCTGCTCCAGGCGCTGCGCCAGCGTGACGCGCAGTGCCTAGACGTATCCCCGTACCCCTTGCCGTACAAGGGATACGCGGTCCGCAACGTGTAAAGCTGCATCACTCCCACCGCCAACCGAACAGCAATCTGCGGGAACACTGGGAACAGTGGGAACACATCCCGGAACCCCAAGCGGGGCGCGGGTTCCCAGTGGATAGGATTGTTCCCAGTCTCAGTCAACTAAGTGGGAACAGAGGGAACATTCTCCTGCCTTCGTCCGTCGCCTGCGCAAACTGGCGTGAAGCCTCCTTCCCCCGGATTCAGCGCGCAAGGGCTTGACGTGGACGCGTGGCAGCCCCCATCATGACTTCGTCACCTAAACAGTGGTGACCGGGTTTGGCGACCCGAATGACAAAGGCGGACTCCAGCCGCCCCGCGGCTTTTTTTACGTCCGTCACACCCGTGGTGCGTCCTCGATCAATGGCGGGCCGGGTGGGGAGCCCTCACGGGCTGCCGGTTCCTTTGTCCCGGTTCGCCAACCCCGCTTTGGCCCGCCCCCCGTTTGGCGACGGGGGAGGATTGAGTCCGACAAAGGAGCATCACACCATGGCAACGCTCGCCCTGGCGTGCAAACGTTTGCACACGCCTGTATCCCCCGTTTTCTCCCTGCAGATTTACCGCGTCCTGCGCCCCTTGGTCGGCCCCGTGCTGGCATGGCGTGCTGCCTTTTCCTGGAGGTGCATGTGATGGCGAACCAGACATCTAGGCGGTTGGCGCGTCATCGTGCCACTTCGGTGAGTATTCGCCCCACGTCGGTGAATTGGATTTGCATGACGGGGGTTCTCTTCTATTACGACAAAATAACCGAGGGCGAACTCATTTCCTCAGGCTTGTTGTCTCCGGACGAGATCCCACGGCCTCGACCTGGGAAGGGTTGGAAGCGAAGCTTCCTCAGTGATTGCGACACACTTCGTGTTACCTCCTGCAGGGATGGCACTTACAACGTCAGGATTCAGGCAGAGGATGTGTTGGGCCGTGATACTGGTTTCAAGAGCTTTCTAGGAAAACTGCTCTCGGATACCAGTCTCTCGTTGGTCAGGGGGGAAAGGCCATGACCGCCCCCGCCCCCACATTCACCCCCGGCCCCTGGCGCCGCGCCGGACACCGCAGCATCGCTGCCGGCGTGGGCGTCAGCCGGGTCACCATCTGCGAGCTGTACTCGTGGGGCGACTGCTCCGAAGCCGATGCCAATGAAGCCCTGATCGCTGCCGCACCGGATCTGTTCGCCGCGGCCGAGGCTGCCGCCGCGGTGCTCGCCACAGGCAAGTGGCGCCTGGACGGCCCGGACCCTGAGGCGGTAGCCCTGTGCAAGCTGCTGCGCGCCCTGGATCTGGCTCGGGGCGTGGTGTTGGCGCCCGGGAGGGCGGCATCATGACCGCTCCCCACTCAGACCCCCGCATCTTCTGGCGCTGCTCTCCAGGCCGCCGGCTTCCCGCGCACGCTCGCGACCTGGCCGACGCCCGGGCCCGGGATCTGGTCCCGGCTCAGCGCCAGGTTGTCGTCTATCTGGACCGCTGGCCGGCCGGGCCGGTGACGGGCCTGGGGCCCGCCATCTGCTGCCCGTCGGACTTCCATCCAGGCCGCCTGGACTGGCGCTACCTGGCTGCCCTGTCGGTGCTGGTGGTGACGCAGCCGGCGCCGGACCCGGAGCGCCTGGGCCACCTCCTTGCTGAGCTGGTGGCGGCCAGGCCGAAGCGGCTCATCCTGCTCCGCCCGGGCAAGGTGCCGGCGGCCGAGTTCATCATCAGTGAGGCCCACGGGGTGGAGGTGCTGCCATGAAGGCACCGCCGCCCTATGAGCCCGCCCGCCTCGAGGAGCGGGCCGCTCTGGCGCCGGCCCTGGGTGACCCGCGCACCTGGCCGGTGGCTTCGTGGCCCGATCCCCAGCCCTTGCCCGAGGGCCTGGCGCCGGTTGCCCCCTTCGACTACGCCCTGTTGCCCGACCGCCTGCGCCCCTGGGTTCAGGACGTGGCCGACCGCATGCAGTGCCCGCCGGACTTCGTTGCCGTGCCCATGGTGGCCGCACTTGGCAACCTGATCGGCCGTCGCTGTGCCATCCGTCCGCAGGCTAGGAGCGACTGGCAGGAGTTTCCCAACCTGTGGGGTTGCATCGTGGGCAGGCCGGGGATGATGAAGAGCCCGGCCATGATGGCGGCCCTGGCCCCGTTGGTGCGCCTGGAAGCCCGTGCCCTGGAGGAATGGACCGCCGCTCAAGGCCAGTGGCGGGCCGAATCCGAGATAGCCAAGGCCCGGGCCGAGGCACGGAAGTCTGAAGCTACCAGGGCGCTGCGAAAGGATCCGAACGCCCTGGTGGACGTGGCGAACTTCCTACTGCCCGATGCCGATGAAGCCCCCGTCCTTCGCCGCTACACCGTAGCCAGCGCCACCGTGGAAGCTCTGGCCGAGAAGCTCATCGAGAACCCCCGCGGGCTCCTGGTGGTGCGCGACGAGCTGCCCGGCTGGCTTGCTGGCCTGGACCGGGAGGACGCCGCCGAACTGCGCGCCTTCCTCATGACCGGCTGGAACGGCAAGGACGGATGGACCTTCGACCGCATAGGGCGGGGCCACCGGCGCGTGCCCGCCGTGTGCCTGGGCGTGATCGGAGGCGCCCAGCCCGGCCCCCTGGGCGAATACCTGCGGGCCGCCATGCGTGGCGGGGCGTCGGATGACGGGATGCTCGCCCGCTTCGGCCTGCTGGTGTGGCCCGAGACCGGCGGAGCCTGGAAAAACGTCGATCGCTACCCGGACGGCCCGGCCAAGGACGCGGCCTTCCAGGTCTTCGAGGAGCTGGACGCCCTTGATCCCCTGGCCCGTGGGGCCGAGCAGGAGGCCCCGGACGGTCCGCCCTTTCTGCGCTTCGACCCGGAAGCCCTGGAGGCCTTCACCGAATGGCGCACGGGCTTTGAGGCGGAACTGCGCACGGGGGAGATGTATCCCGCCCTGGAGTCACACCTCGCCAAGTACCGCAAGCTGGTGCCCGCCCTGGCCCTGGCCTTCCACCTGGCCGACGGGCACCACGGCCCGGTGGGCTTCGCCTCCACCCTGCGGGCGCTGCACTGGAGCGTGTATCTGCAGACGCATGCACGGCGCTGCTATGGGGTCGCCCAGTCGGGCGAGGCGGACACGGCTCGGCGGATCCTGGAGCGGGTGAGGAAGGGGGATCTGGCTCGGGAGGGGTTCGGGAGCCGGGACGTGTGGCGGCCGGGGTGGTCAGGGCTGGCCGATCAGAAGCGTGTGGCGGAAGGGCTTGGGCTGCTGGTGGAGCTGGGACACCTGGAGGAGTGGCAGGAGCCTTCCAGGACGAAGCCCCGCACCTTGTACGCGGTCAATCCCAAGGCGGTGCCGGTGCGGCACTGAGGAGAATTTCAGTCCATGTGTGCCAGGAATGTACTGTCAAAACTGTCTTTTCTGGATTTGGCAGTTTTGGCAGTGGGTTCCCTGGGCGGATACGCTCAAGAACGAGCCTCTGCCTCGAGGCACGGGCTTAGGCGCCTCCCTTGTTCTAATGGGGCACACTTCAATGGGGGGCAATCCCCGTCGTCGCCAGGAAAGGACCGCCCCATGACTGATTTCGTTCGATACGTCACCATCAGCCGATTCACAGAGGCTTCGGGCTACACCGAACACGCCATCCGAACCAAGATCCGTGACGGTGTTTGGCGTGAGGGGCAAGAGTGGGTCAAAGCTCCTGACGGCCGCTGTCTGATTGATATCGTGGGATACAACGCATGGGTGGCCAGCGGAAGTGCATCTGTTCTTCGGACGGTTCGGAGCCGTGCGCCGACATCGATTGCCAGTCCTCGGCCTGGCGGATCAAAAAGCAGGAGAGGTTCTAGCCCGGCCCCATTGGTATGAGGGTGCGTTAGCTGCGTCTGGGGGCTAGTTGGTGCCTGCCATGGGGAGTGCCGGGAATGCCCGCGCCCTGGATCAAGGCACCCAAGTTCGTAACCGTGCAGTTACCACCAATAGTTATAGGTTGTATGGAGTGATTCGGGGCGTTTACTGGGGGGAAACTCTCTGGGTGCAGCGGGCGGCTGTTCCGGTGAAAATTTTTCAGGGTCGCAATAAAGTTGGTCAAAAATCCCGGAAACCCAGTGCTGGTGCGGGTTTCCAGGCATATAAGCGTTGTCTACTTCTTTCTGGTAATGAGTATTTTCAGAAGTGAGTGCGACGGGATGGCTCTGCTTGAAGCGCCCTGATACATGATCCCGGTAGGCACGTATTGGCCGGTCAGGGAAATCACGGCTGAAGCCCGCCCGTCGCATGCTTGGTGAGCGTGATAGCTGGTCGTTCCATGTGTTTTTCTTCGTTTGTTCCTTCAGACGGATTGGTTCAAAATCCTTACCTTTTGAGCCCCCCCTCTGACACAAGGCATGACCATAGCTCAAAATCGTTGATTCTTATTTTGAGCTAGGCTATTCTATGAGCTATACATTTTGAGCTACATAGAGGCCCGCCATGTCCGCAGTCGTTGCCTACACCCGTGTCTCCACCGACGACCAAACCTGTGAGAACCAGCGCCGGACCATCTCAACCCGCTACGCGGTGAGCAAGTGGTTCTCCGATGATGGGGTTTCCGGCACGGTGGCAGCGACCCAGCGGGCGGGCCTGGGCGCCCTCCTCGCCTATGTCCGGGAAGGTGACGTCGTTGTGGTGGCGGCCATTGATCGGCTCGGGCGGAATACCCTGGACGTGCTGAACACCGTCGAGGCCCTGAAGGCAAAGGGTGTGTCCGTCGTGTCCATGCGGGAAGGCTTTGACCTGGCAACGCCGGCAGGCAAGCTGATGCTCACCATGCTGGCCGCGGTGGCCGAGCTTGAGCGGGAGAACATCAAGGCCCGCCAGCTCGCCGGGCTGGAGCGGGCCAAGGCAGAAGGAAAGCACCTGGGGCGATCAAAGAGCATTGATGATGCAGCCGTGACTGCCTGGCGTGCGGAGAACTCTGCCAGCATCAAAGCAACAGCCGAACACTTCGGCATCTCCGCAGCAAGTGTGAAGCGGGCCTGCTCGAAGGGATAACAGCAAAGCACGAACACTGTCAGCCGTGTGGCTGGCACAATCACCTCAAGCTCATACCGTTTTGTGTAGCTACATGCGTAGCTACAGGCGCAACTAAAAACACAAACCCGCGCCAACACTGGATTTCAAGACCCCATGAAGATCGCTACCTGGAACGTCAATTCCCTCAAAGTCCGCCTGCCCCACGTCGTCGAGTGGCTGGCGGCCAACCAGCCGGATGCCCTGTGCCTGCAGGAGCTCAAGTGCGAGAACAGCGCCTTTCCCCTGGCCGAGATCGAGGCAGCCGGCTACCAGGCCGTTTTCAACGGCCAGAAAACCTACAACGGCGTGGCCATCCTGACCCGTCAGCCGCTGGCAGACGTGACCCATGACATCCCCGGCTTCGCCGATGAGCAGAAGCGCATCATCGCCGGCACCCTAGACGGTGTGCGCATCGTCTGCGGCTACTTCCCCAACGGCCAGGCGGTGGGCTCCGACAAGTTCGCCTACAAGATGGCCTGGCTGGAGGCCCTCACCGCCTGGCTGCAGGACGAACTGAAGGCCACACCCCAGCTGGTGCTGGCCGGTGACTACAACATTGCCCCGGAAGACCGGGACGCCCACCCGGACTGGAAGGACGAGATCCATGTGTCCGAGCCCGAGCGCGCCGCCTTCCGCCGCCTCATCGACCTGGGCCTGAGCGATGCCTTCCGGCTCTTCGAGCAGCCCGAGAAGAGCTTTTCGTGGTGGGACTACCGGATGGGCGCCTTCCGCCGCAACTTCGGCCTGCGCATCGACCATCTGCTGATCTCCCCGCCCCTGGTGGAGCGCTGTGCGGCGTGCTACACCGACAAGGCCCCGCGCAAGCTGGAACGCCCTTCCGACCACACCCCCGTGGTGGTGGAGCTGAAGTAAGCCCCGACCCGGAGCCCCCCGATGATCGAAGCCCCTGCCGGCGAAGCCCTCCTCGCCCTCTATCCGGTCCTCGCCAGGCTGCCCGGAGCCGCCCGCGAGCGCCTGAGCAGCCGGGCGCGGATCGTCGCGGTGCCGGCCGGCACCACCCTGTTCGACGAGCGCCAGGCCTGCCAGGGCTTTCCCTTCGTGCTGTCGGGGAGCATCCGGGTCATCAAGGCCGCACCCAACGGCCGCGAACTGCCGCTCTACCGGGTCACCCCCGGCGAGACCTGCATCATCTCGTCGGCCTGCCTGCTCGGCCAGGCGCCCTACAACGCCCGCGGCATCACCGAGAGCGAGACCCGCCTGCTGCTCCTGCCGGTCGAGGATTTCCAGGCCCTGCTGGCCGAAAGCGCCTTCCGGGACTTCGTGTTCCAGCTCTTCTCCGAGCGCATCGCCGACCTGATGCAACTCATCGAAGAGGTCGCCTTCCGCAAGCTGGACCAGCGCCTCGCCGCCCTGCTGCTGGGCAAGGGGGCTCGCATCCACACCACCCACCAGCATCTTGCCGACGAACTGGGCAGCGTACGCGAGATCGTCAGCCGGCTCCTCAAGGGGCTGGCGGAGCAAGGCCTGGTGGCTTTGTCGCGGGAGCAGGTGGACATCCTCGACCCCGCCGGCCTGCGCCGCCTCGCCGGCGGCTGAACAGGGCTCTGTAACCTTGGTTACAGACGCCTGCCATCCCGGGATGCTGAAATGGGCTCACATCAACCCATTCCTGCCCAGGAGGCAATCATGAAAACGAATGTAGGCGGTATCGACAAGGTCTTGCGGATCGGCGGCGGCGTGGCCCTGGTGGCCTGGGCCCTGATGGGCGGCCCCGTCTGGGCGTGGGTCGGCGTGGTGCCCCTGGCCACCGGGCTGACCGGCTTCTGCCCGCTCTACCCCCTGATCGGCCTCAACACCTGCCCGCTCAAGAAGGACTGAGCGTCAGATCTCTCTTGGGCTGCCACGTGATCCCGGGGTGACACCCAGCCCGGGATCACGGCCATTTTATGTAGCAGGCCCCCGCCGGCCGGCTGCCGCCAGGTAGTCGGCGATCCGCACGAACTCCGCGACGCTCAGCTTCTCGCCGCGCAGGCCGGGATCGAGGGACAGGGCCGCAAAGTCCGCCTCGTCGAGCCAGCCCCGCAGGGTGTTGCGCAGGGTCTTGCGGCGCTGGCCGAAGGCCGCGGTGACGATCTTGCCGAGCAGGGCATAGTCGGCCGCGGTGCATTCCGTCACCGGACGCGGCACCATCCGCACGATACTGGACATCACCTTGGGGGCAGGACGGAAGGCTCCTGGCGGCACGTCGAACAGCCGCCCCATGTTGAAGCGGTACTGCAGCATCACCGACAGGCGCCCGTACTCCTCCGTGCCGGGCTCCGCCACCATGCGCATCACCACCTCCTTCTGCAGCATGAAGGTCATGTCCTTGACCTTCTCGGCGAAGTCCGCGAGGTGGAAGAGGATGGGCGTGGAGATGTTGTAGGGCAGATTCCCCACCACCTTCAGGGGCTGCCCATCCGACGCCAGGCTGCCGAAATCGAACTTCAGGGCGTCGCCCTCGTGGATGGTCAGCCGCTCGGGCGGATGGTTCTCCTTCAGGCGGGCGATCAGGTCCCGGTCGATCTCCACCACATGCAGGTGGCCCAGGCGCTCCATCAGGGGCTCGGTCATCGCGCCCAGGCCAGGACCGATCTCGACGACGCGCTCGCCCTCGACCGGGCGGATGGCGTCGATGATCTTGCGGATGATGTTGGGGTCCGACAGGAAGTTCTGGCCGAACCGCTTGCGGGCCTGGTGCTGTTCACTCATGGGATGATCCTCAACCATTTTTCTTGTCCCAGGCCGCGATGACTTCGCGGACCCGCGCCACAGCGGCAAAACCGACCTTCTCGCCCTGCAGGATGGCCTCGTGGCGCTGCTGGAAGTTGGTGGCCGGCAGGCCACGCAACTCGGGGCGGATCACCACGTCGGCGTCCGTCAGCTCCACCTTGCCCAGGGCGCCGCCCATGATCGAGATGGTGTCGAGCAGCACGTCCAGGCTGCCCTGGTTCTTCTTGCCGCTAGGGCGACCCGAGATGTCCACCGCGATGACCAGGTCGGCTCCCAGGCTGCGCGCCTCCCGCACCGGGATCGGCGCCACCAGCCCGCCATCCACATACTCACGGCCGTTGATCGCCACCGGCGGGAACACCCCGGGGATCGACGAGGACGCACGCACTGCGGTGCCGGTGTTGCCGCGCTGGAAGATGATCGGCTCGCCGCTCTGCAGGTCGGTGGCCACCGCCGCGAAGCGGCGCTTGAGCCCCTCCAGCGGCTTGTTGCCCACATGGGTGTTGATGAAACGCTCCAGCGCCTCACCCTTGATCACGCCGCGGTCGAAGAGGCTCCAGTCGGTCACCGAGGACTCATCCAGCTGGATGGCCAGCTTCTGCAGCTCGAAGGGACCATGGCCAGCGGCATACAGGGCGCCGACCACCGAACCGGCGCTGGTGCCCACCACCAGGTCGGGCACGATGCCATTCGTCTCGAGGGCCTTGATCACGCCGATATGGGCAAAGCCACGGGCGGCACCGCCCCCCAGGGCCAGGGCGATGCGCGGCTTGCGGGCCACCCTGGGCTGGGCGACCACCGGCTCGGGGCGCTTCTGCAGCTCGCCACAGGCGGCCAGGCCGAGGGCCGACAGCCCTCCCAGGATCAGGCGACGTCTATCGTTCACGGGCGGCCTCCGGCCATGGTGATGGCCAGCTCGACCGCCGCGAACAAGCTGCCCGGGTCGGCCCGACCGGTGCCGGCCAGGTCGAGGGCCGTGCCGTGGTCCACCGAGGTGCGGATGATGGGCAGGCCGAGGGTCACATTGACCCCGCCGCCGAAGCTGGCGTGCTTGAGCACCGGCAGGCCCTGGTCATGGAACATGGCCAGCACCGCGTCGCCCTGCTCGAGGGTGTGCGGCACGAACAAGGTGTCGGCGGGCAGCGGCCCGCGCAGGTCCATGCCCTCGGCCCGCAGCGCCTCCAGCACCGGGGTGATCACCTCGATCTCCTCGGTGCCCATGTGGCCACCCTCACCGGCGTGGGGATTGAGCCCCGCCACCAGGATGCGCGGCGCAGCCAGGCCGAAGCGCGCCTTCAGGTCGGCGTGCAGGATGCGCAGGGTATCGGTCAGCAGCGGGCGGGTGATCGCCGCCGGAACGTCCTTGAGCGGGAGGTGGGTGGTCGCCAGGGCCACCCGCATGCCGCCGCCCACCAGCATCATCACCACCAGCGGGGTGGCGGTGGCTTCGGCCAGGTATTCGGTGTGGCCGGAGAAGGGCACCCCCGCATCGCAGATGATGCCTTTGTGCACCGGTGCGGTGACCATGCCGGCAAACTCCCCGGATTTGCAGCCGGCGATCGCCCGATCGAGCACCTCGAGCACGTAGCGGCCGTTGAGGGGGTCCAGCCGGCCAGCCGTAGCGGCCACAGCCAAGGGCACGTGCAGGACTTCCAGGGCCCCCGGCCGGGGCGCGCCACCGGGCGCGTAGTCGAGGATGTCGAGGGCCGGCTCGACGGCGTGGATGCGCGCCGCAATCATTTCCCGGTCGCCGATGACCACCAGGCGGGCGGGCCACTCACGGCGGGGCAGGGCTGCACAGAGATCAGGTCCGACGCCGGCGGGTTCGCCGCTGGTGATCGCGAGGATGGGCAGGCTCATGGTGCGGAATTCCAGGTACTGAGTAGGGAGGGGCCAGTGGACAGCCCGACGGGCCACAGGTTCGGCGGGTCGGGGGCTCCGGCGCCAAGGCCCAAGAAACACAAAAGCCGCCGGTGCCGGGTCTGACCCGGCTACCGGCGGCCTGCAGGGAGAGTCAGCGGTCTTCCTGACGATACTCCACATAGGCCCGGTCACGCAGCTGGCGCAGCCAGTCCTGATAGGCCTCGTCGGATTTGCGCTCGCGCAGCGCGTTGCGGGCGGCAGCGCGCTTGCGCTCGTCGGAGACGTCCTGCACCCGGCGATCTTCGACCAGGATCAGGTGCCAGCCGAAGGGCGACTGGATCGGCTGGCTGATCTCGCCCGGCTTGAGGGCGTCCATGGCCTGCTCGAACTCGGGCACCGTGTCGCCCGGGTAGATCCAGCCCAGATCACCGCCCTTGGAGGCCGACAGGTCGGCCGAATGCATGCGGGCCAGCTCACCGAAGTTGGCCCCGCCCTGCACGACCCGCTCACGCAGGTCGGTGAGACGTCGGCGGGCGTCCGCGTCGGTCACCACCTCGGTGGTCTTGATGAGGATGTGGCGGGCCCGGGTCTGCTGCACCTGGGCCGGTACGCCGGCCTGCCCACCGCCCTTGCGATCGACCACCCGGACGATGTGGAAGCCTGCGGCACTGCGCAGGATCGGGGTGGACTCGCCGGGCTTCAGTGAGGTCACCGCCTCGGCGAACAGGCTGGGCAGGCGATCGGCGCCACGCCAGCCGAGATTGCCCCCCGTCAGGGCGTCGGGTGCATCCGAATAGCTTGCCGCCAGCTTGTCGAAGGGCTCGCCGCGGGCCACCCGCGCCGCCACGTCCTCGGCCTTGGTGCGGAGGCGGGCGAGTTGCTCGGGGGTGGCGCCGTCCGGAGCACGGAACAGGATGTGGGACAGGTTGTACTCTTCCTGCCCGGTGGCGTTCTCGGGATGGGCGAGGAAGTTGCTCACCTCCGCGTCGGACACCACGATGCGGCTTTCCACTTCACGCTCGCGCACACGGGTCAGCAGCATCTCGTTGCGCACCTCCTCACGGAAGCGCTCCCAGGAGAGGCCATCCTGCTCGAGGGCCTTGCGGAACTGGGTCATCGACATCTTGTTGCTGTCGGCGATCCGCCCCACCGCCCTGTCGAGGGTGAGGTCGTCCACCCGCAGGGAAGTTTCATTGGCCAGCTGCAGCTGCAGCCGCTCCATGATCTGGCGCTCGAGGACCTGCTTTTCGAGCACGTCGGTGGACGGCAGGGTGGTGCCCTGGCGGCTGAGCTGGCGGCTCACCTGGGCAACCCGCTGGCGCAGATCAGAGAGGGTGATGACTTCGCTGTTCACGACCGCCACGATGCGGTCCACCTCGACGGGGCCCGCGGCAAGGGCCGCGCTGGAGATGACGGAAGCGGCGATAAGGGAAACGATCAGTTTCATGGGTCGAGGGAGCGCTTTCAGAATTCGTCGTCGTTGGCGAAGGGGTTGGAGCTGTCGTTGATCTTCCCATAGCCGGGCACGCTGCGGCGGAGCACATTGAGGGGGCTGGACCCCAGGCTGCCGGCACCGTTGAACTCGAGCTGGAAGAAGAAGGCACGGGTGACGTCGGTGGCACTGGTGGTGAGATGCTGCACCACGCCACGGAAGACCCAGCAACCGGCGTTGTATTCCACGCCAGCGATACCCTGGGTCAGGCGGTGGTCACGCAGGTTGCGGTTGTAGCGGCCCACCCCGTACCAGTTGCCCCACAGGGGCCACTGGCCGGTCAGATCGATGTCCCGGAAACCATTGGGGTTGGCCGGGTCGGTGGAGTAGTTGCGGCGGTAACGCCAGCTCACGCCCAGCGTCTTGGCATAGGCCGGCTGAAAGCGGAAACCGAAGTTGAAGCGCTCGGTCCAGTTGTCCCGCGGGTTGTACTGCCAAGCCGTGTCGAGCTGGGTCTTGGGCGCGATGGTGAGGCCCAGGGCCGCCAGCAGGTCGGCCTGCTTGCCGGTCCGGGCCGGGGTGTCCTTGTTGAGGGTGACCCGCTGGTCCACCAGATAGTAACGCTGGCCAAGGGCCGCCCGCACGGTTTCGGCCCCGGTCTCCGGGTCGATCAGGCGGCTCTGCAGGGCCGTGGTGATCTGGTTGGCGTTGGAGATGCGGTCGCCGCCGGTGTAAACGTTCTCGGCGAAGATCTGGGCGAAGTTGAAGTCGTAGAAGCCCGAATCGAAGTTCGGGATGGACGACTGGTCGCGGTACGGGACGTACAGATAGTAGATGCGTGGCTCGAGGGTCTGCACGAAATCGCGCCCGGCGAACTGGGTGTCCCGCTCGAAGGTGACACCGCTATCCACGGACATGATGGGCAGGGTGCGGGTGAGGGAGTTCTCGCCCTCGCTCTGACGCCGCGACAGCTCGTAGCGGGTGGTATGCACGCCGATCTTCGGGGTCACGAAGAAGGAGGCCGTCTGCATCGGCAGCGAGAGCTGCGGATAGAAGGTCAGCCGGCGCCCCTCGTCGAAGGTCGGATGGCTGAAATCCACGTACTCGCTGGCCAGCTGGAAGGTCACGCCCCCCGGCAGCTCGGGCCGGTTGGCGGTGAGGGTCAGCTGCGGCAGCCGCTTGTAAGGCGTGGCCACCCTGGCGCCGGTCTTGGGGTCGTCCAGGGTCTGGTAGGCCTGCATCATGCCGGTGGCCGACCACCAGCCGCCGCCGGCATAGGTCACCGAGCCCTGGCGCAGCAGGTTGACCTGGGAGGTCAGGGTCAGCCGGGAGCTCAGGTCGATGAAGTAGCGGGGGTCGGACACCCCGTTGAAATTGACGTTGCTGCTCCAGCCGCCACCGAAGTTGTGGTCATGGCGGATCGAGCCGGCGTAGCGGCTGCGCCCTTCGACCTGGTCGTCCGGCATGTACTCGAGATAGGTGATCCCCTTGTACATCGGGTCGATGTAGCGGGCCTCGTTGCGGAACTGCAGACCACGGCGCCCCATCAGGCGGGTGGTGAGGGTGTCGTCGTAGTTGGGCGCCAGGTTGAAGTAGTAGGGCACCGTCAGGTCGAAGCCGACCTTGTTGGACGTCCCGAAGGTCGGCGACAACAGACCGGACTTGCGGCTCTCGCCCAGCGGAAAATCGGCCCAGGGCAGGTAGGCCACCGGGACATCCTTGAACCACATGGTGCCGCTGCGGGCCTCTCCCACCTCGGTGTCGTAGTCGAGGTCGAGCTCCTTGGCCTTGAGGTACCAGTCGGGACGATCAGGCTTGCAGCTCGTCCAGGTCGCATTGAACAGGCGGAACTGGTTTTCGCCCTCGAGCACCAGCGAGTCGGCGTCGCCATGGCCGTTGATCGGCTGCTGGCTGGCCGGCAGGGGCTGGCCCGGGAGCAGAGGCGCCTGCCCCGGCCTCGGCGGACGCGCCGGGCGGCTGATGGCATAGTTGGGGGAATCGAACACGCCGACCTGCTCCTGCACCTTCATGCGCGCATGCGGGCCGCTCATCCGGTCGGTACCGCGGGTCACCGTGACATTGCCGGTAGCCTCAACCTCGTCGGTCAGCTCGAAATACTGCAGGCGGTCGGCGGTCACCCGGGTCGCATCGCGGACCAGTACGGCCGAACCTTCGGCGGCCACGTCCGTGTCCTGGCGGCCGAAGACGCGGTCACCCGTGATGCGGGTGGCCCCTGGATGCAACTCGGGATCCTGGGGGGCAGGCGCAGGCGCCTTGCGCCCCGCCTTGCCGGCGACCGCGGGCGCCGCTGCACGGGCCGGGGCCAC
>CALBTT010000113.1 GCA_937967645.1 uncultured Zoogloea sp.
TACGAGTGGGTGATTCGTGACTGGAGTTCAGACGTGTGCTCTTCCGATCTTGGTGCACCAGCCCCGCCTGGTGCTGGCCGACGAGCCCACCGGCAACCTCGATCCGGCCAATGCCCGGCGGGTGCTCGAGCTGCTGGCCGGGCGCATCCGCGAGGCCGGTGCCATCGGCATCCTGGTGACCCACTCGCTGGAGGCGGCGGCTACCGCCGACCGGGTGCTGCGGCTCACCGCGCGGGGCCTCGAGGCATGAGCGGACACTCTCGGCCGCCCGGACATCCTGCCCGCCGCCTGGCCCTGGCCCCGGTGTTCCTGGGCTCCCTGGCCCGCCGGCGCATGGCGACCCTGTTCTCGCTGGCTGCCATCGTGCTCGGGGTGGCCCTCGGCATGGCCGTGCAGGTAGTGCACGAGTCGGCGCTGGGCGAGTTCGGCCGCGGCCTGCGCACCTTGTCGGGCGAGGCCGATCTGCAGGTAGTGGGCCCACGGGGCGGCTTCGACGAGGCCGTGTACACCCGCCTGGCCGCGCGGCCCGAGGTCGCTGCGGCCAGCCCGGTGCTGGAGATCGAGGCGCGCCTGGCGGGCCGGGAGGACAGCCTTACCGTGCTGGGCGTGGATCTCTTCAGCCTGGCGCAGGTCAGTCCGCGCCTGCTGCCCCGCGCCACCGACGGCGAGGATCGCTTCGCCGCGCTGGCCGACGATGCGGTGTTCCTCGCCGACGGGGCCGGCCAGACGCTGGGCTTGCGCCCGGGCGACCGCCTCCAGGTATTGGCCGGCAGCGCGCCCCTGGCCCTGCGCGTGGCCGGCGATCTGCCGGGCCTGGAGGCCGGACGGCGTCTGGCGGTGATGGACATCGCCGGGGCCCAGTGGCATTTCGGCCGGGTCGGGCGGCTGACCCGGGTGGACCTGCGCCTGCGTGAAGGCTTCACCGCCGAGGCGGTGAGGGCGTCGCTGCAACCCGGGCTGCCCGCCGGTGTGCTGGTGCAGGTGCCGGAGGCGGCAGAGGACGAGGCGGCGCGGCTGTCCCGCGCCTATCGGGTCAATCTCACCCTGCTGGCGGCCATTGCCTTGCTGACCGGCGGTTTTCTGGTGTTCTCGGCGCAGGCCCTGTCGGTGGTGCGGCGGCGTACCGAGTTCGCCTTCCTGCGCGCCCTGGGGCTGGCCCGGGCCACCTTGTTCCGCTGGTTGCTGGCCGAGGGGATCGCGGTGGGGCTGGCCGGTGGCGTGCTCGGGGTCGCCCTTGGTCATGCCCTGGCCTGGGGGGCGCTGTCCCTTCTGGGGGGCGACCTGGGGGCCGGCTACTTCTCCGGCCTGAGCCCCCGGCTGCAGTTCCAGCCGGAGACCAGCCTGATCTACGTGCTGTTGGGCGTGCTGGCCGGGCTGGCCGGAGCCTGGCTGCCGGCCCGGGAGGCCGCCACGGTGTTGCCGGCCCGTGCCCTCAAGGCCGGTGACGAGGCGGCCCTCGGCGATGGACGCGGCCATCCGCGCCTCGGCGGCGCCGTGCTGCTGGCTGGCCTGCCCGCCTGCCTGATTCCGCCGGTGGCCGGGCTGCCTCTGGGGGGTTATCTGGCGGTGGCGTGCATCCTGACCGGTGCGGTGCTGCTGCTGCCGGCACTCGCCGCGGGCCTGGTCCGTCTGCTGCCGGGGGACGGGCCGGTACCCGCGCGTCTGGCTGCTGCCCGTCTGGCGGCGGCACCCGGACATGCGGTGACGGCGGCGGCCGGGGTTCTGACCAGCGTGGCGCTGGCGGCGGCCATGGCCATCATGGTGGCGTCCTTCCGGGATTCGGTGGACCAATGGCTGGCCCAGGTCCTGCCGGCCGACCTGTACGTGCGGGCCGGCAAGGCCAGCGGCAGTGCCCATCTGGACGAAGCCCTGCAGGCCCGCCTGGCCGCGGTGCCAGGTGTTGCCAGGGTGGATTTCATCCGCCATGACAGCCTGCGCCTGACCGGGGGGCTGCCGCCGGTGGCGCTGATCGCCCGGCCGGTGGCGGTCGACGGCAGCACCCTCCCGCTGGTGGGGCGCCGCCTAACGGCGGGAGACCTGCCTCCGGTATGGATCTCGGAGGCCTTGCAGGATCTGTACGGCTGGTCACCCGGCCAGCGGATCGAGCTGCCCCTGGACGGGCGGCCGGTGCCCCTGCAGGTGGCCGGGGTGTGGCGGGATTACGCCCGCCAGACCGGTGCGGTGATGCTGGACCTGGCGCTCTATCGGCAACTGACCGGCGACCGCCAGGCCAATGATGCGGCGATCCATCTGGCCTCCGGCGCGTCCGTCGATGGGGTGGCCGAGGCGCTGGCCGGGCTGGCCGGGCCCGGGGCGCTGGAGATCGCCCGGCCGGGCGAGATCCGCGCCCTCAGCCTGCGCATCTTCGACCGTACCTTCGCGGTGACCTACCTGCTCGAGGCGGTGGCTGTGGCGATCGGGCTGGCCGGCGTGGCGGCCAGCTTCGCCGCGCTGGCGGCGGCCCGCCGGCGGGAGTTCGGGATGCTCCGCCACCTGGGCCTGAGCCGCCGCCAGATCGGCGCGATGCTGGCGCGGGAAGGCGCCCTGACCGCCGGGGTCGGCGTGGTCGGTGGCCTGCTCGCCGGCGGGGCGATCGGCCTGGTGCTGATCGAGGTGGTGAATCGGCAGAGTTTCCACTGGAGCATGGACCTGCATGTGCCGTGGCTGTCGCTGCTGCTGTTCGGCGGCGGCCTGGTGGCCCTGGCGGCCCTGGCCGCCGTGGTGGCGGGCCGTCAGGCCATGGCGCGGAGCGCCGTGCTGGCCGTGCGGGAGGACTGGTGATGCAGCGACGACGATTCCTCATGACCCTGCCGGCCATGGCTGCAGGCCCGGCCCTCGGGGCGGGATTCGACCCCGTCCTGCCCGGCCGGCCGCTGGTGTTTCCCGCCGACCACGGGGCCCATCCGGCGTTCCGCACCGAGTGGTGGTACGCGACGGGCTGGCTGACCCAGCCGGACGGCAAGCCGCTGGGCTTCCAGGTCACCTTCTTCCGGGTGCGCACCGGCCTGGGCGAGGGCAATCCCAGCGCCTTCGCCCCGCGTCAGCTGGTCCTGGCCCACGCAGCCATCGCCGACCCCGGCCTGGGCCGCCTGCGCCACGACGAGCGCTCGGCCCGCGTCGGGCTGGGGCCGGCCGGTTTCGATACCCGTACGACCCGGGTGTGGGTGGGGGACTGGCGTTTCGAACTGGCGGGCGACCGCTACCAGGCCGAGGTGACAGCCCGCGATTTTGCCTACCGGCTCGAACTGGTGCCGGACGGCCCACCCCTGTTGCAGGGGCAGGGCGGCTTCAGCCGCAAGGCGGCCGATCCGCGCCATGCCAGCTACTACTACAGCCGCCCGCAGCTGCGGGTGAGTGGCCAGCTCAGCCTGGATGGCGTCGCCCGGCCGGTCAGCGGCAAGGCCTGGCTGGACCACGAGTGGTCCAGCGAGCTGCTGCCCGAGGGCGCCCAGGGCTGGGACTGGATCGGCCTCAACCTGGATGACGGCAGCGGGCTGATGGCCTTCCGCCTGCGCGACGCGGCGGGGCAGGCCTTGTGGTCAGCGGCGACCCTGAGGCCCGCCGGCCAGTCCGGTCAGGTGCAGCCGCGCGAGGCGGTGAGTTTCACGCCCCTGCGCCAGTGGCACTCGCCGAGATCGGGCATCGACTGGCCGGTGGCCTGGCGGGTGCAGGTGGGGGCGCGCAGCCTGGAGTTGCAGCCGCTTATCGACGATCAGGAACTGGACAGCCGGCGCTCCACCGGCTCGATCTACTGGGAGGGCGCGGTGCGGGCGCTGGAGGGGGGGCGCGAAGTGGGGCGCGGCTACCTGGAGATGACCGGGTATGGAAAGCGGATCCGGGTGGGCTAGGACTGCCGGTGGGCGCGAGTGAGTGAGGTTCGCGACCCACGTGCTTTCAGCTTGAAAGCCAGTTTTCCAGACGCAGGCCGGGAACACGCTGGAATTCGCGCAGGTTGTTGGTAACCAAGGTGAGGTCGAGGGCGCGGCAATGGGCCGCGATCAGCAGATCGTTACCGCCGATGATCTGGCCTTGGGCTTCCAGTGTGGCGCGGATATCACCGTAATGCCGGTCGGCCTCACCATCGAGAGGCAGGACGGGCAGGTGCTTGAGCAAGGCTTCCACGCGTTGTGTCAGGGCGGGGGACGCGCGCTTGGCCGCGCCGTAACGGAGTTCGCAGGCAACGATGACGCTTGTGCAGGCCGCATCGGCAGCCAGCGCTGCCAGATGTGCCGTGGCTGGACCCTGTGGGTCTTTGATCAGGTGCGACAGGATGTTGGTGTCGAGCAGATGGCTGGCAGGCATCAGAGAATGTCCTCCGGGGCCGGCGGCGGGTCCGGGAGCTCGGGGATGTCCTCATCCAGCGCTTCCCAGCTTGCCAGCAGATCGAGCAGACCGTTGCCGGAAGGCAGCGGTTCGATGATCAGGCAGTTTCCTTCCTTGCGGACGATGGCCTGGGTGCCTGCCAGTTCGAATTCGCGAGGAATCCGGATGGCTTGATTACGCCCATTCCGAAAGAGTGACGCATGACGTATTCCGCTCATGATGGGAGTCCTTGAATGTGGGGCCTATGCCTTAGCATAGGCCTGAGCTGGCGCCCTGTCAAAACCGGCTCCCTGTTGGTTTGCAAGAGCACGTCCAGGGCCGCCTAGTGCCTGCAGCGGCGGCCTGCAGCGGCCTGCAGCGGGTGTATCTGGCGCCTCAGAACATCAGCCGGCAGCCGCGCCCGACGATGCTGATGTCCACGTAGTGGGAGCCGGCGTGGCGGGCTGCCGAGTACTCCACCGGAAAGCCCCCCAGGTCGAACTTCTTCATGCCTTCCAGGGCCTGGGCCAGCTTGCTGCGGGTCGGTGCCGGGCCCGCCAGGCGCAGGCCCTCCAGTACCACCCGGGTGGTGGCGTAGGCCTCCAGGTGGAAGATGGTCGGCTGCACGCCGGCGTCGGCATATTTGCGGAAATCGTCCTGGAAGCGCCGAACCAGCGGAATGGCCGCGTTGTTGAGGTTGGGCATCACCTGGGCGATCACGATGCCGCGGGTCGCATCCTCCCCGGCAATCTGGCACAGGCTCTCGGCGTTGCCATAGGACGGGGTGGCCAGCGGGGCGGTGATGCCCTTGCTGCGGTAGGCCTTGACGAACTCGCCCGCCAGCTGGGAAGGGCTGACCAGGTAGACGATGTCGGGTTGTGCCGCACCCAGGCTCTGCGCCGCGCCGGTCAGCTGTTCGGCCTTGCTGCCGACGGGCAGGGCCGCCTTGGCGACGACCTGGGCGGTCTTGTCCTTGAAGAGGGACTCGAGGGTTGCCAGTCCGGCATGGCCGAAGGGGACGTCGGCATAGGCCACGGCGATGCGCTTGAGGCCGGTGCTGGTGGCGTGCTCGGCCAGCTTGCGGTATTGCTCCTGGTCGCTGGCGCGGACATGGAACACATAGGGGTTGAGCGGCTCGCGCAGGGGCTGGGCCCCGGGCACGACGCCGATCACCGGGAACATCCGGGTTTCCGGCAGGCGCTCCTTGAGGATCCGGCTGAAGGTCAGCGAGCCCACCGGCATCAGCGCCGCGATCGCGTCGGAGGCGGCGGCCTCGTTGAAGCGGGCCAGGGCCGTCTCCGGCTTGTATTCATCGTCCAGGTCCCGCAAGGCCAGCTGCCGGCCATGGATGCCGCCGGCGGCGTTGGCGGCCTTCAGGCCCACGCGGATGCCGAGGTTGTATTCCACGGCCTCCTTGGAGACGGGGCCGGTCAGGGGCGCCACGTGGGCGAGGGTCAGTTCGCCGGCGGCCATGACGGCGCCGGACAGCAGGGTTGCGGCCACGGCAGCGAGGCCGAGGCGGTGCAGGCGGTGAAGGGGCATGGACTGTCTCCTCGGGATGCCGACGCCATCAGGGGCGCGCGGAAAGGTCCATGCCTGGCGGACCTCCGTGGAATCCCGGCTATTGTTGTGAAGGTCCTGAATCATACTTGCGGCCGTGCCATTTGCGTATGCGGCGCATGCGTCTTGAAGTCCTGGTTTCGTCCCCCATCTAAGCCTCAGACCAGAATCCGGAGGCCTTATGCGCTACGACAAGTTCACCACGAAGTTCCAGCAAGCCCTCGCCGAGGCCCAGAGCCTCGCCGTTGGCAACGATCAGCAGTTCATCGAGCCCCAGCACCTGCTGCTGGCCCTGCTCGGCCAGGACGATGGCAGCACCGCTTCGCTGCTGCAGCGTGCCGGCGTCAATGTGGGTGGCCTCAAGGTCGCCCTGACCAAGGCCCTCGAGCGCCTGCCCAAGGTGCAGGGCCATGGCGGCGACGTGTCCGTCGGGCGCGACCTGGGCAATCTGCTCAACCTCACCGACAAGGCGGCCCAGCAGCGCGGCGACGAGTTCATTGCCAGCGAGATGTTCCTGCTCGCCCTGGCCGACGACAAGGGCGAGACTGGCCGCCTGCTCAAGGACAACGGCCTGACCAAAAAAGCCCTGGAGCAGGCCATCGACGCCGTGCGCGGCGGTCAGAACGTGGGCAGTGCCGACGCCGAGAGCCAGCGTGAGGCGCTCAAGAAGTTCTGCGTCGACCTCACGGAGCGGGCCCGCCAGGGCAAGCTCGACCCGGTGATCGGCCGCGACGACGAGATTCGCCGCGCCATCCAGATCCTGCAGCGCCGCACCAAGAACAACCCGGTGCTGATCGGCGAGCCCGGCGTGGGCAAGACCGCCATCGTCGAAGGCCTGGCCCAACGCATCATCAACGAAGAAGTGCCCGAGACCCTCAAGGGCAAGCGCGTGCTGGTGCTCGACATGGCCGGCCTGCTGGCCGGTGCCAAGTACCGGGGCGAGTTCGAGGAGCGCCTGAAGGCGGTACTCAACGACATCGCCAAGGACGAGGGGCGGATCATCCTGTTCATCGACGAGATCCACACCATGGTCGGTGCCGGCAAGGCCGAGGGTGCCATCGACGCCGGCAACATGCTCAAGCCGGCGCTGGCCCGCGGCGAACTGCACTGCATCGGCGCGACCACCCTGGACGAATACCGCAAGTACATCGAGAAGGACGCCGCCCTGGAGCGCCGTTTCCAGAAGGTGCTGGTGGACGAGCCGACGGTCGAGTCGACCATCGCCATCCTGCGCGGCCTCAAGGAGAAGTACGAACTGCATCACGGTGTGGAGATCACCGACCCGGCCATCGTCGCCGCGGCCGAGCTGTCCCATCGCTACATCACCGACCGCTTCCTGCCGGACAAGGCCATCGACCTGATCGATGAGGCCGCCGCCCGCATCAAGATGGAGATCGACTCCAAGCCGGAGGTGATGGACAAGCTCGAGCGGCGCAAGATCCAGCTGGAGATCGAGCAGCTGGCGGTCAAGAAGGAGAAGGATGAGGCCTCCCAGAAGCGTCTCGGCCTGATCGAGGAAGAGATCGCCCGCATCAAGAAGGAATACTCCGACCTGGAAGAGGTCTGGAAGTCCGAGAAGGCGGCGGTGCAGGGCTCGGCCCACATCAAGGAAGAGATCGACCGGATCCGCGCCGACATCGCCAAGCTCCAGCGCGAAGGCAAGCTCGAGAAGGTGGCCGAGCTGCAGTATGGTCAGCTGCCCCAGCTGGAGGCCCAGCTCAAGAAGGCCGAGGCCAGTGGCGACGCCAAGCCGGTCAACAAGCTGCTGCGCACCGAGGTGGGTGCCGAGGAGATCGCCGAGGTGGTGTCCCGCGCCACCGGCATCCCCGTGTCCAAGATGATGCAGGGCGAGCGCGAGAAGCTGCTCAAGATGGAGGAGCGCATGCACAAGCGGATGGTTGGGCAGGACGAGGCGGTGCGCCTGGTCTCCGACGCGATCCGCCGCTCCCGCGCCGGCCTGTCGGACGAGAACAAGCCCTACGGCTCTTTCCTGTTCCTGGGCCCCACGGGTGTCGGCAAGACCGAGCTGTGCAAGACCCTGGCCGAGTTCCTGTTCGACTCCGAGGAGCACCTGATCCGCATCGACATGAGCGAGTTCATGGAGAAGCACTCGGTGGCCCGCCTGATCGGTGCGCCCCCGGGCTATGTGGGCTACGAGGAGGGCGGTTACCTGACCGAGCAGGTGCGGCGCAAGCCCTACAGCGTGATCCTCTTCGACGAAGTCGAGAAGGCTCACCCGGACGTCTTCAACGTGCTCCTGCAGGTGCTCGACGATGGCCGCATGACCGATGGCCAGGGCCGTACGGTGGACTTCAAGAACACCGTGATCGTGATGACCAGCAACCTGGGCAGCCAGATGATCCAGCAGATGTCCGGCGATGATTACCAGATCATCAAGCTGGCGGTGATGGGCGAGGTGAAGACCTACTTCCGGCCGGAATTCATCAACCGGATCGACGAGGTGGTGGTCTTCCACGCTCTCGACGAGAAGAACATCGCATCCATCGCCCGCATCCAGCTGGGCTACCTGGAAAAGCGCCTGGGCCGCCTGGAGATGCAGCTGGAGGTCACCGACGCGGCCCTGGCGGACCTGGCCAAGGCCGGCTTCGACCCGGTGTTCGGTGCCCGGCCGCTCAAGCGGGCGATCCAGGAGCATCTGGAGAACCCCCTCGCCAAGCGCATCCTCGAAGGCCAGTTCGGCGCCAAGGACACGATCCGGGTCGACTTCGACAACGGCCGGATCAGCTTCGCCAAGGTCTGAGCATCGTCTGAGCGCAGTCCGTCCGACCAAGCCCGCCGCAAGGCGGGCTTTTTCATGTCCCGGAGCTTGGTATGCCCCTGCCGTAGCGCTTGTCGCTGCGGTACTGAAGCTGCCCCCGGCGCAGCTTGAGCAGGCGGGCGGCGGCGGACAGGTTGCCCGCGGTGCGCCGCAAGGCGCCGTCGATGAGCAGGGTTTCGACCTCTGCCAGTGAAAGTCCGGCATCCAGGATGCTGTCGATCAGCCGGGATGGCGTGTCCGCCAGTGGCGCGTCCGGTTCCCTGGCGCGGGCCGCCGGTGGTGGTGGCGGGGATGACGTGTCGGGGACCTGCTCGCCGCCCGAGAAGAGATGCTCGACATCGATGCTGCCGTGGTCTTCGGCGAGGATGACCGCGCGTTCGATGATGTTCTCCAGCTCCCGGATGTTGCCGGGCCAGTCATAGGCCCACAGCTTCTCGCTGGCATTCTGGGTGAGGCCGGCGATGTGCTTGGCGAAGCGCGCGGCGTAGCGCTTGACGAAGGCGTCCACCAGCAGCGGGATGTCCTCGCGGCGTTCCCGCAGGGGCGGGATCTTGACCGGGAACACGTTGAGCCGGAAGAACAGGTCCTCCCGGAAGCGTCCGGCCTCGACCTCGCTGCGCAGGTCCCGGTTGGTGGCGGCGATGATGCGCACATCCACCTGGCGCACCTGGGTGTCGCCGACCCGTTCGAGCTCCCCTTCCTGCAGGACCCGCAGCAGCTTGCCCTGGGCGTGCAGGGGCAGGCTGCTGATCTCGTCCAGGAACAGGGTGCCGCCGCTGGCCCGCTCGAAGCGCCCGGGCCGCGCCACGGTGGCGCCGGTGAAGGCGCCTTTCTCCACCCCGAACAGCTCCGCCTCGACCAGCTCGTGGGGGATGGCGGCGCAGTTGATCGACACGAAGGGCTTGTCGGTGCGCGGGCCGATGGCGTGCAGGGCTTTCGAGAAGCGCTCCTTGCCGACGCCGCTTTCCCCGGTGAGCAGCACCGTGGCGTCGGTGGGGGCGACCCGCTTGATCAGGTAGGCCACCGTGTTGAAGCTGCTGGAGGCGCCGATCAGGTCTGGCAGGCTGCGGTTGACCTCCGCGTCGCCGGCGGTCGGGGCAGGGGGCGTCCCGCGCCGCCTGGGGGCGCTGACGAAGTCCTCCACCTGCAGGAAGCGCAGATGGGCCTCTGCGTCGTCGCATTCCTCCAGGGGCTGGCCGATGACCCGGCAGCGGGCGTGGCCCATGGCCACGCATTCGATCTCCCTCCACAGGATCGGCCGTCCCATCAGCGCCGTGGTGAAGCCGGTGGCGTAGCCGGTCATCATCCAGCAGGCGGGCGAGCCGCTGATGCCGTACTGCTTGAGATGCACCTCCGCCTCCCAGGACGACTCCCAGTAGTAGTCGCTCCAGAAATCCCCGGTCTCCAGGTTGAACTGGACATGATCGACCGCCTGGTTGCGCACGAAGCCTTCCATCTCGCGCAGGCGCGGACCGTAGGCCAGGATGCGCTCGAGCTCGCCCTTCTCCGACGCGTGCAGGCGGCGGGCGTCCTCCATGCCCTGCTGGTAGCCCAGGCGGGTGAACAGCTCGCGGGTCCGCTCCAGGCCGAGCCGCTCGATCAGCTCCTGCCGCAGCGCCGCCAGTGTGAAGCCGTGCATCAGCAGCATGCGCTGGTCGAACAGCAGGATCTGGCCGCTGTCCGGCGCAAAGCGCACGTACTTGGAGATCGCGTTGTCATCGACCTCCCGGGGGATGGAGGTCAGGCGCCGGGTGCGGGGTTCGCTCATGGTGTTGTGTTGAATGGATTTTCTGAAAAGAAGAAATTTGCTGTTTTCAGTGGTTCTTTGTCTTTCAAAAGAATAACCTCTTGGCGCCCTGTGTGCGCAGGGAAAATAGTTTTATTTATAAATCAATAGATTGTAATTATCGATCGAGCTGGCACAGCTGTTGCGATATGGGGAAAAGGAGAGCCCGAAGCGGCCCGAAGCTGAAACCACCCCAAGGAGACACCCTGTGCAGTCCAGCTCCCCGTCCCTGTTTGCCGTCCGTGTCCGCCAGAAGATCGCGCTGGCCACGGATATCGTCAGCCTGATCCTGGTGCCGGAGGACGGCCGGATCCTGCCCCCCTATACGGCGGGCGCTCACATCGACGTCCAGCTGCCCAACGGCATGCTGCGCCAATACTCCCTGTGCCGGGCCCAGACAGACGGACAGGCCTATGAGATCGCCATCCTGCGTGATCCGGAGGGGCGGGGCGGCTCGGCCTGTGCCCACCGGGATGTGCAGGTGGGAAGCCGCCTTATGGTCGGTGCGCCACGCAACCTGTTCCCGCTGGTGCCGGCGGCGCGCTCGGTGCTGCTGGCCGGTGGCATCGGCATCACCCCGATCCTGGCCATGGCGGAGGAACTCCACCGCCAGGGGGGTGGCTTCGAGATGCACTACTGCGCCCGTTCCCCCGGCCGGGCGGCTTATCGGGAAGCGTTGTGCCAGGCCGCCTTTGCCGGGCGGGTCCGCTTCCATTTCGACGATGCGCCCGCTGCGCCGCGCTTCGACGCGGCCCAGGTGCTGGGCGCCCCGGCCGCCGACCGGCATCTCTATGTGTGCGGCCCGGAGGGCTTCATCCGCCACGTGGTGCAGGTGGCGAGCGACCTGGGCTGGGATCCGGCCTGCATCCACTTCGAACACTTCTCCGCCGCCGCCGCCGCCGCGTCGGCGCCGGACGACGGCGCCTTCGAGCTCCGGCTGGCCAGATCGGAAGAGCACCCGTCTGCACTCCAGTCACGAATCACCATCTCGTATGC
>CALBTT010000114.1 GCA_937967645.1 uncultured Zoogloea sp.
AGATGGTGATTCGTGACTGGAGTTCAGACGTGTGCTCTTCCGATCTTGTCGGTGGAGTCCGCCAATTACGACAAGTCCCGCCTCAACCCGGACTTCACCTTCGACACCCTGGTCACCGGCCGCGCCAACGATCTGGCCCGTGCCGCCGCCATCCAGGTGGCCCAGAACCCCGGCGTGTCCTACAACCCGCTGTTCATCTACGGCGGCGTCGGCCTGGGCAAGACCCACCTGATCCACGCCCTCGGCAACACCGTCTTCAAGAGCGACCCACGCAAGATCATCCGCTACGTGCACGCCGAGGACTACTACGCCGACGTGGTGCGCGCCTACCAGCAGAAGTCCTTCGACGTCTTCAAGCGCTACTACCGCTCGCTCGACGTGCTGATCATCGATGACATCCAGTTCTTCAACAACAAGAACCGGACCCAGGAAGAGTTCTTCCACGCCTTCAACGCCCTCACCGAGGCCAAGAAGCAGATCATCATCACCAGCGACACCTACCCCAAGGACGTACAGGGCCTCGAAGACCGCCTGATCTCCCGCTTCGACTGGGGCCTCACCGTGCAGATCGAGCCGCCCGAGCTCGAGATGCGGGTCGCCATCCTCAAGAAGAAGGCCGAGGTCGAGCGCATCGAACTCAACGATGACGTGGCCTTCCTGATCGCCAAGAACCTCCGCTCCAACGTGCGCGAGCTCGAGGGCGCCCTCAAGAAGGTGCTCGCCTTCGCCCGCTTCCACGGCCGGGACGTGACCCTCGAGGTGGCCAAGGAGGCCCTCAAGGACCTCCTCAACGCCCACAACCGGCAGCTCACGGCCGAGTTCATTCAAAAGACGGTGGCCGACTACTACAAGATCAAGGTCGCCGACATGCACTCCAAGAAGCGCACCCGGGTCATCGCCCGGCCGCGCCAGGTTGCCATGTTCCTCGCCAAGGACCTCACCCCCATGAGCCTCCCGGCCATCGGCGAGGCCTTCGGCGGACGCGACCACACCACCGTGCTGCACGCCTGCCGAACCATCGCCGAGCTGCGCCTGTCGGACACCCAGCTCAACCACGACCTGCACGTGCTCACCCAGGTGCTGCGCGGATGAAACCTTTCGCACCGAGAATCGCCGGGCAGCCCCCCGCACCGGGCCTGCCCCTTTAAGACACGATACGGAGACCTGACTCAATGCTGCTATTCACTGCGCCCCGCGACGCCCTCCTCGCCCCGCTGCAATCGGTGTCCGGCATCGTCGAAAAACGCCACACCCTGCCGATCCTCTCCAATGTCCTGATCGAGAAGAAGGGCGATTCCCTGACCCTGCTCGCCACCGACATCGAGATCCAGATCCGCAACAGCACCACCGGCGACCTGGCCAGTGAAGACTTCGCCATCACCGTCGGCGCCCGCAAGCTGCAGGACATCCTGCGCGCCCTGCCCGACACCGCCGACGTCAGCCTCACCCTCGACGACAAGCGCATCACCCTGAAGGCCGGCAAGAGCCGCTTCCAGCTGCAGACCCTGCCCGTCGCCGACTACCCGCGCCTGGCACCGCCGGAAGGCGAAGGTCTCCACTTCCGCACCACCCAGAAGGCCTTCAAGAAGCAGCTCGCCCTGGTCCAGTACGCCATGGCCCAGCAGGACATCCGCTACTACCTCAACGGCCTGCTGCTGGTCGTCGCCGGCGACGCCCTGCGCATGGTGGCCACCGACGGCCACCGCCTCGCCTACGCCGCGTCCCCGCTGGTGGGCGACTACCCGCGCACCGACGTCATCCTGCCGCGCAAGACCGTCGTCGAACTCGCGCGCCAGCTCGCCGACTCCGACGAGCCCCTCGAGGTCACCCTGGTCGGCAACCAGATCGTCTTCCGCTTCGGCAGCATCGAGCTCATCTCCAAGCTGATCGACGGCAAGTTCCCCGACTACGAGCGCGTCATCCCCCAGGGCCACCCCAAGCTGGTCAAGGCCAGCCGCCTGGCCCTGCTGCAGTCGCTGCAGCGCGCCGCCATTCTCACCAACGAGAAATTCCGCGGCGTCCGCCTGATGCTCTCGGAAGGCAGCCTCAAGCTGGTATCCACCAACGCCGAGCAGGAAGAGGCCCAGGAAGAGCTCGAAGTCGACTACAGCGGCGACAGCCTGGACATCGGTTTCAACGTCACCTATCTGCTCGACGTCCTCACCAACCTGTCCGCCAACGAGATCGAGATCCGCTTCAACGACGGCAACGCCAGCGCACTCTTCGGCCTGGCCGACAACGCCGACTTCAAGTACGTCGTCATGCCGATGAGAATCTGATCCATCGCCTCACCGTCCGACTGCGCGCCCCCGCCAGGGGGCGTCCCCGCTGTACCCGCTGAACCGAGAACGCCATGTCCGATACGCCGCAACAACCCGCCTCCGCCGACAACTACGACGAATCCAGCATCCAGCAGCTTGAAGGGCTGGAGGCCGTGCGCAAGCGGCCGGGCATGTACATCGGCGACACCTCCGACGGCACCGGCCTGCACCACATGGTCTTCGAAGTCGTCGACAACGCCATCGACGAAGCCCTGGCCGGCCACTGTGACGACATCGTCATCACCATCCACGCCGACAACTCCATCTCCGTCACCGATAACGGCCGCGGCATCCCGGTCGGCGTCAAGATGGACGACAAGCACGAGCCCCGCCGCTCCGCCGCAGAGATCGTCATGTGCGTGCTGCACGCCGGCGGCAAGTTCAACCAGAACAGCTACAAGGTCTCCGGCGGCCTGCACGGGGTCGGCGTCTCCTGCGTCAACGCCCTCTCCAAGTGGCTGCGCCTCACCGTGCGCCGCGACGGCAAGAAGTACGGCATCGAATTCAACCGCGGCCACGCCATCGACCGCCTGATCGAAGTCGTCGACGGCATCGAGACCAGCCCCCTGCGCATCCTCGGCGACACCAACCGACGCGGCACCGAAGTGCACTACCTGGCCGACGACGAGATCTTCGGCACCGTCGAGTACCACTACGAAATCCTCGCCAAGCGCCTGCGCGAACTGTCCTTCCTCAACAACGGCGTCAAGATCCGCCTGGTGGACCGCCGCACCGGCAAGGAAGAAGACTTCGCCTTCGCCGGCGGTGTGGCCGGCTTCGTCGAATACGTGAACCGTGCCAAGTCGGTGCTCCATCCCACCGTCTTCCACGCCAGCGGCGAATCCATCCAGAACGGCGTGCCCATCACCGTCGAAGTCGCCATGCAATGGAACGACAGCTACGCCGAACAGGTGCTGTGTTTCACCAACAATATCCCCCAGGCCGACGGCGGCACCCACCTCACCGGCCTGCGCACGGCGATGACCCGCGTCATCAACAAGTACATCGAAGAGAACGAGATCGCCAAGAAGGCCAAGGTGGACATCTCCGGTGACGACATGCGCGAAGGTCTTGCCTGCGTGCTGTCGGTCAAGATGCCCGACCCCAAGTTCGCCTCCCAGACCAAGATGAAGCTGGTCTCCGGCGAAGCCCGCCCGGCCGTTGAAGAAGTCGTCGCGCAAAAGCTCGCCGACTTCCTGCTCGAGCGCCCGATCGACGCCAAGACCATCTGCGGCAAGATCGTCGAAGCCTCCCGCGCCCGTGAAGCCGCCCGCAAGGCCCGCGAGATGACCCGCCGCAAGGGCGTGCTCGACGGCGTCGGCCTGCCCGGCAAGCTCGCCGACTGCCAGGAAAAAGACCCCGCCCTGTGCGAAATCTACATCGTCGAGGGTGACTCCGCCGGCGGCTCCGCCAAGCAGGGCCGCGACCGTAAGTTCCAGGCCATCCTGCCCCTGCGCGGCAAGGTGCTCAACGTCGAACGCGCCCGCTTCGACAAGCTCATCAGCTCCGAGCAGATCGCCACCCTCATCACCGCTCTGGGCACCAGCATCGGCACCGAAGACTTCAAGCCCGAAAAGCTGCGCTACCACCGCATCATTCTCATGACCGACGCGGACGTGGACGGCGCGCACATCCGCACCCTGCTGCTCACCTTCTTCTACCGTCAGATGCGCGAACTCGTCGAGCGCGGCCACATCTACATCGCCCAGCCGCCGCTCTACAAGATCAAGCACGGCAAGAACGAGATGTACATCAAGGACGACAACGAGCTCAACGCCCACCTGCTCAAGCTCGGCCTCGACGGCGCCAGCCTGATCCCCGGTGAAGGTGCCGACGCCATCCAGGGCGACGCCCTCGGCGGCCTGGCCCGCACCTACCTGCTCGCCGAAGGCGTCATCCGCCGCCTCGCCGACTGGATCGACTCCGACGTCCTGCACGCCCTGCTCGCCAACGACCTGCCCCTCTCCGTCGAAGACGAAGCCGCCGCCCGCGACTCCGCCCAACGCCTGCAGGCCGCCGTCGGCACCAGCGTCACCATCGAAGCCCGCCGCGACGAAGGCGGCGAAAGCTGGGTCCTCGACATCGCCCGCATGCACCACGGCAACCGCAAGCTCACCCAGATCGACGGCGACTTCCTGCGCTCCGGCGACTGGCGCATCATCCGCCAGGCCACCGAGTCCATCTCCGGCCTCATCCAGCCCGGCGCCCTCATGCGCCGCGGCGAAAAGCAGCAGGCCGTCACCAGCTTCGCCGATGCCATCCGCTGGATGCTCGCCGACGTGGAACGCGGCCTCAGCAAGCAGCGCTACAAGGGTCTCGGCGAAATGAACCCCGAGCAGCTCTGGGAAACCACCATGGACCCGGCCGTGCGCCGCCTGCTCCGCGTACAGATCGACGACGCCATCGCCGCTGACGAGATCTTCACCACCCTGATGGGCGACAACGTGGAACCGCGCCGGGCGTTCATTGAAGAGAACGCGCTGTATGCGCGGAATCTGGATGTGTGATTCAGGTCTCTGAGCACCAGAAATGAAAATAGGCTCCAAGCGGAGCCTATTTTTTTCTACTCATCCGGGCAAACCTGCCCTGCATCTCCTGCCACTACCACCGGACATCGAGTCGAGCCCTGCAAAAATACTAGGAACTGCCCAGATTGTGCCCGGGCAGTTCCTAGGCCCGCTCAACGCGAAGGGCCGCCGTGTTTGTAGTCATCTTTAGTCACTGGCTGACCCCCGCAACTCCTCCGTAACGGCCCGAACTATAAGAGTATTTCGTACAAAAATCCACGAAATTTACCTTATGGGCAAGCCCCATTCCGGGTATCCATGCAGCCCTCAAAAGGCCAAAAAAAAGCCCGGGCCGGTGAAGGCTCGGGCTTAATCCACACCAAAGGAGGAGGGTGGAGGAGACAGATGCAATTCTAGGCGTCCCGCCCCACGAGCGCGTGCAAAGTTTTCTATTCACCCATAAGCAGACTGATTGCCCTGCCGGAGGGAATGCCATACGGATAGTTGAGCTCCACCGGCTCCCCCGTCTGTTCGCCCTGTCGCTCACTCACCTCCGCCCAGCCCCACCCGGGTCGGCAGATCCCAGGCGCCGCCCGGTTCGATCAAGCGGCACATGCCTGTCGTGGTCGAGTGGGTCAGCACGAAGCGCCGGCCATCCCACAGCCATTCGTCCGACGACCAGCAGTCACCCAGGCCCCGGCCCTTCTGGGTGGCGGTGAGGACGCCGGCCTGGTACTCCGAGCCGCTGGTGGTGACCAGCTCGGGCTGGTAGGGCGGGGCCTGGTTGACGGTCCAGTAACCATAGCCGACGTTGTAGGCGCCACTCCAGCAGCGGGTGGCCACGAGCAACCGGGTATTGGTGAGGCGGGTGGCGGTGGGTTCCTCCTGGACGGACGGATCGGGTTCCGTGAGGTCGGGGCAGTAGTCGGTCTCGTCACTCCGGAGGGTGGCCCGCAGAGCCTTGAGCAGAGCCGGGCCCTGCTGCTTGAGCCAATCCTTGTCACCCGCCCGGGCGGGCGCGAGGGCACCTGCCTTGACGCTGAGACCGGGCAGGCTCGGCAGCACACCGCTCTCCGGCAGCTTGCCCCGCCGGATGATCGCACCAGGCGTACCCAGGCGGCCCTGGAATTCGTCCATCTTGAGCAGGACGGCGGCTGCGCCGCTGTCGGAGAGCGCCCAGGTGTGCTTGTTGCGGACGAACTCGAGGCTGCTCTTGCGGGTGAGGGCGGCGAGGAGAGCGTTGACCTGGGCCGCATCCAGACTGCCGAGCAGGCTGTCCGAGTCGAAGGCCACCGTGCCGTGGGCCTTGCCATTGATCTGCAGGGCCAGCTGGAAACGCCTGGGCAGCTTGTCCACCACCGGGTTGTCCCCATAGCGGCCGATCTTCACCTGGCCGGTGACGGGCTGATCCAGCCCGGCCAGGCGGGTGAGCAGCACGGAGACGCTGAGCTCGACGCCGTCTGCGCTGTAGCCGGCGGCACGGCAGGTACGGGTGTTGTCACAGGCCAGCTCCCAGTCGCCGTGGGAGAAGCGCGTCTGGGGCAGATCGGCGGCCCGCAGGGCCGGCGTGGCAAGGAGCAGCGGGGCGAACAGGAGCAGGGCTGGGAGGCGCATGGGGTTGGGCCAATTAGGCGACGGATGAAGGGTAGGGCGGTCGATCCGGGGGGTCGGCAACACGGTGGTGGCTGGCATTATGCGGACAGCCGGTTCTGGTTGTGGTCGTGCTTGTGCTCGCGGGGAATGTCTCTGCGGGCGGCTGAAGCCGCCCCTACCCGTTTCCTACGCATCTTCCGGATCCAGCCGGGCGAACCAGGCCACCAGGAAGTCCAGCAGCGCGCGGAGCACCGGTGGCATCTGGCGGTGGGACTGGAAGATGGCGTGGATGCCCAGCGCCTTCGCTTCAAAGCCCGGCAACAGGGCCACCAGCCGGCCGGCTTCGATCGGAGCCCTCACCGCATACCAGGGCTGCATCGAGATGCCCGCGCCGTGCTCGGCCGCCGCCAGCAGCACCTGGGCCTCGTTGGCGCTCAGGTTGCCGCCCACCGGCACGCTGATACGTTCGCCGGCACCGTCGGAGAACTCCCACAAACTGCGGCCGAAATAGGAGTAGGTCAGGCAGTTGTGGTCAGCCAGGGCCTCGGGCCGCGCGGGGATGCCACGCTCGGCCAGGTAAGCCGGAGACGCACACACCACCGACGGGCAATCGCCCAGGCGCCGGGCGATCAGATTGGGGTCCAGGTCGTTGGTGATGCGGATGGCCAGATCGATGCGCTCCTCCACCAGGTTCACCGCGCGGGAGTCGATGCGCAGGTCCACGGCCGCCAGGGGATGGCGGCGCAGGAAGGCGGTCATCGCCGGCGCCAGCACCTCCTGGGCGAGGGACTGGACGCAAGCCACCCGCAGCAGGCCCCGCACCGCCGAGACATCGTTGGCGGGCAGGGTCGGCATCTCGGCAGCGAAGGCCAGCATGCCCCGGCAACGTGCCAGCACCTGCTCGCCGGCCGCCGTCAGGCTCAGGCGGCGGGTCGTACGGTGCAGCAGGCGCGCGCCGGCCCACTGCTCCATCTGCGCCAGGTAGCGCGTCACCATCGCCCGCGACATGTCCAGGGCATCGGCCGCGGCGGCCATGCTGCCCCGTTCGGCGATCTCCACGAACACTTCGGCAGCCCGGATACGGTCCATATTCGATCGATCTACGCAACAAACACTTGCGGATTATGCGGTTTTTCCACCGATACAAGAAACGTACGATAGTCGCCATCCCATCCCGAACACCCGCTCATCCAGGAGAGATTCATGACGCACATCGCCATCCTCGGCATCACCGGCCGCGCCGGTTCCCGCATCGCGACCGAGCTGCTGCAGCGCCGCCACACCCTCACCGGCATCGCCCGGAACGTCTCCAAGGCTACTGCCCAGCCCGGCCTGACCCTCAAGGCCGCCGACGCCACCGATGCCCAGGCGCTCGCCGAGCTGCTGCAGGGTCACGACGTGGTGGTCAGCAGCACCCCCTTTGTCGGCGGCATCGACGCCCCCACCCTCATCGCCGCAGCCAGGCAAGCAGGCGTCAAGCGGGTCGTCGTGGTCGGCGGCGCCGGCAGCCTGGAAGTGGCGCCGGGTGTGGCCCTGATCGACACGCCGGAATTCCCGGCCATCTACAAGGCCGAATCCAGCGGCGGCCGCGCCTTCCTGCAAGGCCTGCGTGCCGAAACCGAACTCGACTGGACCTTCATCTCCCCCCCTGCCATCTTCGAACCCGGCCCGCGCACCGGCCGCTTCCGCCTGGGCGGCGATCAGCTCCTGGTGGACGCCGATGGCCAGAGCCACATCTCGATGGAGGACTACGCCATCGCCCTGGCCGACGAGATCGAGACGCCGCGGCATCCGCGGGCACGCTTCACCGTGGGGTACTGAAGGCAAGGTCCGGGCACGGAAGGCTGCACCATGAAGAAAGGCTCCTCACGGAGCCTTTCTTCGTACTACAGCGGCTCTGAACGGCCGCATCTTTCTCCCTCACCTCAAATACGGCAATACGAAAGGCACGGCGACGATCACGGCGATCACCGCCGTACTCCACCAGGACGACCGGAACCCCCGCCCGCCCACGACACCTACACGCAGGAAATACAGGAAGGCCAGGACGGGCGCGATGAAGTACAGGGCCGGGCTGTCATCAAGAAAGAGAGGCCGTGGGTCATCAGTCCATAGGACCGAGGCCAGGCCGGTGAGCCAGCAGACCGGCAGGGAAAGCAGGACGATGACCCCCTGGGGGGTGTCGAACCATTGGCCATGGCGGTACCAGGCGCGGAGCGGGTTGGAATGTTCCATGATGCGGGCACGGCACATGATCCAGGCCGGGTGTGGAGCGGGCGCTGGAGCAGATTGAACGGTTCTGCTTCTTGGTCTTTGTGCCCCCATCCTGCACCGATGCTCACCCGACTTCTATGGACTGGTTCACTCGTTTCCTTTGCCGTAATGGACCCGTCACGGCACCGCCGCAGGACACGGAAATGCACCCTGCATGGCGGGGCCTCCCGGGGGAAGGTCAATGCCCGAAGGCATCCGCATCGAGCATCGTCGGATCGGGCCGGTCGAGGGTATCGAGGGCCGCCATCTCAGCCTCGCTCAGGCTGAAGCCGAAGATGTCCAGATTCTGGGCGAGGCGCTCCGGGTTGGCCGACTTGGGGGTCGCGACGATGCCCTGCTGGACGATCCAGCGCAGCACAACCTGGGCGGACGTCCGGCCATGGGCCTGGGCGATCCCCGAGATGACCGGATCGGCGAGCATGGCATTGCCGCAGCCCAGCGGACGCCAGGCTCCGGTGACGATACCCTTCTGGCGGTGGATCGCCAGCAGATCGTCGCGGCGGTGATAGGGGTCGAGCTGGATCTGGTTGAGCTGGGGCAGCAAGCCCAGGTCGAAGAGACGCTGCAGGTGGGCCGGCTTGAAGTTGGAGGTGCCGATGGCACGAACCAGGCCGGCCTCACGCAGCTTCACCAACCCCTGGAAGGCCTCCACGAAGCGGTCCTGGTCCGGGTTGGGCCAATGCACCAGCAGGAGGTCGATGTACGCCACCCCCAGCCGGGCCAGGCTGGCCTCGCAGGCCTGGCGGGCCCCGTCCACGCTGTGCCACTGGCGGTTGAACTTGGTGGTGATGAAGACCTCCTCACGGGCCACGCCGGAGCGGCGCAGGCCTTCGCCCACCCCGCGCTCGTTGCCGTAGTTTTCGGCGGTATCCACATGGCGATAGCCAAGCCGCAGGGCCTCCGCCACCGCGGCGGCAGCCTGCTCGTCGTTCATCGGCCAGGTACCGAGGCCGAGCAAGGGAACATCGACCCCCGGAGCCAGGGGCAGGGTCGGGGCAAGGGGCAGTGAGAGAGTCATGGGCAAGGTATGAGGGAAGCGTTAAAGAGGAGAAGCGGGACGACGCAGACCTGGGACAAGGATCACCCGGATCCGGTTCAGACTTCAATCCCGATTCGGCACGTCACCGTGCCAAATGCGCCAGGCCTCGCAGAGGACTCATTAAAGTTGAACACTGACATAAAATGTTGCGAAGTGAGCACAGCAGGCCACGCAGGCGCCTGAGCTCATCGCCCAACACCCTGCCACCTCAGCCACCATGAAATCGAGGGTCACACTCTCCGCGGCACTCATCATCTCGGTGGTCATCCTGCTGGGTGCGCTGCTGACCATCGAGCTGCAACGCAGCCGCCAGCGCGAGATCGAGGGGGCTCATGCGGTGACGGCCTCGGTTGCCCGCCTGATCGAAAGGGAGCTGCTCGCCTCCGTCGGGCGGATCGACCTGATCACACAGGAAGCCCGCTTCCACTACACCGCCTACCTCCAGGGTGACCGGACGCACGACAGCGTCACCCCCGCGCTGAAGCGGCTGCTCGAGGCCGTGCCAGGCGTGCTCAGCCTGCGCCTGATCAATGAGCGGGGCGAGTATGTGTTCGATGCCACCGGGCAACCTTCAGCGGCCCGCGTTGCCGACCGGACCTATTTCCGGGTCCACCAGGAGGGCAAGACCACCGGCCTGTTCGGTGAAGGGCCCCTGTTCTCCCGGGTGGCCAACGTGTGGACCTATACCTTCAGCCGCGGCATCACCGATCAGGACGGCCGCTTCATCGGCATCGTCCAGAGCTCGATTCCCAGCCAGTGGCTCAGCAGTGCCTTCTCGGGCGTCGCCCTGGGTGGCAGTGACGCCGTGGCCCTGGTCAATGCCGACCTGACCCTGATCGCCCGCGCACCGGCCCTGGATAGCCTGGTCGGCAAGCCGATCGGCGGTGAAACGCTGCGGCAGGCCATCGCCCGCAACCCGGAGCAGGGCAGCTACCTGGGCCCGGGCGGCGTGGACGGTGTAGAGCGCATCTTCAGCTACCGGAAGGTCGCAGGGCTCCCGCTCTATGTGATATCGGGCATCAGCAAGGCACACGTGCTGAACGGCTGGCAGCGCACCGCGATCATCTACAGCGTGGCCCTGGCCCTGCTGCTGGGCACCGGCATCGCCGTGGTCATCAACGTCTACCGCAAGGTGCGCGACACGGAGCAGATCGAGGAACTCCGCTACAAGGAGTTGCTCAAGACCTCCACCGACGGCATCCACATCATCGATACCGCCGGCCACCTGCTGGAAGCCAGCGATGCCTTCTACCACACCCTCGGCTACGATCCGCACTCCCCGCCCGCCCTCAACGTCCGGGACTGGGACAGCCGCTACGGGGATGCAGACCTGAAGGACATGATCCACCGCAGCGTGGAGACCGAGAGCAGCTTCCAGACCCGCCATCGGCGGCGGGACGGCACCACCCTCGACGTGGAGATCCGGGCCCACGGGATCACCCTGCGGGGGGAAAAGCTGCTCTACTGCTCGGCCCGCGACATCACCGACCGGGTCAAGGCCCAGACCGACCTGGAGCACTACAAGGACCATCTCGAGGAACTGATCCTGCAGCGCACCAGCGAGCTGAGCCAGGCCAAACAGGCCGCAGAGGCCGCCAGCAAGGCCAAATCGACCTTCCTGGCCAACATGAGTCACGAGATCCGCACGCCCATGAACGCGATCATCGGCCTCACCTATGTGATCCGGCGCCAGGCCACCGACCCGGACCTGATCGCCCGTCTCGACAAGATCAACCAGTCCGCCCAGCATCTGCTGGAGATCATCACCGACATCCTCGACCTGTCGAAGATCGAGGCCGACAAGCTGACCCTCGAAGCCATCGCCATGGATGTCCGGCTGATCGGCCCGCACATCCAGTCCATGCTGGCCGAGACCGCGCGCGGCAAGGGCATCGCCCTGCAGGTCAGCTGCGACGTGTTGCCCGACACCCTCATCGGCGACCCGACCCGCCTCACCCAGGCCCTGCTGAACCTGGCCAACAACGCGGTCAAGTTCACCGCCGCCGGCACCATCGAGATCCGCACCATCAAGCAGGAGGAGAGCACGGATGGCGTGTTGCTGCGCTTTGAAGTGCAGGACACGGGCAGCGGCGTGCCTCCCGACGTCCGGGACAAGCTCTTCATGCCCTTCCAGCAAGGTGACGACTCCATCAACAGGCTGTTCGGGGGCACCGGGCTCGGCCTGGTCATCACCCGCAGTCTGGCCGAGCTGATGGGCGGCAGCGCCGGGCTGGACAGCACCCCCGGCGTAGGCAGCACCTTCTGGTTCTCCGCCCGCCTGCGCAAGGCCGGGCCCGACCACGCCGCCCCCCGGCAGCCCCACACCGACGACACCGTGGGGATTCTCCGACAAAGGCATGCGGGTGCCCGGATCCTCGTGGTGGAGGACGACCCCATCAACCAGGAAGTCGCCATCGAACTGCTGGAGGACGCCGGGCTGGTGGTGGATCTCGCCGAAGACGGCAAGGCCGCCGTCGAGTCCGTGCGGTTGAGGCCCAACTACGCCCTGATCCTGATGGACATGCAGATGCCCCGCATGGACGGCCTCACCGCGACCCGGGAGATCCGCGGACTGAGCACCGGCAGCTGCATTCCGATCCTGGCCATGACCGCCAATGCTTTCGCGGACGATCGGCAGCGCTGCCTGGACGCCGGCATGAACGACTTCATCGCCAAGCCCGTCGACCCCGAGACCCTGTATCTGGCCATCACCCGCTGGCTGGACACCCCGCCCGCGCCATGAACTTCCTGGCCCATGCCTGGCTCGCCGGCCCACTGGCCACCGACCGCATCGGTGGCGTGGTGGGCGATTTCGTGAAAGGCATCATCGTGCCACCGCCCCCCGGGCTGGACCCGGCGCTGGCTGCGGGCGTGATGCTGCACCGGCGCATCGACAGCTTTGCCGACGGCCACCCGGCCTTCCTGCGCAGCCGGAGCCGGGTGAGCGAAGCCCGCCGGCGGGTTGGCGGGATCATGGTGGACATGTTCTACGACCACTTCCTGGCCCGACACTGGGACCGCTTCGGCACACAGACGCTGGAAGCCTTCAGCGCCGAGACCTACGCCCTGATCCGGGCCCGCCTGGACGAGCTGCCGGCAGCCTTCACCCCGGTGCTGGAGCGCATGGCCGAGCACGACTGGCTGAGCAGCTACCGGGACCTGGACTCCATCGCCCTGGCCCTCGACCGGATGGCGGAATTCCGCCTCCGCCAGCCCAACCCCCTGGCCGGTTCGGGCGAGGAATTACAGCACCACTACGCCGGCTTCGAGTCCGACTTCCTGGCCTTCATGCCCGATGCGGCGGCCTTCGCCGCAGCCCACCGCGAGACCCGCAAGGCAGCAGACCGGCTAGGGTAGACGGCCATCCTGCAGATAATCGAGGGCCAGGTGCGCCAGGGCCCGCACCCCGATTCCGAGCACCCGCTCATCCATCCAGAAACGCGGTGAATGATTGGGGAAGACCGTTTCCGGGGGAGTCCCCTCTGGCACCACGCCCAGGAAGAAGAACAACCCGGGGATGTGCTTCTGGTAGGCCGAAAAATCCTCCGAAACCGTCACTTTGGGATTCACGAAAACGTTCGCTTCACCCAGGCTCTGGCGCAACGAACGGGCAGCCAGCGCGGCCAGCTGCCCGTCGTTGCGGGTGACGTCGTAATTGGGCTCGATCACAACCTCTGCACTGCCACCGGCGCTGCGCGCAATCGCTTCCGAGGTGCTCACCACCCGACGCTGGATGTCCATGCGCATGCCCTCGTCGAGGGCCCGGATCATGCCGCTCATCTCCACCGCATCAGGGATGATGTTGGCCCGGTTGCCGCCGTTGATGGTGGCGATGGTGATGACGGAGGGCTCGTTCAGGACGTTCACCTGGCGGCTCTGGATGGTCTGGATCCCCATCACGATCTGCGCCGCGAGGACAATGGGATCCACCCCCAGCCAGGGCAGGGCGGCATGGGTCTGGGCCCCCTTGACCAGGATCTTCATGGTATCGCCACTGGCCATGAAAGGCCCTGCGCGCACGCCGGCCTTGCCCAGCGGCGTGCGGCTGTTGAGGTGCAGGCCAAAGATCGCCGCAGGCACCGGGTCACGCAGCACCCCCTCCCGGATCATCAGCGCTGCGCCGCCCTCCTCGCCGGGAGGTGGACCTTCCTCGGCCGGCTGGAAGATGAACTTGACCGTGCCGGGCAGGCTGTCCCGCATGGCCGCCAGCACCTCGGCCACCCCCATCAGGATCGCGGTGTGGCCGTCGTGGCCGCAGACGTGGGCAACCCCCACCTCCTGACCCATCCAGGTCGTCCGGACCCGGGACGCATAGGGCAGGCCGCTCTGCTCGGTCACCGGCAAGGCGTCCATGTCGGCGCGCAGGGCGACCACCGGCCCGGGCAGGCAGCCGCGCAGTACCCCCACCACCCCGGTATGGGCCACCCCCGTACGCACCTCCAGCCCCAGGCTGCGCAGATGCCCGGCCACCAACTGTGCAGTGAGGACCTCGCGATTACCCAGCTCCGGGTTCTGGTGGATCTGGCGCCGCCAGGCAATCACCCGGGGCTCGAGCGCAGCAGCCAGCTGGTCCACACGCGCCCCGTCGACCAGCACGGGCGCAGCCTGCACACCACAGGCCGCCAATAGACAGAAGACGCTGAGCAGTAATCGCCTCATGACAGCCACCCGGGGAAGAGTTTCGCTGTCTGGACTCTATCTGCCCGCCCCCAAAAATCAAGGCGATCCTGGGCTCAGCCGGCGCCACCCACCGCCGTCTCGCGCCCCCGGTCAGGAATCAGGCCGAGGGCGATCAACAGCACCACGCCCACCCCCATCACCGCCGCGGCCAGGTAAAGCCCGCTGGCATAGCCACCGCCCTGGGCCGCCAGCCGGCCGGTGAGGGCCGGTGCGAGGACCTGGGCAATCCCGTAGGCCGCCGTCATCTTGCTCATCATCTTGGCCGGACGGGTCGGGTAGTAGCGCCCGGCCATCGACATCACCAGACTGACCATGCCGGCAAAGGTGCCACCGAACAGGGCCGCCCCGGCCATCGCCGGGAGCAGGCCGTCACCCAGCACCGGCAGCAGGATGCCGACGATCTGGGCCAGGCTGGCCAGGATCAGCGCATTCACCTGGCCGGTACGGCGGGCGATCAGATCCCACAGGATGCAGGCAGGCGCAGCGGCCAGACCCAGCACCAGGAAGACCCAGGTGCCCTGGTCCTTCATCTCCGGCTGCGCATTGACGATCGCCACGATGAAGGTGGCGGTGACCACATAGCCCACCCCGGCGCAGAAATAGGCGGCCATCAGCACCCGGCGGAACAGGTCGCCGGGGGGTGAGTCATGCATGTGGGTCGCCGAGGCCGGCAGGGGCGCCAGGTCGGGGCGGGGCAGCCAGCGCCAGGCCGGAACCGCAAGCAAAGCGCCGATCAGACTGAACAGGAACCACTGCTCGCGCCAGTCGAAGCGCTTGCCGATGAAGATCACCACCAGGGCACACAGAGCGATGCCCAGGCCGATGCCCGAGAAATGAATACCCAGCTCACTGCGGTGGCGGTGCCGCATCAGCCAGTTGATCACCAGCCCGGCCCCCAGCACCATGCCGGCCGCGGTGCTGAGGCCGGCGATGAAGCGCGACAGGGCCCAGATCCATTCATGCGTGGACAGCCCCATCATCACCGTGCTGAGCACCGCCACCACCATGGCCGCGCGGTACAGGCGATCCTTGACGGCCAGGCTGGCGATGCGCCCCACGCCCACCACGCCGATCAGGTAGCCAGCGTAATTGGCCGCCGCCAGCCAGCCGCCCGCCTCGATGCCGAGGCCTGCCTGGCTGCGCATCAAGGGCAGGAGGGGGGTGTAGGCAAAGCGCGCCACCCCCAGGAACAGCAAGAGTCCGAGGACCCCCGCAAACAGGACTTTCAGGCGCTGGCGGGCCTCGCTCATGGCTGTCTCCTCATATCGTCTTATGGATTGCGCCGGCGGTCTGCAGCCGCGGTCGTCGCGCCAGTATCCAGGCTGGGAGAGGAGGGCTGCAAGCGCGCAAAACTCATCGACCCATGCACAACACGCATGGGTCAGGTCAGCGGCGGGGCAGGAGAGGCGTCCTCCTCCAGACTACGGTCGAAACGATGGGTGAGGCGAAACACCTTCTCTCCGCAGACATCCACGCAGCGGCCGCAGGTGGTGCAATTGGAATCCAGGATCACCGGCGTCCCCTTGCCCTTGAGCGCCGGGCGGATCACCTGGGGCTCGGGACAAGCGGTGAAGCAGTCCATGCAGTCGGTACAGGCCGAGCGCCGCGGCGCACTCACCCGCAGCAGGGCGGTCTTGCCGAGCAGTCCATAGAAGGCCCCCATCGGGCAGACATGGCCGCACCAGCCGCGCTGCACCACGAACAGGTCGAACAGGAAGATCGCCGCCACCAGGCCGCCGGTCCAGCCGAGCCCGAAGGCCAGCCCGCGCATCAGCCCGGTCACCGGATTGACGTATTCCCAGGCCAGGCTGCCGGTCAGCCACGCCGTCAGCAGGCAGGCCGGCAGCAAGGCCAGGCGGAAGTTGCGGGACGGCGTGAAGCCCGACTTGATACCCAGACGCCGGCGCAGCCAGCCGGCCAGGTCGGTCACCGGATTGATCGGGCAGGCCCAGGCGCAGAAGACACGCCCCCCCACCAGCAGATAAACCGCGGTCACCAGGCCCGCGCCGAGCATCGCCCTCAGCGCGGGGGCGTGCCCGGCCGCCAGCGACTGCACAAAGGTGAAAGGGTCGGCCAACGGCACCTGGCCCAACAGCAGGCTGGAGGCCAGATTACCCTCGAGGATCCACACCCCGCAGCAGGGTCCGGCCAGGAAGCCGGCCAGCACCAGCCCCTGCGACAGACGCCTCAGGATCAGCCAGCGATAGCTGAGCCAGCGCCCCTTGTGAGCCAGGGCATCCGCCAGGAAGGGACGGGCGCTCATCGCGTCTTGGGCCGGGGCGGGGCGCTGACCGCCGGACTGTCGGCGACGGGCATGCCCAGAGCGGGCTCGCTGCGCCGTTGGCCGCGCTCCAGTTCGCCACGCACCTGGGCCGCCGGCATCACCCGGATCACCGCCACCTGGGGCACGCAGTCGTGCTCGCATTTGCCGCAGCCGGTGCAGGCGGTGTGCACCGAGGGCATGAAGACGGTCATTCCGCCGGGGCGGGTCAGGCGCTCCATGGTGATCGCCTTGCCCTTGATGGGGCAGGCCTGGAAGCAGGCGTCACAACGCATGCCCTGCAGGCTGAGGCAACGCTCCGGATCGGCCAGCACGGCCACCCCCATCCGCGCCTGGGCGATATCCTCCAGCACGGGGGCCAGGGCTCCGGTAGGGCAGGCCGCCTTGCAGGGAATGTCGGAGCACATCTCGCAGGGCACGCTGCGGGCTTCGAAGTAGGGCGTGCCGACAGGGATGCCGCCACCGGCCGGTGCCAGGTTGAGGGTGGCGAAGGGGCAGGCCCGCACACACAGACCACAGCGCACGCAGGCGGTGTCGAAGTCTGCCTCGGGCAGGGCGCCGGGCGGCCGCAGGGCTTGGGAGGGCAGGGCCCGCGCGGACTTCACATGGGTCATCAGGCCCAGGCTGACAGCGCCCGCAGCGCAAGCGCTGCCCGCCCCCTGCAGCAGGAACTTGCGGCGCGCCGCATCCAGAAAGCCCTTGGACACGCTGCTGTCGTTTCCCCTGTCGTCCATGTCCGCCCCCACCTGGTCCGTAGCGACGGACCCATGGTTACACCATAGCCAGCGCCAAGCGGGACGTGTTATCCGGAAACGGCAAACGTCCTGGGGAAAGCTTCAGCGGGATGTGCCGGAGAAGTTGTCCAGGAAGGTCACACGATCCACCGGGCGACCAAACAGATAGCCCTGCAGGTGCTCACACCCCATATTGCGCAGGGTGACGGCCTGCAGATCGTTCTCCACCCCTTCGGCGACGACCTTCAGGTTGAGGCTCTTGGCCATGGCCACGATCGCCTTGGTCAGCTCCAGGCTGGGCGGATGGTCGGGCAGGCGCGAGACGAAGGCCCGATCGATCTTGAGGGTGTCGAAGGGAAAGCGGGTCAGGTAGGAGAGCGACGAATAGCCGGTTCCAAAATCATCCAGGGCCAGGCTGATGCCCAGCTGCTTGACCCCGTCTATCCGCGTATTGACGGCTTCGATGTGGGACACCAGCACACTTTCGGTCATCTCCAGCTCGAGCTCCTCGGCGGTGATGCCGGCCTGCCGCAACGCGCGGTCGACGATGCGGGGGAGGTCGGAGTCCTTGAACTGGGCAGCGGACACATTGACCGACACCCGGAGGGGGCGACCGCTGCGGGCCTTGAACTCGCGGGACAGGTTGCAGGCCTCCTGCAACACCCACGCGCCCAGATCGAGGATGCTGCCGTTCTCCTCGGCGATGGCGATGAACTCGTCCGGCCGCACCACCCCGAGGGTCGGATGGTTCCACCGCAGCAGGGCCTCGGCCTTCACGACCTCGCCGCTTCGTGCGTCCACAATGGGCTGGTAGGCCACCCAGATTTCCTGCCGGGCGAGGGCGCCGCGCAGGGCCATGTCGAGCTCCAGGTGACGCTCGATGCGCAGCCCGGTCTCGCGCCCATAGAAACCGATACGCTTGCGTCCCCGGGCCTTCGCTTCGTACATGGCGGCATCGGCGTTCTTGAGCAGCTGCTCCGGGGTGTCCCCGTCGGCGGGGAAGAGTGCCACGCCCAGGGTGGCCGATACCACCAGCTGACGGTCATCCACCTGCACCGGCTTCTCGAAGGCGTCGAGAACGCGCTGGGCACACTTGACCGCCTCGGAGCGGCCGGAGATCCGGTCCAGGAAGATCACGAACTCGTCGCCACCAAAGCGGGCCGTCGTATCCGAGTGGCGGGCGATCTCCTTGAGGCGATCGGCCACCCTGCGCAACAGGGCATCGCCTCCAGCATGGCCCAGGGAGTCGTTGACCCGCTTGAAGTGGTCCAGGTCGATGAACAGCAGCCCGCAGAAGTAGCCATAGCGCTTGGCCGCCGCCAGCCCGCGGGCCATGCGCTCCGCCAGCAGGGCGCGGTTGGGCAGACCGGTCACCTCGTCGCAATAGGCCTGGCGCATCAGCGAGGCCTGGTAGCGCTCCCGCTCCTCCACGTTGTGGAGCTGCAGCATGATCATCGCGCGCCCCTGCCAGTGCAGGCGGGCCGCACTGACCTCAGCCGGGAAGGCGCTGCCATCATAGCGTCGGCACTGCTGCTTCTCCGGTGCGCCATCGAGCGTCGGCAGGCTGTCCAGCACCGATGTCTCGGCGTCGAGCGCATTGCGCCAGTGCTCGTTGGCTTCCGGCAGGCGCAGCTCACGCCGGGCGGCCGGGTTGGCCCGGATGATGGTGCCATCCTCGTCGAGGATCAGCCAGGGGTCCCGGACCGCATCGGTGATCGTCTCGAGGCGCCGCTTCTCACGCTGGATCTTCTGCAACTGGAGCTGGATCGTACGGAGCAGCAGGAGCACGATCACGATTGCCGACAGGCTGGTGATGCCGATCCACTGCAGGCGCCCCAGCCAGCGTTCGGTCAGATCGCCCTCCCGGGTGGACACGCCGACCAGCATGGGAAGACTGCCGATCCAGGAGAAGCTGGCCAGGCGAAGCGCCCGATCAACCGGACTGACCACTTCAACCACGTCATCCGGGTTACCTGGCAGGGGCTGCCCATCCTCCCCCAGGACGGGCTTTCTCAACAGGGCGCGGACCAGGCCCGGATCAGTGCTGACATCGAGTCCCAGGGCCTGCTCACTGAAAGGGTAACGGGCCAGCACGCGGCCATTGGCCTTGCAGAGAAGCACTGCAAAAGGCTTGCCGGACAACAAGCCCGCCACCAGGGCTTCGATCTTCGAGGCCGTGAAGCGCGCCCCGGTAATACCCGCAAAACTGCCGTCCGCATGGTTGAGCCGCCGGGACACGACAAAACTCATCTCACCCGAGACCCAGTCCAGAAAAGGATCGGAAACGAACAGCCCGAGGTCGGGCGTATCCCGGTGCACCCGGAAGAAATCGAATTCGGTCGACGCCAGGCTCTGCTCCATGCCCTTGTTGCGCCTTGTGATCAGCGTGCTGTCAGCCCCCATCAGGAAGACCTCGGCCACCTCCGACGAACTCTCCTGGAGCGCCTTGAAGTCATCGGCCTGCAGCCCCCGGCCGCTGTCACCCAACATCTGTCCGTTGTCGAAAGCCACGGTCACCTGACGCAGGATCCCATCGGCTTCCTGCACGCTCCGTTGCAGGTTCCTCGCCACCATGTCGGAAAAGATCGTCAGTTCCCGATTGGTTTCAGCCCTGAAGCCGGTGTAGGAGACATAGCCCTCGATCAGCGCGGCGGCCACGATCAGGGTGACCAGGATATAGCCGGAAACAAGCGGACTGATGCGGTAGCGCAGCTTCGCCAACCTGACGCAGTACTCGGGAAAGCGCACGATGTACCTCATGGCATCAGGCGGCGCAGCGGCCGGCTTCATCGTGCATGGCCCGGGCGGTCACGGACAGGTTCATCGCGCTCGCCGACGCACTGGCAGCGACGGAGGTATTCTCCACCGCCAGGCGGAACACCTTGCCGACCTGCTCGACGAGGAGCGTCATGTTGCGACACTGCGTCTCGACGACCCCCCCCACCGCAGCCACCGCGGCGCCGCTGCGCTGCACATCCCCCTCCAGCTTGCCCACCAGGGCGACAGCCGCACTGAGCAGCTCATCCGCCTCCTGGGTCTGTGCCTGCCCGACATACCGGCCCCGCTCCTCCAGGGCCGACCTGACTTGAGACAGGCTCAGGGCCGCGTGGGCAAACTGCTCCTGTGCCTCGGCCAGCAGGTCCCGCACCGCGGGAATGCCAAGCTCGATATCGTCCACCGTGGCGTCCAGCTGTTCGGCCTGGATGCGCTGGCGATCAGCCATCTCGGAGAGCTTGCGGGACACGATCAACAGATCGCCGGCCGCGGCGACAAGCTGTGTCCCGTGCTCACCGAGCGTGAACAGCTTCTTCCTGAAACCCTCCGCCAGCGCCTGGAGGGCACGGCGGATTCGAGTTCCGAAGACCGGCACAGCCAGCGCCGCAACCAAGGTCACCAGAAGCATGGCAACCACGCCGAAGCGCAGGCTGAGACGGGACGCATCCAGGGCATTTGCGGCAAGCTGAAGGCTGTGGTCGTGGTGCCTGCGCAGTGCGCTGGACACTTGCCCGAGGGCTGCCTGAGCGTCGGCGAGGGCGGAATGAACATCCTGCGAGGCAGCCGATACGGCAAGGATGTCGGACTGGCGGGAATCGAATGCCTCAACAGCCTGCCGAATCTGCTGCAGGAGCGCCTTCTCACGCTGACTCACGGCGAACTCCGACTCGTAGCGGCTCAGGTCACGCTCCAGCCCCTGGCGAAAGAAGACCAGTTTCCGCGCCTGCTCCGCACGATCAGCATCATCCTGGGCCAGCATGTAGCGGAGGGTCGTCGCCCGGATGGAGGCGAACTTGAGCGTAACCCCATTGATGATCTCCAGGCTCGGGATGACATTCCCGGTCAATGCCGTCACCTGAGCGTTCATCCGGTAGGTCAGGATCAGTGAGGTGGCAAGCAGGACAAGCAGCAGAGACAGCGAAACGGCAACGAGAACAAGGATCCGTCGTCCAATGCTCATGGATTCAGTCATGGATTCAATTTCCGTGATGCGTGCGGCCAGGGAGAATCGAAGGGCAGCCGAAGCGGCAGTCAATCGACACGCGCAGTCGACGCCGGCCCGTGGCGTGGTCACCCAGGCCCGGAAACTCGGCATGAGCGAATCCTAGGGCTGTGCAAATGCAGCCAGCAGAGTGGATTTACCTATCGATTCGAGGTAATCCCCACCTTCAGCAGACGCGGGCATCGCGCGAAGATGGGGCTGTCGAAACGCACCGCGCAAACTCCCATGCCCCGACACTCCGCAATGCTGCAAAGTGCCTCCGCCCCTGGCCGCTCCCTGCGTCAGTCCTGCCTGAACATGCTGACGGGATACAACCGGCAGAGGCTGCTCCGGCTCATCGACACGCTGCTGACCACCGAGGCCCCCCCCACCCGCAGCGCGCTCTCGGAAATGATGAGTGAGTTCTTCGAGCACGCGATCGTCCATTTCGAAGCCGAGGACACCTGGCTTGCGGAGATCGGCTACCCGGAGGCAACCCATCACAGCCAGGCGCACCGCTCACTGGTGGAGACCTTCTCGGACGTGTGCTTCCTGATCATGGAATCCCATGAGTCCCCCTGGCACGCCTTTCTCGACCGGATCTGCATCCCCCTCTACCACCACCTCACCGAGGAGGATCGCAAGGTCATTAACTTCCTGAAAACCCTCGACGCCGCCTGAACGGCCCGGCATCGCCCGGGGCGGCTTGCCAAGACCCGTGCAATCCGTCATCTTTATACGGCCACACCCAAACTGGGCATGATCGTGCGTCCGGCATGGAGTGCCGGAGCAATTTGACGAGCGCCAATGACACGGTACAAGCCATGACGAGTGCTGCGCGTGACTCGCGGATCATCTTCATCCCGGCGGTGGTGGCCATCGCCGTGCTCATGCTGGGCGGCCTGCTCGCCATCGAGACCATCGAGTCCGAAAACCACCGGAAGGTGCACGACGATCTCAAAACCAAGGTCGAGACCCTCACCCGGACCATCCGTCTGATCAACAGCGACGTCATCCAGAGAACCAACGATATCGCCGCCGATCCGCAATTGCAGGCACATGTCAGCCAGGTACTCAAGGCACCTGGCGACCCCGCCCGCCTGCGTGCGCTGGAGGACTGGCTCACACCCGCCTTCCGCAGCCGCGGATTCGAAGGATTTTCACTGATCACCGCCGATCAGGGCATCATCATCGCTTCATCCAGCAAGAACTATGTCGGCAGGCCCGTGGCCCGCCAGACCACCCGGGAACTCATCCTGCGCAGCGCCAAAGAAGGAACCCAGCTGGGCGCCCCCTTTCCGGCCCCCCAATCCTTCCTCAAGAATGACACCCCCTTCTCCGGCGGCTCAGCCATCCAGCTGGCCTGCACCCCCCTGCGCGAACACGGCGAGATACGCGCCTTCCTGTGCCTGCGCATCGACCCCTACTCAAAGCTCTACCCCATCCTCGAGGCCAGTCGCAACGGCGAAACGGGAGAAACCTACATCATTGGCGAGAAAGGCCTGATCCTCTCGCCCAGCCGCTTCGAGAGCAGCTTCGCGGGAGGCCCGAGCCCCCAGCCGGGGTGGAGCCTGTTCAGGCTGTATGCCCGCATCCCCGCCACCCAGCGGGGCAGGTCTGAACATACCGTCCCCGCAAGCATCGACCAACCGCCGACGCGCGCCCTCACCAATACCGAGGAGCACGGCAAGAGCGTGTGGGTCGAAGAAGATTACGCGGACTACCGCGGGCACAAAGTCATCGGAACCGGCCAGTGGCTGCCGGAAAACCGCATGGGTGTGATCGTCGAGCAGGACATGGACGAAGCCTTCCATTCCTCGCGGATCGTGCGCCGGATCATTGTTGCCCTGCTGGCCGGCAGCGCCCTCCTGATCGGCATACTATCCATCGTGGAGTGGCGCTCCCGGCGCTCCATCAGCCACAGCGAGCGGCGCTTCGCCGCCTTCGCCGAAAACGTCCCGGCAGGCCTCTCGATGCGCTCGCGGGAAGGGATCTACATGATCGCCAACCCGCTCTTCTACGCCATGTTCGACCTCCAGGAGGGCACCCTCACCGGCAAACTCGATGCGGACGTCTTTCCCCCCAAACTGGCGCGCCGGCACGAAACCGAACTGGAAGAAGTCCTGCGCAGCGGCCGTGCCTGCTCATCCACCAGCACCCGCCGCAATGGCAACCGCGAAGAAGCGGTGTTCACCTCGATCCACTTCCCGATCTGGGACGACACCCTGGGCCAGGTCATCGCCGTGGGCACCGTCGATACCGACGTGACGGAACTGGTCAAGACCCAGAAGAACCTCGAGGCGCTGACCCGCCAGCTCGAGCAGCGGGTCGACGAAAGAACCCGCGAACTCCTCGCCGCACGGGATCAAGCCGAACAGGCCGCCACCGCCAAGGCCGACTTCCTGGCCAACATGAGCCACGAGATCCGCACCCCGCTGAACGCCATCATCGGCATGACCCACCTGGCCGAACACCTGGAAACGACGCCCAAGGTCGGCCACTACCTGAGCCGCATCCAGTCATCGAGCCGTCACCTGCTGGGGCTGGTGAACAACATCCTGGACCTGTCCAAGATCGAGGCCGGCAAACTCAAGGTGGAGCACAGCGACTTCTCCCTCGACCTCCTGATGGACCACGTCACCGGCATGGTCGGCAATACCGCGGAATCCAAGGGCCTGGAGCTGATTGTCGATATCGAGCCGGCGATGCCCGGCCATCTGATCGGCGACGCCCTGCGGATCGGCCAGATCCTGATCAACTTCGCCAGCAACGCCGTCAAGTTCACCGACCGGGGAACGATCCGCCTGCGGGTCAGGGCCGGCGAACGCAACGGAGCGCAGCTGCGAACCCTTTTCGAGGTCGAGGACGAAGGCATCGGTATCGCCGAGGGCGATATCGCCCGGCTCTTCGCCCCCTTCCAGCAACTCGAAGACCCGCTCTCGAAGCGCTTCGAAGGCACCGGACTGGGGTTGGTCATCAGCCGCAACCTGGCCGAGCTGATGGGCGGAAAAGTCGGCGTGGTGAGCCGCAAGGGCCTCGGCAGCACCTTCTCCCTCGAGATCGACCTGGGAATCAGCGCCCCACCCACCCTCGTCGCGGAAGAGCCGCCACGCCGCATCCTGGTGGTGGACGACCATCCAGAGGCCCGCCAGATCCTCGCCCGCATCCTGCGGAGCCTGGCCGCCGAGGTCACCGAAGCGGCCGGCGGCCCGGAAGCCATCGCCGCAGTCAGCGCAGCAGAAGCCCGGGGGCAGCCATTCCATGCCCTATTCATGGACCTGCGCATGCCGGGCATGTCCGGCCCCGAAACCGCCGCCGCCCTCGATGCACGGGCCCCACAGCGCGCGCACGTCCCCCGCGTGCTGCTCTTCGCGGGCGGGCTGGATGCTACCTATGGCGCGAACGGAGCCGATTTCGACGCCATCATGCGCAAACCTGCGACCATCTCGGCCGTACGCGAGACACTCCGCAGCCTGGCTCACCCACAAGAGGGCCTTGCAGCCAGCCATGCCGGAGAGTCCTACAGCACACTGCGGGGCCGGCACCTGCTGGTCGTCGAAGATAATCCGATCAACCAGGAGGTCATCAAGGACCTCCTCGAAGCCATCGGCGCCATTGTCAGTCTCGCCTCCAGCGGTGACCAGGCCATCGAACTGCTGAGCCACCAGTGCTTCGACGCCGTGCTGATGGACATCCACATGCCCGGCAAGAACGGACTGCAGACCACTACCGAAATTCGCCAGCTTCCCGCGCTGGCAGACCTGCCGATCATCGCATTGACCGCCAGCGCCCTGGAAGGCACCCGGGAATACTGCCTGGCTACGGGAATGAACGGCTATGTCACCAAACCCATCGATCCCAACACCCTTTTCGCCACGCTGGCGAGTCACCTTGCCGGTCAGCCGGCAGGCCACCCCGAGCCTGCTCCGGCGAAGCTGGCCGATCCACACCTGGTCTCGTCGCCCCTCCAGGCCCTCCGCGACGTTCCGGGCCTGGATCTCGACGCGGGCCTCGCCAACACCATGGAACGGGAGGACATCTACCTTCGCCTGATCGCCAAGGTCCTTGCCGAGCGCGGCTCGATCGATGTCGAGATCGGACTGGCGCTGGCCGACGGAGACATCGAGACGGTGGTCCACATCGCCCACGGCATGCGCGCTGTTTTAGGCACGCTGGGTGCCCGGGAACTCGAAACCCTGGCCATCACGATCGAGGAGCAGGCCCAGCCCGGGCCCGACATGAACGAACTCGTGAGGCACTTCCAGGAGGGCTACGCCAGGCTGCTCCAGGCCCTGCGGAGCGCGACAGGCACCGACCCCGCACAGGAGGACATCCCCCTCCCACCACGACCAACCTGAGCCACCGACAGCCTGACCGTGCAACTTTCCCATGCAGGCGGCGCGCTCTAGCCCCATCATGCGGCTAAAGGCCTGCCCTGCAGGGCCGAAAAGCAGGGACAGGACGGAACGGGTTGCCCAAGGCTCACAACGCAACAGAGAACTCCACCATGAGCTTCGACACACCGATCATCTACATCATCGACGACGACGAAATCTCCCTGTGGATGCTGAAGGAGTTCGTCCAGGGAATCGGCGCGGATGTCCGCACCTATCGATCGGCGCTGGCCTTCCTCAAGTCCTACCGGCCGGGGCCCCACGAATGCCTGATCTGTGATCTGCGCATGCCCGAGCTGGGCGGCCTGGATGTCCAGCGCCAGCTGCTCGAGAAGGGGGATGCCCTGCCCATCATCTTCGTCTCGGCCTACCCCGAGGTGCATGCCGCCGTGCAGGCCATCAAGCGGGGCGCCGTCGACTTCCTGCAGAAGCCGGTGAACGGCAGCGTCCTGCTGCAGAAGACTCAAAGTGCGCTGGCCTACAGCCGCGAGCTGTACTCGGCACGCCTCGCCCGCATCACCCGGGAAGCGCGCCTCGCACTGCTCACCCCCAAGGAACGGCAGATCGCCGAAATGGTGGTCGATGGCAAATCCAGCCCGCGGATCGCCGAAGAACTCCAGATCAGCGTGCGCACCGTCGAGAATCACCGGGCCCGCCTGATGGACAAGCTGCATGTGAGCACCGTGGTCGAGCTCGTGAAGCTGTTTCTCTGATCCCGACCCCGTGGTTAAATCGGTCGCATGACGTCACCCGCCACCGACTCCAGCGCCACCGCCTCCCCGACACCCCACGAAACCTCCTGGGCAGACTACGCCGTACTGGTCGTCGATGACGAAGCCGGGGTCCGCAACTTTCTGGAGCGGGCCCTGCGCGCCCGGGGCTGCCGGGTCGACGTGGCCGGCTCTTCCGAAGAGGGCGCCGAACGACTGCGGGAACACCACGTCGACGCCATCGTGCTCGACATCGCCCTGCCGGGCCGCTCCGGCATGGAATGGCTACGCAGCCTGCGTCATCAGGGTTTCGCAGGCGATGTGATCCTGATCACCGCCTTTGCCGACATCGAGACCGCCATTGACGCCCTGCGGGCCGGCGCCTCCGATTTCGTGCTCAAGCCCTTCCGGGTGGATCAGATCATCAACTCCCTGCGCCGCTGCTTCGAACGTGCCCGCCTGGACCGCGAGAACTTCGTGCTGCAACGCCAGGTGGCCGGCCTGGGGGGGGAAGTAGACGGACTGATCGGCCACTCGGCGCCGATGCGCGCCCTCTATGACCTGATCCGGCGGGTCGCCCCCACCCCATCCACCGTGCTGATCCTGGGTGAATCGGGCGTCGGCAAGGAGGTCACCGCCCGGGCCCTGCACCAGATGAGCCCGCGTGCCGAACGCTCCTTCGTGGCCCTCAACTGCGCCGCCGTCTCGCCCGAGCTGATCGAAAGCGAGCTCTTCGGCCACATCCGCGGCGCCTTCACCGGCGCCCGCGAGGCCCGCCGCGGCCTGTTCCACTACGCCAACGGGGGCACCCTGTTCCTCGACGAGATCGGCGAACTGCCCCTGGCCATGCAGACCAAGCTGCTGCGCGCCCTGGAAGCGCGGCGCATCCGTCCGGTCGGCAGCGAAACCGAGGTGCCGGTGGATGTCCGCATCGTCGCCGCCACCAACCGCGACCTGCGCGCCGAGGTCGCCGCCGGGCGCTTCCGCCAGGATCTCTTCTACCGCCTCGAAGTGGTCACCCTGGTGATCCCGCCCCTGCGCGAACGCCAGGAGGACGTCACCGAGCTGGCCCTGCACTTCAACGCCCAGCTGGCCACCCACCTGGGCCTGCCTCCCCTCGAGATCACCCAGCTCGACCTCGCCCGCCTGGCCGCCTATGCCTGGCCCGGCAACGTGCGCGAGCTGCGCAACCTGATCGAACGCTCGCTGATCCTCGGCAGCCTGCCCCGCCATGACCAGGCCCAGGGCCTGGCCGACCCCCTGCCCCTGAGCCTCGCCGAGGTCGAAAAGCGTCACATCCTGGCCGTGCTGGACCAATGTGGCGGCAACAAATCCCGTGCGGCGACCCTGCTCGGCGTCTCGCGCAAGACCCTCGACCGCAAGGCGGTGGAGTGGGGCCTCGCCTGAACACACGCACTGCCGATGTTCGACCGCCTCCTCACCCGCTTCAGGCATTCCGTACGCGCCAAGCTGCTCGCCATGGTGCTCGCCCCGCTGCTCCTGGGGGTGCCCATCCTGCTGACCCTGGTGTGGGTGTCGGGCAACCAGGGCTACCAGCGGCTGGTCAGCTACAAGGTCGGCTCCGACCTGGTCACCGCCCACGAGTACTTTGCCCGGATGCGCCAGAACGTGGCCGTGGACATCGCCGCCCTGGCCGACAGCCAGCGGCTGGCCCGGGCCCTGGCCGCCTCCTCGCGGGACAGCCTGCCGGCCTACCTGGAGGCGGCACGCCGTCAGGCCCGGCTGGATTTCCTCTACCTGCTCGATCCTGAAGGCCGGGCGCAGGTCGTCAGCCTGCCTCCCGACAGCCCCCACGCCGACCGGGCACGCTGGCCGGTGGTCCAGGCGGCCCTCGCTGGCAAGGCCTCCGAGAGCATCGACGTGTTCGACGCAGCCCACCTGGAAGCCATCGACCCCAGCCTGCGCCAGCGCGCCCGCCTGCCCCTGGTCAGCACGCCCAACGCCGTGCCGGACCCCCGCCGGGAGGAAACCCGCGGCCTGCTCATCCATGCCGCCCTTCCGGTGCGTGACGACGGCGGCCGGCTGATCGCCGTCCTCGAAGGCGGGGTGCTGCTCAATGGCAACAGCGAGATGGTGGACCGGCTCAACGCCATCATCTACCGGGACGGCACTCTGCCCCTCGGCAGCCGTGGCACCGCCACCCTGTTTCTCGGCGACACCCGCATCGCCACCAACGTACGCCTGTTCGAAGGAGAGCGGGCCCTCGGCACCCGCGTCTCGGCCGCCGTGCACAACCATGTACTGGAAGAGGGCAAGGTGTGGCTGGGCACCGCCTTCGTGGTGAATGACGACTATGTGTCCGGCTACGAGCCCGTCCTGGACAGCTTCGGCAAGCGCGTCGGCATGCTCTACGTGGGCTTCCTCGAGGCCCCCTTCAAGGCCGCCATGCACAACGCCCTGTACGTCCTGTTCGGGGTCTTCCTGGCGGTCAGCCTGCTCGGCAGCGTGGTGTCCCTGCGCGGGGCCCGGAGCATCTTCAAGCCGCTGGAGAAGGTGGGAGCCACCATCGGGCGGATCCGCGAAGGCGAGACCGAGGCGCGGGTCGGCCCGGTGGCCAGCCGGGATGAGATCGGTCAGCTCGCCGCGGCCTTCGACGGACTCCTCGACAACCTGGCCGACCGGCGCGCGGAACTTCAACGCTGGGGCGATGAACTCGACCGCAAGGTGGCCGAGCGCACCCTCGAGCTGCAGGACGCCCTCGCCACCCTGGAACAGGCCCGCCGCCACCTCGCCATGACCGAGAAGCTGGCCGCCATCGGCGAGCTGACCGCCGGCGTCGCCCACGAGATCAACAACCCCGTGGCCGTGATCCAGGGCAACCTCGACGTGATGAAGGAGATCCTGGGCCCCGCCGCCGACCCGGTCCGCGAGGAGATGCGCCTGATCCACGAGCAGACCCACCGCATCTGGCTGATCGTCACCAAGCTGCTGCAGTTTGCGCGGCCCGGCGAGTTCGCCGGCTACGCCGAAGCCATCGATCCCAACGCGGTGATCGGCGACTGCCTGGTACTCACCCGCCACAACCTCGACCGCCGCAACATCACCGTCAGCGTGACAGCAGAGGCAACCCGGCGGGTGGAGGTCAATCCCAGCGAGCTGCAGCAGGTGCTGATCAACCTCATCGTCAATGCCATCCAGGCCATGCCCGGCGGGGGCGCCCTGCGCATCCACAGCACCGACTGGCAGCTCGACGGCGAGACCATCGGCGCGGTGATCGAGGTGTGCGACACCGGCGAAGGCATCGCCGAGGAAGACCTGTCCCGCATCTTCGACCCCTTCTTCACCACCAAGAAAGGCTCGGGCACCGGGCTCGGCCTGTCCATCAGCTACGCCATCATCGAGCGCTACGGCGGCCGCATCACCGTCAGCAGCCGCCCGGGCGATGGCGCCTGCTTCAGCGTCTGCCTGCGCAGCGAGGCCGTCTACAGTGCCGCGCCCAGCGCCCCCGGCTTCACCGCCTTGCGGATCGGACCAAGCAGCGGCGAACAATGAAAAATGCCCCCACGCTCCCCGCTGGCGCGGCTCGCTGCCCCCCAAGGGGGCGCCTTTCAT
>CALBTT010000115.1 GCA_937967645.1 uncultured Zoogloea sp.
GCATCGCGCCGCCCTCGCGGGAGTTGTAGAAGCTCACCATCGCGGACAGGAACATCCGCTGGCCGCTGCTCAGCACGCCCAAGGCGTCGTTGAGCATCAGCAGGTTCGGGCGCAGATCCCACTTGGTGGTGGCACGCCGCAGGCCTTCGCGTGTGCCGTCGCCGAACCATTCGGCACCGGCGATGTTGACACCGCGCTTCCACGCCTCGAAGAAGGCTTGGGGCGCGGCGGCGAAGTGCTGGTGTTCCAGCTCGATCTGATCAAGTACCTCTTGAGGCAGAGCACGGTTCATGACGGGGGCTCCTGGTGTTTGGACATCACGGGTTGAGGCGCTGCTGCCAGCGGCCAGTTTGCAGGGCGTGCTCGGCAGCGTGGTGCGATCGGAAGTAGCTGACCGACTCGCGCGAGACCGGACCATCCGCGTCGGCGGTGCCGATGTAATGGCCGGCTGCGCTGCAGAGCACCTGCAGGGGCAGGCGCTTGCCGACGTAGGCCAGGGCTTGGTAGCCGATGGATTCGGCGCGGGCCTGTTCAGCACTCGAAAGTGCCGATGCGAACGCAAGGGACATGGTTTTTTCCTGGTGGTTGAAGACCGGGAGCACCACGCCCTTTCGGGAGCGGAGACCTCCCGAAAGGTTGAACATCGAAAGCACCCGCGTCGTGGCGACGCGCGTCCGCGGTGGTCGGTGCGAGACGGACTGGATCGGTCAACGCGGCGAACCGCGTTGCAGCCTTGAAGACCGGGGCTGCCAGGGCATGGTGCTGACGACCGTCAGCGACACATGCGGGAAGGATGGAAGCGCGGCGCCGCGCCGTCGCCGATCAAACGGAACCGCTCGCCGTCCGGTTTGCCCCGAGTGCTGGGTGCAGGAACCGATGCACCTTCCGGCTGCCCACGACCAAGGCGCCGAAGCCCCGTAGGGCTTCGGCTGGAGAAGAATCAATCCACCTGTGGGCTGCAAGCAGGCCAGGCCGTCGTCAAAGCCATTCGCTGCTTCAGCAATCTCACCCGACCCGTTTCGTGGCTGGGGCCGGCATCCTCTGGCATGTATCCACACACAAAGGGAGCCCGTTGTTCCGCCGGCGGGCACCGGCACCGAATACCGTCGACCGCAAGCGGTCTCCTGGCTCCTCGAAGCCTTGCGGGCCAAGGCGTCGGGAGACCGTTCGCGGATGGACGGAAACACCTCGATCAACGGAACCGCGATGAGCGCGATTCGATAGAGAAATGACCTTCTCGCCCTGCCAGCCGTGATCGGCCTGTGCAGGACGCGCACACCGTTGCAGAAGGGAACGCGCGCTGGGGAGTCCCGCGGGGCGCGGGAGGTTTGCCCCGCCGTCGGCAAGAGCCGGCGTGGCAGAGGGAGACGTGGGCGTCAGTTCGCCTTGGGGCGCCGACGCGGTGTGCTGGAGGTGCGGCTAGATGCGCCGCGCTTTCCTGCCGGGGCATCTTCGACCGGCTGCGTACCCTTGCAGTCCGGGTAGCGGCTGCACGACCAGAACGCGCCGCTCTTGCCGCCGCGCTGGCGCATCGATGCGCCGCACTGCGGGCAGTCCGGCGGAGGCGACAGCTTGATGGCGAGCGTGGCGCCGCGGTACTGCTGCACGAGCTGGGCGACCCAGCTCGATTGCTTGGCGATGAAGGTGTCCAGCGTCATCTGGCCGGCCTCTATCATGTCCAGTGCCTGCTCCCACACCGCCGTCGTGCCTGGGTCGGCAATGGCTGCCGGCACCGCGTCGATCAACGTGAAGGCCGCATCCGATGCACGGATGGCACGGCCTTTCTTTAAGAGATAGCCGCGGGCCAGCAACCCGCTGATGATGTTGGCGCGCGTCGCCTCGGTGCCGATGCCCGTAGTGTCCTTCAGCTTCTGCTTCAGCCGCGGGTCGGTAACGAGCTTGGCGACGCCCTTCATGGCCTTGACCAGCTCGCCCTGCGTGTAGGGCTTGGGCGGCAGCGTCTTCAACGCCTTCAGTTCGACTTGGGCGACTTGGCAGGAAGTTCCAGCCTGTAGCACCGGCAACACCTGCCCGCACTGCGCGTCCTCTCCGTCACCGTCCTCGGGCTCCGACGCCGCCTGTACCTGGCGCCATCCAGCCACCGCGATCTGCTTGCCGACCGCGACCAGCGGCTGGCCGCCGCACGTGAGCTGCGCCACCGTCCGGTCGAACTCGTGATGCGGCAGGAACTGCGCGAGGTAGTGGGCGCGGATCAGTCGGTAGACAGCCAGCTCCTTGTCGCTCATCGCCGAGACATTAGCGGGTTCCAGCGTCGGAATGATGCCGTGGTGCGCCGTGACCTTGCCGTCGTTCCAGGCGCGCGAGCGCTGCTGGCGGTCCAGGCGGTCGATCAGCGGCCGCAGGCTGGGGTCGGTCTTGACCAGGCTGTCGAGTACGGCCGGCACCTCGGCCAGCATGCTCTCGGGCAGGTAGCCCGAATCCGAGCGCGGATAGGTCGTTGCCTTGTGCGTCTCGTACAGCGCCTGGGCAATGTCCAGCGTCTCCTGCACGTCGA
>CALBTT010000116.1 GCA_937967645.1 uncultured Zoogloea sp.
ACTGAAAGGGCCCTCCATGGCCCTTTCACCCGGTCTCCACAACCCCGGCCATGGCACCTCCAAGGGGGCTGGGAATCCTTCGTCCGGCGCTGAATTGTCCGCAACACTTTCTTTTTGTAAACCCCCTCTCAGAAAGAGCCTGTGGGGCCGTCTTTCTGCAGGAGAAGGGCTTTTTCCGTCAATCCGGATCATAGCCCAGTATGGGGGCGAGCCAGCGTTCGGCTTCGGCCTGCGACCAGCCCTTGCGGTGGGCGTAGTCCTCGACCTGGTCGCGGCCGATCCGGCCGGTGCCGAAGTATTTCGCTTCGGGGTGGGCGAAGTACCAGCCGGAGACCGCGGCGGTGGGGTACATGGCGAAGTTTTCGGTGAGCTTGAGGCCGATGCGGGTATCCGGCTGCAGGAGCTCCCACAGTGTGCCTTTTTCGCTGTGGTCCGGACAGGCGGGGTAGCCGGGGGCGGGGCGGATGCCGCTGTATTCCTCGCGGATCAGGGCGTCATTGTCCAGCGCCTCGTCCGCGGCGTAGCCCCAGAACTCCTTGCGCACGCGCTCGTGCAGGCGTTCGGCAAAGGCTTCGGCCAGGCGGTCGGCCAGGGCCTTGAGCATTATTGCCTGATAGTCGTCGTGCTCGGCCTCGAACTGCGCCACTTTTTCATCCGCGCCGATGCCGGCAGTGACGGCGAAGCCGCCGAGATAATCCGCCGCCACGCCTTCCGGGGCGATGAAGTCGGCCAGACACTGGTTGGGCTTGTCGGTCGGACGCTCCATCTGCTGGCGCAGGTGATGCAGTACGGCGAGGCGTTCGCGTCGGGTGTCGTCGGTGTAGAGCACGATGTCGTCAGCCCCCAGGCGGGCGGCGGGCCAGAGGCCGAGCACGGCGCGGGCGGTGAGCCATTTTTCCGCGATGATCCTGTCGAGCATGGCGGTGGCGTCATGGTAGAGCTTGCGCGCCTCCGTGCCGACCACCTTGTCGTCGAGAATCGCCGGGAAGCGGCCGTGCAGCTCCCAGGCATGGAAGAAGGGCGACCAGTCGATGCGCTCGCGCAGCTCTTCGAGCGGGTAGTCCTCGAACACCTGCACGCCGGTAAAGCCCGGTTTGACCGGCTGGAAGTCGAGCTTCGCGGCATTGGCGCGCGCCTGTTCGAGGGTAAAGCGCTTGCCCTCGCGGCGGTTGGCGGCGCGCTGCTCGGCCAGTTCGACGTACTCCTTGCGGATGTCGGCGGCGTACTGCTCGCGGTTGGCGCCCAAAAGGCTCGATGCCACGCCCACGGCGCGCGAGGCATCCACCACGTACACGACCGGGTGGTCGCAGACCGGCGAGATCTTCACTGCGGTGTGGATCTTGGAGGTGGTCGCGCCGCCGATCATCAGCGGGGTCTTGATGTTAAGACGCTGCATCTCCTTGGCCACGTGCACCATCTCGTCCAGCGACGGGGTGATGAGGCCGGACAGGCCGATCAGGTCGCAGTTGTGCTCGCGCGCGGTGTCGAGGATCTTCTGCGCCGGTACCATCACGCCCAGGTCGATGACCTCGAAGCCGTTGCATTGCAGCACCACGCCGACGATGTTCTTGCCGATGTCGTGCACATCGCCCTTCACGGTCGCCATCAACACCTTGCCCGCCGACGTGGTGGCGCAGGCGCCCTTGTCGGCTTCCATGTACGGCATCAGCCAGGCGACGGCCTTTTTCATCACGCGCGCGGACTTGACCACCTGCGGCAGGAACATCTTGCCCGCGCCGAACAGGTCGCCGACCACGTTCATGCCGTCCATCAGCGGGCCTTCGATGACATGCAGCGGGCGCTCGAAGGATAGGCGGGCCTCCTCGGTGTCCTCTTCCACATACGCATCGATGCCCTTGACCAGCGCGTGCTCAAGGCGCTTGGCGACCGGCCAGGAGCGCCATTCCAGGTCTTCCTTCACCTCCGCGCCCGCACCAATGCCACGGTACTTCTCGGCGACCTCCAGCATGCGCTCGGTGGCGTCCGGCCTGCGGTCGAGCACGATGTCCTCGACCCGCTCGCGCAGATCAAAGGGCAGCTCGTCGACGATGGCGAGCTGGCCCGCGTTGACGATGCCCATCGTCATCCCGGCCTTGATGGCGTGATAGAGGAACACCGCGTGGATCGCTTCGCGCACCGGCTCGTTGCCGCGGAAGCTGAAGGAGACGTTGGACACGCCGCCGGAGATCATCGCGTGCGGCAGGTTCTGCCTGATCCACGCGGTCGCCTCGATAAAGTCCACCGCGTAGTGATTGTGCTCTTCAATTCCCGTGGCAATCGCGAAGATGTTGGGGTCGAAGATGATGTCCTCGGCCGGGTAGCCCACCTTGTCCACCAGCACGCGGTAGGAACGCTCGCAGATTTCGGTCTTGCGCTGGTAGGTGTCGGCTTGGCCGGTCTCGTCGAAGGCCATCACCACCACCGCCGCGCCGTAGCGGCGCAGCAGGCGGGCGTGTTCGATGAACTTCGCCTCGCCCTCCTTGAGCGAGATGGAGTTGACGATGCCCTTGCCCTG
>CALBTT010000117.1 GCA_937967645.1 uncultured Zoogloea sp.
ATGGTGATTCGTGACTGGAGTTCAGACGTGTGCTCTTCCGATCTGGCGGCGAGCGCTTCCATGTAGCGGAAGCGGACGCGGTCGACGGCGTCGGCACCGCACGCGCGCAAGGCCTGCAGCCGGGCCGCGGGATCCGGGGCGCGGCCGCCGGAAGATCCGGTCTCAGTCACGCGCGGCTGCGCCGGCCGGTGGGGCAGGCGTATCAGCAGGCTCCGCGGCAACGGCCTTGGACGATTTGGGCACCGGCGCCATCTCCACCCGGCGGTTGCGGGCCCGCCCCTGGGCATCGGCGTTGGAGGCGACCGGCTGCTCCGGGCCGAAGGCGGCGGCGAAGACGGAAGACGCGGGAATCCCTTCCTCGATCAGGGTCCGCGTGACGGTCAGGGCCCGCTGGGCCGACAGTTCCCAGTTGTCGGCAAACTGGCGGTTGCTGTCGCGCACCGGCCGGTCATCGGTGAAGCCACTGACCATCAGCATCTCGTCGCGGCTGGCCAGGTAGGCGGTGAGCGGCACGGCCAGGGCTTTCAGCAACTCCCGCCCTTCGGGCTGCAGGTGATCGGAGTTGAGGGCGAACAGCACGCTGCCGCTGATGCCGATGCGGCCGTCGTTGAGGGTCACCCGGCCGGAGGCCAGCGGGCCGGCCAGGGCCTGCTCGAGGGCCACCCGCCGCTGTTCCTCGGCCTTGCGCTTGTTCACCTCGGCCTCCAGGTTGGTGGCCAGCTCGAGATGAACCCCGAGCACCCCCACCAGGATCAGCACGAAGGCGCCGAGCAGGCCCGACATCAGGTCGCCGAACACGGCCCATACCGGCGCGGCGTGTTCGATGCCGCCGTCGATCTCGTCCATGCTCATGCCTCGCCCGCCACGGCGGCCGGCTGGGCCCCCAGGCGCTGCAGGTCCTCGACGATCTGGCGCTGGGACAGGATGCTCAGGTCGATCACCTCGCGGGCCTGGGCCACGTAGTAGGCCAGCTGCTCGTCGCTGCGCGCCATCGAGGCACCGAGGGCGGCTTCGATGCGCTCCAGAGCACCCATCAGCTTGTCGTTCGATTCGCTGAACAGCTGCACGGCAAAGCCGAAGGCGTCGCTCAGGCTGGCCACGTCGACGGCCCCGCTGCTGACCTGGGCGGCCAGCTCGGCAAGCCGGCCGGCCTCGCTGTCGACACGGGCCTCGAAGCGGCTGCCGACCTTCTCGAGCAGCTCCGAGGACGAGGTCACCAGGGCGTCGATGGCCCCGCGCTGCTCGGTGGAGGCGTGATTGATGGCGTCCAGCAGGCTGCTCAGGGTCTCCATGATGCGGCTGCGCTCTTCCAGCAGGGTGTTGTCCCGCGCCATGCTGGCGGAGAGCTCCTGACGCAGCTGCCCGATCACCTCGGCGGCGGCCTTGGGGGCTTCGGCGGCGCTCTGCATCAGGCGGGCCACCTCGTCGATGGTGCGGGTGGCCTGCTCGCGGGTGCGGGTGCCGATCTCGCGGGCCGTGTCGGCGAGGGTCTCGCACAGCTGCTGCTGGCGCGCGGCGGCGTGCTCACCGGCCTCCTGCCATTCGTGCTGCAGCGACCGCGTCATGGCCTCGACCGCGCCGGTGAAGGCGGCCAGGCGCTGCTGGTCGTGGGCGGCCGAGTCGGCCTGCAAGGCGGTGTGGGCCTCGCGGACGGTGGCGAGCAGTTCGGCCGCCCCCGCCTCGAAGCGGGCCACGAAGGCGGACAGGGCGGACTGGGTGTCCTGGCCGAGCTGCGTGCTGGTGCGCTCATGGCGGGCCAGGGCCTCGGTCCATCCGGCGGTCACCGTGCCGACGCTGTGCGCGAAGCGGGTGGACAGGCCGTCGAGGCTGGCCTCGACCGACCCGGCGAGCTGTTCGTGCAGCTGGCGGGTATCCTGGGCCGCGGCAGTCACGGTGGCGGCCAGATCGGCCTGCAGGGCAGCGTGGGTCTGCCCCACCGAGGCCAGCAGGCCGGCGGCGCGCTGCTCGAAGCTGTCGGCATAGGCGTCCAGCGCGTCGCGCAGGTTCTGGTGCAGGGCAGTGCTGGTATCGGCGTGGGTGCCCAGGGCCTCGGTCCAGGTGTCGGCCACGCGGGTCACGCTGTGGTCGAAACGCTCGGCCAGGCCGTTCAGCTGGGTTTCCACGGTGGCGCCCAGGCTGCTCTGCAGGGCGCTGGTTTCGCGGGCGATGCCGGACAGGGTCGCCTCCACCACTGGCCGGATGGTCTCGCCAGCCAGGCGGGCGCTCTCTGAGAGGCTCTCGCGGAGGGACACATCGACCGCGGTGGCGAGCCCGGTGTACAGGTCCCTGGCCTCACGGTAGTGGCTCTCCTGATTGGCCAGCAGACGCTCGCTGAGCTGCTGGTTGTGGCGTTCCAGCTGGGTCATCATGGCCTGCAGGCTGCCCACCGCCTCGGGCAGTGCGCGGGCCTGGAGCTGCAGGGCCTGGAAGGTTTCCTGGCGCTGGTGGGCCATGGAGAACCGGCGCAGCACGGTGGCGATGCGTCCATCCAGGGCCTGCGAGACCTGCAAGCGCCCACGCCGGCACAGGGCCGAGATCAGGCCGAGCATGGCCGAGGCCGCCACACCGGCCACCGAGGTGCCGAAGGCCACCCCGAGGCCCTTCACCGGGGCGGCCAGGGAGGCGCGGATGGTCTGCAGGTCGGTGGTGCTCTCGAGGGCCAGCACGGCGCCATTGAGGGTCACCACCATGCCCAGGAAGGTGCCGAGCATGCCCAGCAACACCAGCAAGCCCACCAGGTAGGGCGCGACCGCCGGTGCCGGCAGGCCGACCCGCTCGCCCTCGATACGCAGGCGCACCGGGTTCTGCAGGGTCGGATGCAGTGAACGCAGCCACTCATCCAGGCTGGGCAGATCCTCGGACACCGCCGCCAGCGCCCCGGCCAGCGACGCCGTCGCCTGATGGAAGCGCCGCAGCTCCAGGGCCCCGATGACATAGACCACGCCGATCAGCAGGGTCATGCCCAGGGCCAGCGGGCTGCCGCCGATGTAACCGGCGCCCACCCAGACCACGGCGGCCAGTCCCACGAAGAAGGCCGCCCAACACATCCTTGTATTCATTGCTACTCCGTGACTTCTTTGCCAAGTGCCTCAACCAGCCCCAGGACCGGCTGCAGGCGCAGCTCCAGCTCCGCCATCAGCACGCCATGCAGATCCCTGCAGAAGGTGGCCAGCCAGCCGCCCGGCTGCAGCCACTGGTCCGGATCGTCGGGCTGCGCTGCGTCGCCCCGCGCGCGCCGGTGCGCCTCGAACAGCTGCTCGAAGCGCCGGGACAGCAACTGCGGCACGGTGGCCAGCAAGCTGCGCTCGCGGGCACCGAGGGCCTGCTCCAGCACACCGTCCAGAGCCGCCAGCCGCTTGAGGGCGGGAGAGTGCTCGGCCAGCACTGCGCGCGCCTGGGCGCGCAGTGCGCCGATGCTGGTGCTCATGTTGCGTTGATGGGCCAGGTAATACCGGTGGCAGGGCACAAAATCGGCGCTGCCCTCGGTACTGCCGGGCATCGCCGCGGGATGCAGCTTCTTCGTCGTCCTGGCGGGGTCGAGCAGCCCGTCGGCATGGATCGCCTCGGCCAGGGTACTGCGGACGCGGGCCAGTTCGCCCTGCAGGGCGGCCGCTGCGCCGGACGACGCCCCTGCCGGCGGCGTCGCTGCGCCCCCCACGCCGGCATTGAGCACAGAGTAAAGGGTGATCGCGTCCTTGAAGTCCAGCCACTGCCCCACGCGCTCGCCAAAGGACTGACGCGTGTCGGCCGGATCGGCCACCGCCAGTTCCTCGAGGCTGCGGACGAGCGCGGAAGCAGGAAGACTCGTACGCGGCAAACCTCGCGCCATACCGGAAATGGACGTCCAAAAAGCGGGCAAGGCTACTACAAAACGCCGCCGCCGGCAGCGCCCTCCGGAATCGCCCGCCCTGCCTCGCGCTCCGCCCCGCGGCCAGGCGTAGGGCGCGGCTAGCGGGGCGCCAGCTTGATGAAGCGCAGGGTGAACTTGTCGCTCTCGCCGATCGCCAGGTAGCGCTCCCTGTCCACGTCCTTGAGCCGCAGAGTGGGCGGCAGGCTCCACACCCCGGCGGGGTGATCCTTGGTGTCCCGCGGGTTGTCGGCGATCGCGGATCGGGCGTCGAGGCGGAAGCCGGCCTTCTCGATCAGCGCGATGACGGCATCCTCGCGCAGATAGCCGGCCTTCAGCTGTTCGTCGGCAGGCAGGTCGGTGCGGGCCCGGTGATCCACCACGCCCAGCACGCCGCCCGGCTTGAGCACGCTATGGAACTCACGGATGACCGCCTCGGCGTTGCCGTCGGTGATCCAGTTATGGAGGTTCATGAAGGTCAGCAGCAGGTCCACGGAAGCCGGCGCCACGCTGTCGGCCAGCCCCGGGCTGCCAGCCAGCACGACCTTGCCATACAGCGCGGGCTGCGCCGCGATGCGCCCCTTGATGACCTCGTGCTCGGCCCGGGCCGCCGCCGGGTTGTGGTCGCCTTCATGCAGGGCGGCGATGTAGCGGCCGCGCTCGCGCAGGTAGGGCGCCAGGATCTCGAACCACCAGGCACCGACGCTCGGCCACACCTCGACCACCGTCTGGTCGTCCTTCAGGCCGAAGAAGTCCAGGGTCTCCAGCGGCTTGCGGGCCGGGTCGCGGAGCCGGTTGCGCTCGCTGCGTTGCGGCCCGTCCACCCAGTGCTGCAGGGACGCATCGGCCGCCTGGCAGGGCACGGCCAGGACGCAAGGGAGGGCGAGCGCCGCCAGAAGGCGGGCCAGCCACGGGGCGCGAGGACTGCTGCGGGCGCTGTCGATTACGTGAACATTCATGTTTTTTATATTACCATCAGAAATTCTTTTTAACATTTTCAAGCCCATCCGCATGAATCGCCTCCACAGACTGTCCCTTGCCAGCAAGCTCGCACTCTACGCGGCGAGCATCGTTCTGATCGTGACGGGCGTTCTGGCCTTCGTCGTGCACCGCCAGGTCACCGACTTTGCCCTCGCCAACGCCGAAGCCGACGTGAAGCGCCAGATCGAGTCGGTGCGGTCCCTGCTCGATCTGGCCTACGACAGCGAGCGCGCCCGCGCCGAGCGCAGCCTGCGCCAGATGGCCCGCCTTTACGAGGGCCGCCTGGAGCGCCGCGGCGAGACGATCCGCATGGGTGACGCCGATGTGCCGGTGCTCAGTCTGAACGGCGAAGTCCTCAACGCCAACCTGGCAAGGCAGCGGACCTTCCTGGAGCAGACCGACCTGGACAATGTGCTGATGGTACGCAAGGGGGACGAATTCCATTATGTCTCCGGCTATGTGCAGGGCCAGCCTGCGACCGGCATGTTCGGCAAGCAGCTGATGCCCTCGGTGCGTGTGGACATGCGCCAGAAGCTGATCGCCGGCGAGTCGGTGATCGACCTGGCGATCCGGGACGGCAAGTACGTGATGGTGGGCTATGCGCCGCTGAAGGACGGCCACAACGAAATCATCGCCGCCATCGCCATCCGCCTCGACCTGGAGAAGGCCGGTCTGCACGCCCTGCGCGAACAGATGCGCAAGATCACCGTGGCGCGCACCGGCTATCTGTACGCCGTGGCCCAGGAGCCCAAATCGGAGGCGGTGCGCTTTGCCCTGCATCCCAAGCTCGAGGGCAAGAGCGACGCCAACCTGCCGGATTACGTGAAGGCGGTGACCCGCCACCAGATCAAGGCCAAGGAGGGCACGCTGAACTACGACTGGCCCACCGCCGACGGACAGATGGAGCACAAGCTGATGGTCTTCATCTACTCCAGCAAATGGGATTGGGTCATCGGCGCGACCGGCCCGGTGTCGGAATTCCTCGAGGATGCGCTGCACCTGCGCAACCTGCTGATGAGCGCCTCGGCGGCCTCGGGCCTGATCATCATCGCGGTGCTGTTCCTGGCCATCCGCAACGGCCTGGCGCCGCTGAACGGCATGGTGGACGGCCTGCGCCAGGTGCAGCAGGGGCAGCTCGGCGTGCGCTTCCGTGAGGGGCCGGCGAACAGCGCGAATGAGGTGGATGTGCTGGCTGGCGCGCTCAACACCACCCTGGTCACCCTCGGCACCCTGATCCAGGATATCGCCCGCGCGACCGAGCAGATCGATGCCAGCGCCCACCAGCAGGAGGGCTCCTCCGCCCAGGTGGCCACCGCCTCGGCGCAGCAGAGCCAGGCCGCGACCGGTATGGCCGCGGCCGTGGAGGAGCTGTCCGTGAGCATCAGCCAGGTGGCCGAGCACGCCCGGGAGGCCGCCCAGGCCGCCGAGGAGGCGCGCAACGGCTCCGCCGAGGGCCGCCAGGTGGTCGGCGTCGCCACCTCCGAACTGCGCCAGCTGGCCGAGGAGCTGCATGCCAGCGCCGAGAGCGTGGAGGCCCTCGGCGCCAAGTCGGCCGACATCGCGCGGATTGTCGACGTGATCCGGGAGATCGCGGACCAGACCAACCTGCTCGCCCTCAACGCGGCCATCGAAGCCGCCCGGGCCGGCGAACAGGGGCGCGGCTTCGCCGTGGTGGCGGACGAGGTGCGCAAGCTGGCCGAGCGGACCGCCCAGTCCACCCACGAGATCGCCAGCATGATCAGCAGCATCGGCGCCGAGACCCACCAGGCGGCCAGCCGCATGCAGACGGTACGCAGCCGGATGGATGCCGGCCTGGGCCATATCGACAGCATCAGCGACGTGCTGGCCCGCATCGAGGCGCGTAACAGCCACGCCACCGGCGTGGTGCACGACATCGCGGCGGCCACCCAGGAGCAGTCCAGCGCCAGCGGCAACATCGCCCACCAGGTCGAGGAGATATCCCAGATGGCCGAGAGCAATGCCAGCGCGTCCGGCCACAACCGGACCCAGGCACTCGGCATGAAGGAGCTCGCCAGCCGCCTGCGCCAGGCGGTGGCCCATTTCAGGCTCTGAGCGGCCCCCGCAGGGCCTCAGCAGCAGGCCGTCGCGTCGAGCTGCTTCAGCACTGCGGCGTACAGCAGATCGGGATCGACCGGCTTGGCGATGAAGTCGTCCATGCCGGCCTCCAGGCAGCGCGCCCGGTCCTCGGCGAAGGCGTTGGCGGTCATGGCGAGGATGGGCACCGTGGCACCGTTGGGGAGTTGGCGGATGCGCCGGGTGGCTTCGAGCCCATCCATGCGCGGCATCTGCATGTCCATCAGCACCAGATCGTAGGCCTGCGCCTCGACCTTGCGCACGGCCTCCAGGCCGTTCTCGGCGATATCGATGTGGGGCAGGAACTCTGCCAGCAGCTCGATCACTACCTCCTGATTGACCGGCTCATCCTCGACCAGCAAGACCCGGCAATCGGCATGCTCCCTGCCCAGCTGCAGTTCGGGCGGGATATTTCCGTCCACCTGCGGCGCGGGCTGCAAGGCCGCCACACGCTTGAGCCGGGCCGAGAACCAGAAGACGCTGCCTTCACCCGGCACGCTGCTCACGCCGGCATCGCCGCCCATCAGCTGGGCCAGGCGGCGGGTGATGACCAGGCCGAGGCCGGTGCCGCCGTAGAGCCGGCGGATCGAGTTGTCAGCCTGCTCGAAGGGTGAGAAGAGCTTGCCGAGCTTGTCGGCCGGGATGCCGATGCCGGTATCCTGCACCTCGAAACGCAGCAGCAGGCTGTCGGCCTGCCGTTCGAGCACACGCAGGCGCAGGGTCACCGAGCCACTGTCGGTGAACTTCACGGCGTTGGTCGCATAGTTCAGCAGCGCCTGGCTCAGGCGGGTCGCATCGCCGGCCAGCGGCTCGTCCACGGCCTCCGCATCCACGACCAGGCGCAGCCCCTTGGTCTGGGCCTCCTGGGCGAGGATGGCGGCCACGTTGCCGACCAGGGCCGGCGTCCGCACGGGGACTTCGTCGAGCACGAACTTGCCGGCCTCGATCTGTGACAGGTCCAGGATGGCGTTGATGATCTCGAGCAGATGGCGCCCCGCCACGTCGATCTTCTCGAGCCGGGCTGCCTGCTCGGGCATGGCCCCCGAGCGCCGGATCAGATGCACCATGCCGGTGATCGCATTGAGGGGCGTACGGATTTCATGGCTCATGTTGGCCAGGAAGCTGCTCTTGGCCTGGTTGGCCCGCTCGGCCTCCTCCTTGGCCTCGACCAGCTGGGCATTGGCACAGGTCAGGTCCCGGGTCCGCTCGGCGAGCATTGCCTCGAGGTGGTGGCGGTGCTGCTCCAGCTCGCCCGCGATCTGGCGCTTCTCGGTGATGTCCCGGGCGGAACAATAGACGTAGCACTTGCCGTCGATCATCACCGCACCGCCAAAGATCTCCACGTCGCGCAAGCTGCCATCGCGCCTGCGATGCCGGGTCTCGAAGCTGACGGGCTCGCGGCGCATGCGCTCGAACATCGCCGCCTGCTCCTCCTGCGACAAGCGGGCATCCCAGTCGCCCACCTTGAGCCCATGCAGCTCCTCGCGGCGATAGCCGAGATGCGCAACGAAGGAGTCGCTGAATTCGTGCAGCCGGCCATCTTCGTCAAAGATATGCACCAGATCGGTGGCGGTGCGCAGGATCTGCTGGTAGCGCTGGCGCTCGCTGGCCAGCTCGGCGTTGGCGCGGGTCAAGGCCGCGGTCTGCACCTCGACCTTGCTCTGGATGACACGGTTGCGGCTGGCCTGGGCATGGATCAGCATGCCCAGCATCAGGCTGACGAGCATCCCCCCGACAAGGGTGACCCACGTGGCATTGCCCTGGCTGTCGAGCAGGGCCGGCTCGCGGGCACGGATGCTGACGCGCCACATCCTGCCATCCGGCAGCTTGATCATCTCCTCGTAGGCAGCGGCCATCGGTGCCCCGGTCTCCATGTGCAGGACGTGTGCGGTCCCGTCCATCCCGATGTCGTCCATCGAGACGGCAAGGGCTTCGCTCTGGGCGCCGACGCTGCTCCGTGCCGCGCCGACCAGGTCGCCGATCCGGATGACCAGGGTGAGGAAGCCCGCCAGGGGTCCGCCCTGCCGCCCCTCGAGCGGCGAGAAGACGATCACCCCGGTGGAGCCGCTGGCCCGCGCCAGGGCCAGACGGATCGGCCCGGTGGTGGCCATCTCCCCGGACTGGAGGGCCCGCTGGAATGCCCCCAGGCGCTCGCTGCCCTGCCCTGCGCGCGGGCCGCCCGGGTCGGTGAGGCTGTCGAAGCCCTGCGCCTGGCGATTGTTCTCGAGCGGTTCGACGCGCAGGAAAGGGTAGTACTCGTCGCGGCTGCCCGCGGGCCGGAACAGGCCGGGCTCCACCGCTTCGGTGATGGCGAAACCGGGGAGTTCCTTGCCGATGCGGGCCTCGAAAGCCGCCCTCTCACTGCGCGCCACCCGCGGATTGAGGCCGATCGCCTGCAGGTAGGGATGATCACGCAGCAGCGGCGCCGTGATACGGCGGAAACCATCCTCGCTCTCATCGCCGGTCATCTCGAAATGCTCGGTCAGGGTCTTGAGCAGATCGTAGGTGACCAGTAATTCACGGCGGATGGTGTTGACCTGGGTGGCCGCCAGTTGCTCGAAGCGCAGGCGATGGGTCATCCGCTCTTCTTCACCGACCAGCTGCGCAAAATAGATCGGGGGCAACAGCAGGACAATGGCGATCACGGCCGTACGCAGGACGCCTGGCACCCGCCAGCCCGTTCCAGGCATTCTTGTCATACGCCAATCTCCCCGACATGCTTTTTTTGCATTATCGCGCCCAATCACGGCGCCAGCGTCTTCCTGGCAGGGCTCATGCCAAAATAGTGGGGAATGCCGCAAGGAGCACCATGCCGATTCCCCCGCTTCCTCCCCTCGTCGAGCAGCGCATGCGCGATTTCGCCGGGCATGGCCCGTTGCGGGTCCGCCACCCCGGTGCGACCAGGGAGGGCAGCGACCTGTTCTGCCACGCCCTCGTGCGCGAGCAGGTCAACCGCCACGGTGGCCGGCAATGCTATGGCTGGCTGCATTCCGTGCCGGAACCCTCCGACGCCCAGCGCGGGGCCCACGGTTTCACCTTCCATTCGGTATGGCTGTCACCGGAAGGGCAGCTCGTCGATCTGTCACCCCACGGCTTCTCCCGCGATGGCTGGAGCCTCTTCATTCCGGATGCGCGGCGCGCCTATGACTTCGTCGGCGAGCGGGGCTACAACGCGCTGGTGATCTACACCGACATGCGCCACTGCCGCCATGTGCGGCAACTGAACGGTCTTGCGCTGAGGCCGGGTGCACTGTATTGGGCATCCCATCTCTACCTGCTGCCCGTCGATGCCTACACCGGACGCTTCCGGCGGGCCTCCCGGCACCTGCCCGAGATCCAGGCCCGCTACGGTCTGAAGACCGACGGCGGCCGTCTGACCGGGCTGGAAAGGCTGAACCGCCAGCAACGCATCGAGCTGGCCTTCAACTACGGCATCCACTGAAGGGCGGGAAGAGGGAGCCCCCGCCGCCACTGGCTCAGCCAGGGGGTACCGACAGACGCCGGACGCTGCCGGCGCGCAGGGTTTCGGACGGCAGCTCGCCGAACATGGCCTTGTAGTCGGCGGCGAAATGGGACAGGTGCCAGAACCCCCAGCTGGCCGCCACGTCGGCCACCGACACATGCTCCTCGGCCTGGCGCAGGGCGCGCCTGACACCGTTCAGGCGCATCGCGCGCAGGAAGCCGACGGGGTTCAGATCGAGCACGTCCTGGAAGCTGTACTGCAGGGTGCGCCGGGACACATTGAGCTCGGCGCACAGGTCGGCCATGGTGATCGGCTCCTCGACATGCTGACGCATGTAATCCCGGGCGCGATTGACGATCTGGCGGCGGGTTTCGCTGGTGGAGGGCGGGCGGGGGACTTCGTTGCCGTTGCCGATTGCGGCTAGCAAGCTGCCGAAAATGGCTTGTTCCAGTGCCTTGCGCATCGCCGCATGTTCAAGAAGGTGCGGCGCCGCCTTGACGGTGTTCAGGGCGGTGAGCAGGAAGGAGCGCAATTCCTCGGCCTTCTCGGGCACCGAACAGATCACCCGCTGCCTGCCGATCTCGGCTTCGATGTCACGCCCCTCGACGCGCTTGGCGTAGTCGCCGAAGACCTGCATGTCGGCCGTCACGGCCAGGATGTCGAGCTTGCGCGGGGTGCGGAAATCCAGCTCGTCACCGCCCTTCAGGGTGAGCATGGAGTTGCGGTCGAAGACCTCGCCGCAGTACCAGCCTTCGCCCTCGGCCTCCAGCGGAATGCCGAAGGTCCGGGAGCCCTCCCAGGCCACGCCTGCCTCGTGAACGATCTGGTTGGTGCTTTCCCGGAAGATCTGCACGTTGCCGAACCACACCTCCTCGACCTCGCCGGTGAAGCGGCCCTGGGAAAGCTGCTCGTAGCGCTGCTTCCAGTGCTGCAGGCTGCAGGCGTGGTCGTGCGCATCGTCCGAGCGCGCAAGCGCATAGGAGAAATGCGCGTCAGCGTCGTCCGGCTGGGCGGCGTGTGTCATGGCAGGGCTCTCGATTCCGGTGTGTACAGGCGCGGTCTTACGACTCTCTATTTTCTAAAGTAATACCACTATGGGCAGTCCCGCAAGAAATTTGAGTTACGGCGCTGCGGCGCACAAAAATGGTGCAGTGCACAGGAAATTCCCCTTTTTGGACAATTACTTGCACCAATCTTGCGTTGCCAATATCGGATAACGGACTTGTCACCCTCCCGCTCAAGATCAACCCATCCGCAGTCCGGCCACCCAGCCGGCCACGCGGGGTCCCCGGACGAAACCCGTCGCCGGGGGAGGACTTGGCGGTGCCCCCAGCAGAGAGAGAAACGGCTGACCCGGGCACCACGACAACAAGGAGGAAACCGTGCTTCGAAAAGCCTTTGCGGGACGCCTGCTGACCGCCGCCCTCGCCCTCGCGGCCAGTGGCAGCGCGCTCGCCGAACTGCCCCCCGAGCCCATCACCGTCGGCAAGCTGCCGCCGCCCAGCCCGTATCGCATCTACCTGTCCGACATCGCCATCGGCCACATTGTTGATGGCCGCCTGCACGTCATCGATGGCGACAAGCTGCGCTACGAGGGTGTGATCGCCACCGGCTACGCCGGCCAGCCCATCCTGTCGGCGGACCGTCGCGAGATCTATGTCGCCACCACCTACTATTCGCGCCTGTCCCACGGTACCCGCACCGACGTGGTGGACATCCATGATGCGCAGACCCTGACCAAGACCGGCGAGGTGGAGCTGCCGCCCCGCCACGCCCAGTCCCTCAACTACAAGGGCACCATCCGGCCCTCCGCCGACGGCCGCTGGCTGTTTGTGCAGTACGCCACGCCGGCCACCTCCGTCGGGGTGATCGACCTCAAGACCCGCAAGACCGTCAATGAGATCGCCACCCCCGGCTGCTGGAGCATCCTGCCCGCCGCGAGCGTGGGCGGCCGCTTCTCCACCGTGTGCGGCGACGGCACCCTGCTCACCGTCAGCATCGACGACAAGGGCCAGGTCACCACCCAGAAGCGCAGCGCCAAGTTCTTCGACGCGGACAAGGACCCGATCTTCATCCACGCCGAGCAGGACAAGGATACCTACCGCTTCGTGTCCTTCCTGGGCGATGTCTACACCGCCAAGGTCGGCGCCGAGGTCGCCAGCTTCGAAGCGCCCTGGTCCATCCTCACCGCGGCAGACCGCAAGCAGGGCTGGCGCCCGGGCGGCTACCAGGTGATCGCCCAGCACAACGCCAGCGGCCGCCTGTACGTGACCATGCACGACAAGGGCATGGAAGGCAGCCACAAGACGCCGGCCAAGGAGATCTGGACCATCGACCTGGCCGCCAAGAAACGCATCGAGCGCACCGCAGGCCAGAACGCCATCTCCCTGGTGGTGAGCCAGGGCGAGGGGTCGAAGCTGTTCGCCTACGACGGCGTGAAGGCCGCCATCGCCGTGTTCGACGCCAGCCGCAAGCTGAGCCTGGCGAAGCGCATGGAAGGCGTCGGCGAGACGCCCACCCTGATGGAGCTGCACTGATGGACGCCCTCGATCCGGTCCTGGCCCGCGCCTGCGGTGCCGCCGTGGCCGTCGTGCTGCTCACCGGCGCCTGGCAGAAGCTGCGCGACCTGGCGGTCTTCGAAGCCTCGGTAGACCTCTACCGCCTGCTTCCCGACAGCCTGGTACCGCTCTTCGCCCGGGCCTTCCCGGTGCTGGAGGCGCTGGCCGGCGCAGCCCTGCTGTTCGAGTCGACCCGTGCCATCGGCCTGCTGCTGTCCGTTGCCGTGCTCGGCGTGGCCACCGCCGGCGTGGTCTTCAACCTGCTGCGCGGCCACACCGAGATCGACTGCGGCTGTGGCGGCGCGGAAGGCCATACCACCCTGTCCTGGGCCCTGCCCGCCCGCAACACCCTGCTGCTGCTGATCGCCGTGCTGGGCGGCCAGGACGGCAGCGGCCGCGACCTGATGTGGATTGACTACCTTTCGGTGGCCGGCGGCACCCTTGCCCTGTTCGGCCTCTACGCCACGGCCAACCAGCTGATGGCCAACCACCCCCGCCTGATTCAACTGAGGAACTGATCATGACCGAAGCCCTGATGATTTCGAACGTGCTGCTGTGGATCGCCGTGCTGGCCGCCCTGGTCGGCCTGTTTGCCCTGGCCCGCCAGATCGGTGTGCTGTACGAGCGCGTCGCCCCGATGGGCGCACTGATGATGGACACGGGTCCCAAGGTCGGTGAGCCCTCGCCGGTCTTCGAGCTGCCCAACCTGGTCGGCAACACCCGGGTCACCATCGGTCGCCCCGGCGACAAGAGCACCCTGCTGTTCTTCCTGTCGCCCACCTGCCCGGTGTGCAAGAAGCTGCTGCCGATCCTCCGCTCGGTGAACAACACCGAGAAGGACTGGCTGCGCGTGGTGCTCACCTCCGACGGCGAGCAGCCCGAGCATCTGGCCTTCTACGAGAAGGCCGACCTGAAGGAATTCCCCTACCTCCTGTCCAGCGAGCCCGGCATGGCCTACCGCGTGGCCAAGCTTCCCTACGCCGTGCTGCTGAACGAGCAAGGCCGCATCGTCGCCAAGGGCCTGGTGAACTCCCGCGAACAGCTCGAGAGCCTGTTCACCGCCAAGGAACTCGGCGTGGCGTCCGTGCAGGAGTTCATCGATCACCAGCACGCGTGATCGCCCCCCAACCAAGGAGAGAAAACCATGAAATGGCTTGATGATCTATTCGAGCGAAAAACCCGCACGGTGGCGCAGAGCACGTCGCGCCGTGGTGCCCTGATCCGTGTCGGCAAGCTGCTGGTAGGTACCGCCTTCGTGCTGCCGGTGCTGCCCTTCGACCGCACCGCCCAGGCAGCGGCCGGCGCCGCCCGCAAGGCCGCCAAGGCCAAGCCCGGCGACACCGACTGCGAATACTGGCGCTATTGCGCCCAGGACGGCTACCTGTGTTCGTGCTGTGGTGGCAATGCCAACACCTGCCCGCCGGGCACCGAGGCGTCCAAGGTGGCGTGGATCGGCACCTGCCGCAATCCGGACGACGGCAAGGACTACCTGATCAGCTACAACGACTGCTGTGGCAAGACCGCCTGCGGCCGCTGCCTGTGCAACACCAACGAGCGGGAACGTCCGGCTTACCGGATGGGCGTGCACAACGACATCAACTGGTGCATGTCCAACGATTCGACGATGTTCCATTGCACCCTGGCTGCCGTGGTCGGCGTCGCCGACGGTCAGAGCTGAGGAGCTGTCATGCGTGCCCTCCTCGCAAGCCTAATGTGCATCACGGCCCTGCCTGCGGGGGCAGCAGACGGTGCCGCGTTGTTCTCCACCCACTGCACGGCCTGCCACCAACCCGGCGGCGTCGGGGTGCCCGGTCTGGCCCCCCCGCTCGCCGGCACCCTGGGCGAGCGCCTGAAGATTGCCGGCCGGGGCTACCTGCCCCGGGTGGTGACCCACGGCATGACCGGCCCCATCACGGTCAACGGTCAGCGCTACACCGGCTCCATGCCGTCCTTCGCCGCCCAGATGGACGACGAGGCACTGGCCGCCGTCCTCAACCATGTCGTCACCAGCTTCAACGGAGACAGCCTGCCCGAAGGGCACCAGCCCTTCAGCCCGGCGGAGCTGGCTGAAGCCCGCGCTGAAAAGCTGGCCCCCCACGAAGTTCGCAAGCTGCGGGATGGCCCGCGCAAAGGGAGCGGATCATGAAAGCCCTCCCTCTCGCCCTGCTGACCACCGCCCTGCTGCTACCCGCCGCCGGCAAGGCCGACAACGACCGCTCGGCCCGTCTGCAATACATCCTGCACTGCGCCGGTTGCCACCAGTCCGATGGACACGGCGCCACCCATTCCGGCGTGCCCGACATGCGCGGCCAGCTCGGGCATTTCGTGAAGGTTCCGGAAGGCCGGGCCTTTCTCGTGAAAGTGCCGGGTTCATCCAACTCGGCCCTCAACAACGCCGAACTGACCCGCCTGCTCAACTGGATGCTGCAGAGCTTCTCGCCTGCCAACCTGCCGCCAGATTTCGTCCCCTACACCGAAAGCGAGGTCACTGCCCTGCGCAGCGCCCCGCTGGATGACGTGGCCGGCGCCCGGGCGGCGGTCGTGACCCGGCTGGCGGAACGGGGCATCTCGATCCAATAGCCATCGCTTTAATCGTTCGACAGGGAGTACTTCCATGAAAAAAACCGCCTCACACCTCCGGCCACGTACCCTGGGCCTTGCCCTTGCCATGGCCTTCACGGTCTCTGCCCACGCCGCCGTCAGCGAACAGGAGGCTGCGCGCCTGGGCAAGGATCTCACCCCCGTCGGCGCCGAAAAGGCCGCCAGCAAGGACGGCTCCATCCCCGCCTGGGATGGCGGCATGAGCAAGGTGCCGGCGGGCTGGAAGCCCGGCCGTCTCGACCCCTACGCGGCCGACAAGCCGCTGTTCTCGGTGGACGCCTCCAACCTCGACAAGTACCAGGACAAGATCCCGCCCGGCCAGGCGACGCTGATCAAGACCTACAAGGGCTACAAGCTCGACGTCTATCCGACCCACCGCAGCTGCCCGGCCCCCGACCTGGTGGCAGAACGGACCAAGAAGAACGCCACTTTCGCCAAGATCGGCGAAGATGGCTGGCGTCTGGAGCAGGCCTACACGGCCGGCGTGCCTTTCCCGATCCCCAAGACGGGTGTGGAGGTCCTGTGGAACTACAAGACCCGCTACACCGGCCAGGGCCGCCGCGCCCAGATCGCAGCCCTGATGCCCGAGAAGGACGGCAGCATCGTCGAACTGCGCCAGTGGGCGTTTGAGCTCTACCCCTTCAATGACCCCAAGACCAATACCCTGAAGGATCTGGAGGGCATCGACTCAAAACTGCTGTTCGACGTGCTCAGCCCCCCGTCCCGGGCCGGCGAGGGCTACCTGATCCATGCCTACCTGGACAAGCCGCAGGACGCCTGGATCTACTTCCCGGGGCAACGCCGGGTGCGTCGCTCCCCCACCTTCGCCTATGACAATCCGATCGCCGGCTTCGACAACCTGTACTTCGTCGACCAGATCAACATGTTCACCGGCGCCCCTGACCGCTACGACCTGAAGCTGGTCGGCAAGAAGGAGATGTTCGTCCCGTACAACAACTACAAGCTGATCGACAAGAAGAACAAGTTCAAGGACATGCTCGGACCCGAGTACGTGAAGCGTGACTTCATGCGCTACGAGAACCACCGGGTGTGGGTGGTGGAAGCGACGGTCAAGGGTGACAAGCGCCACAGCTTCGCCAAGCGCGTCTTCTACATCGACGAGGACTCCTGGGCCCTGCTGCACGTGGATATGTATGACGCCAAGGGCAACCTGTGGCGTGTGCAGGAAGGCAGCCTGTGGGCGGCTCCCGACGTGGGCGCATGCATGTCCTACGAGTACCAGATGTATGACCTGGTGGCCCGCCGCTACGTGACCGACAACTGGACCGCCGAGGGCGAGGTGCTGGATCTCACGGCCGGCAAGGAAGGCCGCGTCAACGCCGGCACTTTCAGCCAGGACGAGCTGCGCCGCCGCGGCGAGCGCTGACCCCCGCGCTCCCAGCCAACGATCCTCACCCAGGAGTTTTCCATCATGAAGACAAAGGCGATTTCCCGTCGCCGGGCCGGCTTCGGCCTGGCTCCGGCTACCCTTGCCGTGGCAGCGGCCCTGTCGGCCTGGTCCGACCCCTCCCAGGCCTTCCGCTTCGGCAGCGAGGAGGGCCTCTCAGGCAGCTTCGACTCGGTCGTGTCCTTCGGTGCCATCCGGCGCATGTCGTCACCGGATTCCCGCGTAATCGGCAATGACAGCGGCGGCACCAACCGGGGCACCAACACCCAATTGCAGGCCCGTCAGGGCAGCAACGGCTACGCCAACGCTGATTTCAACTACACCAACTTCGACGACGGCAACCTCAACTACAAGAAGGGCGACATCGTCTCGATGGCCCTCAAGGGCACCCACGACCTGGCCCTCAAGGCGCCCGACGGCTGGAGCGCCCTGGCCCGGGTCTACTGGCTGCACGACTTCAAGGCCGACCAGACCCGGCGCACCGATGTCACCGAGTCATCGGCCACGTCACGGGCCAACCTGCTGGATGCGTGGGTGGCCAAGGAGGTCCGCTACGGCGATCAGCGCGGCAAGGTGAAGATCGGCAACCAGGTGATCTCCTGGGGTGAGGACATCTTCATCCTCGGCGGGGTGAACCAGATCAACGCCATCGACCTGCAGAAATTCCACGTCCCCGGAACGCAGATCAAGGAAGTGTTCATCCCGGCGCCGATGGCCTCCTGGTCGGGCAGCCTGACCGAGCACCTGGGCATGGAGGCGTATTACCAGTTTGCCTGGAACAGCTTCAAGTTCGACCCCGTGGGCACCTTCTTTTCGGGTGCGGACATCATCGGCCAGGGCAACCGGGTGGCCTACTACCCGACCTCCATCTGTAACGATTTTGCCCTGCCGACGCCCTGCGGCGACCGCTCCGGCCTGACCGACCGGCAGATGATCCTCAACGGCTCGGCCGTGCCCTACCTGGGCCAGGCCAAACCCAAGCAGGGCGGCCAGTACGGCGTCAATTTCCGCTACAACGCCGAATCCATCGACACCGAGTTCGCCTTCACCTACCAGCGCTACCACGACAAGCTGCCCTTCCTGGGCTTCACCGGCAGCAACGCGGGGGCCGTCACCGGCTACTTCCTGGCCTACGGTGAGGACCGCGACCTGTTCGCCGTCTCCGGCAACACCAAGCTGGGCGATGTGGCGGTGGGCATGGAGCTGTCTTTCCGCCCGCGGGACAGCGTGGGGGTGGACCCCACGGTGCCTTTCGGATCCATCTTCGGCGGCAAGTTCAACAAGAACAGCGTCTATGACGTAGGCCGCCACCCGGGCTTTGTCGAGTACAAGAAATGGCAGTACCACGCCACCGCCTTCTACACCTTCTCCCGCAATGATCCCCTCGGCGGGCTGGCCACCAGCCTCGGAGCCACCGACGGCTTCATCCTCGCCGAGGCTGCCGTGGCCCACTACCCGGACCTGGACCGCAGCGGCAACATCCCGTACTTCCTGCCCAACTACGGCATCCCCAACCGCACCTCCTGGGGCTATGTGGCGGAGATTGGCATCAACTACCCGAACGTGATGGGCAGCGGCATCACCCTCACGCCGCAGATCGACTTCGCCCACGACGTGAAGGGCACCGCGCCCAACGCGCTGCCCTTCGTGGAAGGCCGCAAGGCGGTGACCCTGTCGGTCTTTGCCAACTACCGCGACCGCTGGAAAGGCGCCCTGCAGTACGCCAACTTCTCCGGTGGCGGCGACAACAACCTGATGCGCGACAGGGACTTCCTGGCCGCCAGCATCTCTTACGCGTTCTGACCCGCAGGCCCGGGGGCGCCGGCAGCAGCATCCGCACGGCCCCCCGGCACAGACAGGAATCCCCAGCATGATCGAAAAACTGGTCATCGGCCTGCAGCGCTTCTTCTTCGGGCACCGGCTGCTGACCCTGGGCGTGTTGCTGGCGTTCACCGCCCTCATGGGGGTGTTCGCCGCACAGCTCAGGATGTCAGCCGGCTTCGACAAGCAGCTGCCGCAGGACCACGAATACATCCAGACCTTCAACCAGTACCGGGACGTCCTCTTCGGCGCCAACCGCATCATCGTGGTGGTGGAAGCGAAGAAGGGCGACATCTGGAACGAGAAGGCCCTCACCAAACTCTACGACGTCACCCAGGCCCTGTTCTTCATGCCCGGCGTCGACCGGCGCACCGTCACCTCCCTGTGGACACCCAACACCCGGGCGGTCCAGATCACCGAGGAAGGGATGAAGGCGGAGGACGTGATCGGCGGCGATGTGACGGTGAAATCCCTCACCCCCGACAACATCGCCGGCATCCGCGAACGCACCATCATCGGCGGCTTCATCGGCAGCCTGGTGGCGAATGACGGTTCCGGCGCCATGGTGGTGGCCGAACTGGCCGACCCCGACCCGGCCACCGGCAAGCGCCTGGACTACTTCGAGTTCAGCCAGCGCCTGGAGGCGGAGCTGCGCGACAAGTTCTCCGACGCAGACACCCAGGTGCGCATCATCGGCTTTGCCAAGCAGATGGGCGACATCTCCGAAGGCGCCACCAGCGTGGTCGAGTTCTTCGCCCTGGCCTTCCTGCTGACGGCCGCCGCCGTGTATTGGTACACCCGCTCCTGGGTGCTCACCTTCCTGCCCCTGGCCAGCTCCCTGGTGTCGGTGGTGTGGCAGTTCGGCACCATCACCCTGCTCGGTTTCGGGCTGGATCCACTGGCCGTGCTGGTGCCCTTCCTGGTCTTCGCCATCGGCGTGTCCCATGGCATCCAGCAGGTAAACTACATCGCCAAGGAGGTCATCAACGGCGCCGACGGCTTCACCGCCGCCAACCGCAGCTTCACCGGCCTGCTGGTGCCCGGCACGCTGGCCCTGATCACCGCCTTCGTGGGCTTCGCCACCCTGGTGCTGGTGCCCATCCCGATGATCCGCGAGCTGGCCATCACCGCCTCGGTGGGGGTTGCCTACAAGATTGTCACCAACCTGATCATGCTGCCGGTACTGGCCAGTTTCTTCAGCTTCGACAAGAACTTCGTGACCCGCGCCAGCAAGGTGGAGGAGATGCGCAACCGCCTGATGGCCCGCCTCGGTGTGCATATCGCCAACCCCCGCAATGCCTTCATCGGCACCGCGGTGTGCCTGGTGCTGCTGGTCGTGTCGGTGTGGCAGAGCCAGGGCCGCCACGTGGGTCACGTGCTGCCGGGCGCCCCCGAACTGCACAACGACTCCCGCTACAACCAGGACGTTGAGGCTGTGGTGAGCCGCTTCGGCTTGGGCCTCGACATGCTGACGGTAGTCGTCGAAACCCCCAAGGACGGCTGCTACAAGCACGAGATCATGGCCTATGCCGACCGCCTGACCTGGTACCTGACCAACGTCCCCGGCGTGCTCTCCACCCAGTCCCTGCCGACCCTGACCAAGCTGGCCGCCTCGGGCGTCAATGAAGGCAATCCGAAGTGGGCCTCGCTGCCCCAGGAGGAGCTGACCCTCGGCGAGGCCGTGCGCCAGGTACCGGAAGGCCTGCGCCTCTACAACGCGGACTGCACCCTGCTGCCGGTGAACCTCTACCTCACCGACCACAAGGCCAGCACCATCAAGGAGGTGGTCGCCGCGGTGAAGAGCTACCGGGACGCCAACCCCTTCCCGGGAGTCACCGTGCGGCTGGCCAGCGGCAACGCCGGCGTCCAGGCGGCGACCAACGAGGTGGTCGAGCATTCCGAGCTGCCGATGATGCTCTACGTCTATGCCACCATCCTCATCCTGGTGTTCCTGGTGTATCGCGACTGGCGCGCCATGATCGCCTGCTGCGTGCCGCTCACCCTGGCGACCTTCCTGGGCTACTGGTTCATGAAGTCCCTGGACATCGGCCTGACCGTGGCGACCCTCCCGGTGATGGTGCTGGCGGTGGGCATCGGTGTGGATTACGCCTTCTACATCTACAACCGCCTGCAGATGCACCTGTCCCACGGCGAGGACATCGTCACCGCCTTCAAGCAGGCCCTGCGCGAGGTCGGCGTGGCCACGGTATTCACCGCCGTGACCCTGTCCATCGGCGTGGCCACCTGGTCCTTCTCCGCGCTGAAGTTCCAGGCTGACATGGGCATGCTGCTGACCTTCATGTTCATGGTGAACATGATCATGGCCATCACCCTGCTGCCCGCCCTGGCCGTGATGATCGACGTGCTGATCCCCCGGCGCGGACCGGTCAAGGCCCCCCTGATGATGCATTGATGGAGACGCACGCATGAAACTGAAACTTACTGCGAGCCTCACGCTGCTGGCCAGCCTGGCCGCGGGCATCGTGCTGGCCACCTCCCCGGCCTCTCCCCCGGCGGCCGGCGAAGTCCCCGCCATGAAGGCCCGGCTCGCTACCCGTGCCGGCCTGGTGGCCGTCAGCAGCGCGGGCGAGACCTACGTGGCCGTGGGCGACTACGGCACCATCGTCCGTTCCAGTGATGGCGGCAATACCTGGCAACAGGCCGCCACCGTGCCGGTCAGCGGCCTGCTGACCTCGGTCAGCTTCGCCGATGCGAAGAACGGCTGGGCGGTCGGACACGGCGGAATCATCCTGGTCACCCGCGATGGGGGAGAGACCTGGGCCATTCAGCACACCGTCGACGACAAGCCGGTGTTGCTGAGCGTGCACTTCACCGACGCTGAGCACGGCTTCGTGGTGGGCGCCTACGGCACCGCCCTGCAGACCAGCGATGGTGGCAAGAACTGGGAACCCATGCAGGTGGGAGAAGGCCGGGATGCCGACCTGCACCTCAACCATGTGTTCTCCGGCCCCAGCGGAACCCTCTTCGCCGCCGGTGAGAGCGGCAGCGCATTCCGCTCGAAGGACGGTGGTCTGCATTGGGAGCGCCTCAATACCGGCGCGACCGGCTCCCTGTGGAGCGGCCTGCAGCGCAAGGGCGGTCAGGTCCTGCTCCTCGGCATGAGCGGCAAGGTGCTCGAGAGCACGGATCTGGGCGACCACTGGAAGTCGCTGGAGACCGGTACCAACCAAGCCCTGACCGGCGGTGTGGAGAAGTCCGACGGCGGCCTCGTGCTGGTCGGAACCGGGGGTGCCATCGTCACGGACAAGGACGGCCAGCTCGTCACGGGCATCCGTGACGACAGGCAGAACCTGGCTGCAGTGGCATCCGGCGGCGGCAACCTGATCCTGCTGGGTCAGAACGGCCTGATCAAGGACTCTCAAACTCATTGAGCAGAAGGGAAAAAGCATGCTGGAAAGACTGATTGGCCTATTGCGAGGCGACGTGCAGGCAGAAGCCACCGAGCAGGGCCCCTTCGAGCGTCGCCTGATTGCCGTGGCGGCCCTGCTGCTGGAAACCATGTACGTGGACCGCGCGGCCTCCGAAGTCGAGCAGCAGGCCGTGAAGCGGCTGCTCATGGCGCGCTTCCAGCTCCCCCCCGAACAGGTCGAGCAACTGCTCGCCATCGCCGAAGTGCGCTACGCCGAGGCGCTCGACGACTGGGAATTTGCCGAGGCCGTGCGAGTGGGCTTCGACCTGGCTGATCGCCAGGAGATCCTGGCGATGCTCTGGGAGGTGGCCTACGTGGATGGCCTCGAGAAACTCGAAGGCCACCTCATCCAGCGACTCGCCAACCACCTCGAGCTCAATGAAGACGCCGTAGCCCTCGCCAGGGCCACCGCCAGCACCCGCGCAGGCGTGGTGCGCGGCACCCCTGGCGAGTGCTGAACACAGAGCATTACAACCACAAGACCGATAGAAGGAGACAACACGCATGAAGACATTCCACGGCATCCCCCTGAGTGAAGGCACCTCGGCTTTCCTCGCCCGTCCCCAACGCATGCTGATCGGCGGCGAACGGGTCGAAGCCCTGAGCGGCGCCATTCTTCCCGTCGTAGACCCGGCCAGCGGCGAAGCCTTCTGCCAGGTTCCCGCAGGGGACGCAGCGGATATCGACCGGGCGGTCAACGCCGCCCGCCAGGCTTTCGAAGAAGGGGACTGGTCCCGGATGCGGCCGATCGACCGGGAGCGCCTGCTGCTCCGGCTGGCAGACCTCATGGAGGCCAACGCCCAGGAACTGGCGGAACTGGAAGCCATCGACAACGGCAAGCCCGTCACCATGGCCCGCCATGTGGATGTGGCCCTGTCGATCGACTTCCTGCGTTACATGGCAGGCTGGGCGACCAAGATCGAAGGCTCGACGATGGATCTCTCTGTACCGCTGGTGCGCGACCGGGAGTTCTTCGGCTTCACCCGGCGGGAGGCCGTTGGCGTCGTGGGCGCCATCATCCCCTGGAACTTCCCGCTGCTGATGGCCGCCTGGAAGGTAGGCCCGGCCCTGGCCGCCGGCTGCACCATGATCCTCAAGCCCGCCGAGGAAACCCCGCTGTCCGCATTGCGCTTCGGGGAGCTGGTGCAGGAAGCCGGCTATCCGGATGGCGTGCTCAACATCGTCACCGGCCATGGGCACACCGCCGGAGCCGCACTGGCCGCCCACAAGGGCATCGAGAAGGTCGCCTTCACCGGCTCCACCGAAGTCGGCAAGCTGGTGGGCAAGGCCGCCCTCGACAACATGACCCGCTTCTCCCTCGAACTGGGCGGCAAAAGCCCGGTTATCGTGCTGGATGACGCCGATCCTGCACAGGCCGCCGCGGGCGCTGCCCAGGCGATCTTCTTCAATCAGGGGCAGGTGTGCACCGCCGGCTCGCGCCTCTACATTCACCGCAGCCGCTTCGATGAAGTCGTCGAAGGGCTCTCCGGCATTGCCAACAGCATGAAGATTGGTGCGGGCATCGACCCCAGCACCCAGATCGGCCCACTGGTTTCCGCTGCCCAACATCAGCGCGTCCTCGGCTACATCAAGAGCGGCTTCGATGAAGGCGCCCGCGCCATCGCTGGCGGCAACGCGGGCAATGGCCCCGGTTACTTCGTCAAACCGACCGTGCTCGTCGATACCCGTGAAGACATGCGCGTCGTGCGCGAGGAGATCTTCGGACCGGTGGTCGTGGCCATGCCCTACGAAGACCTCGATGAAGTGGCCCGCCGCGCCAACGACACCCCCTATGGCCTGGCTGCCAGTATCTGGTCGAACGACCTGTCCCGCGTGCACCGCCTGATCCCCAAGATCAAGGCCGGCACCGTCTGGGTCAACTGCCACAACATCCTCGACAACTCGATGCCCTTCGGGGGATACAAGCAGTCCGGCATTGGACGTGAAATGGGCCGGGCGGTACTCGATCTCTACACCGAATCCAAGTCGGTGGTCATGATGCTCTGAGCGCTTTCCTGAGGGTAGATACGGGCCTGGCCGGAATCATGTTCCGACCAGGCCTTTTTGCTGCCTGTCTGCCCCATCCAGGAAGCCCTCAATTCCGGCTGCCGGCCTGGGAGTGCACTGAGGAACTCAGCAAAAGTCCAGGTGACCGCACCGTGCCCATCACGCTACTTCGCCCGCCTGGCGTCCCGCACTCACGAGATCCTTGAAGTGGATGACTCCCCCTCAAGGCAGATATCCGGGCACAACAGACCTTCCACGAGCCTTCGGCATGGCACTTCCAGGCCCAGCGCCCTGGCGCAGGTGGGCGCCCATGCTTCAGAGGTGGTGCGCGAAGATGCTGCGTTAATAGTAGAGAATAGAAAGCACAAACCCCCTGTCGCCTCATGGCGCAGGGGGTTGTATGGGGTAAGT
>CALBTT010000118.1 GCA_937967645.1 uncultured Zoogloea sp.
CGACCACCGAGATCTACACTCTTTCCCTACACGACGCTCTTCCGATCTCCGAAAAGGCCGCGAAGGCGCGTCAGGCGGAGCAGGACAAGAGCGCCGGCAAGCCCGCTGCCAAGCCGGCCGGCGAGGCGGGCCTGCTGCCGGGCAAGTAAGTTTCCTTCGGCCGGCGCTCAGGCCGGCCGTGCCACGACCCAGGCGAGGGCATCCTCCAGGCGGTCGTTGTCCCAGAACAGTTCGCCGTCCGGCGTGACGAAGCTGGGAGCGCCGAACAGGCCGATCTCGCCGGCCCGGTCGGTCTGTCGGCGCAGAGCCTCCTTGATCTCCGGGGCGTGGGCCCGTTCGAGGATGGCGTCGGCGTCGAGCCGCAGGTCTTCCAGGATGCCGCGGATCACCGCTGGGTCGGAGATCTCCCGGTCCTCGGCAAAATTCGCGGTCATCACGGCCCGCGAGAAATCACCGATCCAGCCTTCGTCGGCCCCCGTCAGGGCGACCCTGGCCGCCAGCAGGCCGTTGCGCGGAAAGCGCGACGGCACCTGCAGGGGCAGGCCGTAGCGCGTCGCCAGTCGCGCCAGATCCCGCCACATGTAGCGCCCCTTGGGCGGATAGATGTTGAAGGGCGAATCGTTCCACCCCAGCGACAGGAACACCGGTCCCAGCAGGAAAGGGCGCCACTGCAGCGTCACTCCGGCGTCGCGGGCGAGGGCCTCGATGCGCATCACGCTGAGGTAGGAATACGAACTGGCGAACTCAAACCAGAATTCCAGGGTCTGTGCATGCATGGGACATCTCCGGGGTGGTCAGATCCAGTTTAGCACTCACGCATCGAGCCGCCCGCCAGGCGCCGCGCCGCGCTCTGCCAGCGCGGCCGCAGCGGGTTGCGGAGGAGGCGGCGCAGGAAGCCTGCAAGGCCGCCGGCGCGGTCGGGCCGGGCGTCGCCGCGGGGTGGGGTGATGTGCAGGCGGGCGCCATGATGGGCGGTCATCACGACGGTGCCCGGGCCATCCACCTCGAAACGGCTGCCGGTATGCAGGATGACGTCCCGCGGGTCGCCGTAGCGGGTGATCCAGACGCAGCCGGAGAGGCAGGTGATCAGGGTGCCGGCGGCTTCGCCGAGGACGGTGGACGCGTGGCCCTCGAGGCTCACGCAACGGGTCGGGGTCAGGCTGCTCATCGACGTTCTCCAGGGCCTGCTTCGCGTTGCGCGGATTGCATTCACGCGGAGGCCGTGAGCCCAGTATTGGCTCTGGAAGACGCGCTCACAAACGGATAATTGGAATCTTAACGATGAGTATTTTGCATGGATGATCCGCTCCTCAGGCTGCCTCCGCTGGATCCGCTGCGGGGCTTCGTCGCCACTGCCCGCCTGCTGAGTTTTACCCAGGCGGCCAAGGCTTTGTGCCTGACCCAGTCGGCGATCAGCCGGCAGATCCAGTCACTGGAAGAGGGACTGGGGGTCAGCCTGTTCGTGCGCGGTACGCGGGCCCTGAGCCTGACGCCCGAGGGCGAGCGCCTGTATCGGCTGGCCTCCCCCTGGCTGCGCGACTACGGTGAGTTGGCGGCAGGCTTCAAGGCGGGCCGTCAGCGTCCGCCGGTGACGGTGACCGCCAGCCTGGGGATCACGGCCCTGTGGCTGCTGCCCCGCCTGCGGGACTTCCAGGCCCTGCATCCGGACATCGATGTCCGCCTGGCCAGTTTCAACCGGGTCGTCGACCTGCGCCGGGAAGGGATCGATCTGGCCCTGCGTTTCAGCCCGGAAGCCGATGTGCAGCCGGGCAGCGAGCGCCTGTTCGGCGAGACGGTCTTCCCGGTGGCCAGCCCGTCCCTGGATATCGAGGCCCTCACCGTGGACAACCTGCCCACCGTGACCCTGATGAACTATGACGATCCGGGCTTCCCCTGGTTGGGCTGGGAGTCGTGGCTTGCCGAATACGGGCTGGCTGAGCGGCGGCCGCGGGCCCTGCTGCATTTCAATCACTATGACCAGCTGATCCAGGCTGCGGTGGCGGGGCAGGGGGTGGCCATCGGCCGCGCCGAGCTGGTGTCGGACCTGATCGCCGATGGTCGGCTGCGCCCGGTGGGCGAGACCCGCCGCCTGATCCGCGAGCGGGGCTACTGGCTGATTTCCGCAAGCGCCAAGCCGCGGGATGACGTGGCCTGCTTTGCCGCCTGGGTGCGTGAAGCTGCCCGGCAGACCCGTGAGGCGGCTGCAGGCCTTATCGAAGGGGTGTGAGGGTACTGCTCAGTGACGTGGCCCTGCGACGGCCGCCAGGCCGGTGGTCCCTGTCGTGCGTTTATTTGCTGCCCAGGCGGCCGGCAAGCACGAGCAGGATCACCGCCCCGACTACCGAACCGATGAAGCCCGCGCCCTGGCCGGCGCGGTACAGGCCGAGCGCCTGGCCGCCGTAGGTGGCGAGCAGTGAGCCGCCAATCCCGAACAGGATGGTCTTGATCCATCCCATGCTGTCATCGCCCGGTTTGACGAAGCGGGCGACGAGCCCGACCAGCAGGCCGACGATCACGGTGGAGATGAGTTCCATGGGGGCTCCGGAGCGGTGAAGGAAGTCCGACTGTACGCCCTCGGCCAGGGTGTCCGGGTTAAATCATGAAAACCCCGGTGGCATGTGCGTCTCGCATGGATTTACATGTTTTGGCAGCGAGGCGCAGCGGTCCTCCCGAGCCTGACGCGGTTCAGCGGCCCGCCAGCCAGGCGGCGATGCCCTCGCCGGCGCGCAGTCCGGTGGCCAGACAGGCGGTGAGCAGATAGCCGCCGGTCGGGGCCTCCCAGTCCAGCATCTCGCCGCTGCAGAACACGCCGGGCAGGGTTTTCAGCATCAGCTTGTCGTCCAGCGCGTCAAGGCACACTCCGCCCGCGCTGCTGATCGCCTCGTCGAGGGGGCGGGCCGCCACCAGCTCCAGCGGCAGGGCCTTGATGCGTTCGGCCAGACAGGCCGGGTCGGCCAACTCCGCAGCGGACAGGCATTCCCGCAGCAGGGCCATGCGGACCCCCGTGATGCCGGCCCGGCTCTGCAGATGGCTGGCCAGCGAACGGGCGCCACGGGGATGGCTCACCTCGGCACGGACGCGGTCGAGGCTGCGGCCCGGCGCCAGGTCCACCCGCAGGGTGGCGCGGCCGTCGGTCTTGATGCGTTCGCGGATGGCGGCAGACAGGGCGTAAACCAGGCTGCCCTCGATGCCGTCATCGCTGATCATGGCTTCGCCCGGGCGCATCGGCGCGTCCACCCCGTCCACCGCCAGGGCGATCGATTTGAGCGGCTCCCCGGCGAAGCGCTCACGGAAATGGGCGCTCCAGCCTGTGTCTGGCCGGGTACGCGGCGAGGCCACGACGAAGCCGCAGTTGGCGGGCTCGAGGGGGGCGACGGGCACGCCACGCTCCGCCAGCAGCGGCACCCAGGTGCCGTCCGAGCCCAGGCGGGCCCAGCTGCCGCCGCCCAAGGCCAGCAGAGTGGCGTCGGCGCGGAGGTGGTGTTCCCCCTCGGGGGTGCCGAAGCGCAGGGCGCCGTCCGACGTCCAGCCCAGCCAGCGGTGGCGCACATGGATGCGCAGGCCGGCCTCGCGCAGGCGGGTCAGCCAGGCGCGCAGCAGCGGGGCGGCCTTCATCCCGGCCGGGAAGACCCGCCCGGAGCTGCCGACGAAGGTCTCCACACCCAGTGATTCCACCCAGGCCCGCAGGGCCTGGGGCGGAAAGTCCCGGAGCAGGGGCTCGATCCGCCCGCGCCGGTCACCGTAGCGGCTGGCAAAAACCTCGAAATCCTCCGCATGGGTGATGTTGAGGCCACCCCGTCCGGCCAGAAGGAACTTGCGCCCGAGTGAGGGCATGGCGTCGAAGAGATCGGCCTGGATGCCGTGCCGGGCAAGTGCCTCGGCGGCCATCAGGCCGGCCGGGCCACCTCCGATGAGGGCGACGCGACAGGAGGAAGGGAAAGGCATGGGGGAGGACGTTGTTCACGGTGACAGGTGCGGAATTGTAGTGGCCACACCGGCGCTGACCTAGAATCCCGTGCAGGCCGTAGTCCGCGACCCGACTGGAACCACCCAGGAAGCGCACATCATGTCCCGCCTGTCCCTGTTCTCCCTCGCCGCCCCGGTATCACTGGCGGTGGGCCTGTCCCTCTTTGCCGCGGCCGCCGCCGCCGAGCCTCCCGGCGCCCGGGATCACCTGGCCCGGATCACCCAGTCCGGGCCTGCCGGCCTCAAGCTGGCCCAGGACGCGGGCCGCAAGGCGGCCTTCTTCTGCGCCAACTGCCATGGCGAGAGCGGTCTCAGCAAATATCCCGAAGTGCCCAATCTGGCTGGCCAGCATCCTGCATACATGCTCGGGCAGATCGAGGCTTTCCTGTCCGGGCGGCGCAAGGATGCCTTCATGCAAGGCCTGATGAAGGTGCTCAGCGAGGAGGAGAAGGCGCAGATCGCCGTCTTCTTCGCCGCCCAGCCGGTGCCTGCTTCGAAGGCCGCGGCGTTGGCCGGAGAGGGCAAGGAGCTGTTCAACCGTAACTGTGCCCGCTGCCACGGCGCGGAGGCCAAGGGGGGCGAGACCTATCCCCGCCTCGCTGGGCAGCAGGCCGAGTACCTGCGCCGCAGTTTGCACCGCTACCTGAAGGGCACCGGAGAGCGCATCTACCCGCCGATGACGGCGGCGGTCACCGGCCTTGGCGAGAAGAACATCGAGGCCGTGGTGACCTACCTGTCCAGCCAGCCCTAGTCCTGCCGCGCCTGCCTCGGATGGTCTGGGGCCGCCCCCGCTGGAGCGCAGGGGCGGCAGGCCTTCCGCCGCGGGTCAGCGGCGGCGGGGCCGTGGGTTAGCGGGTTAGCGGCACGCCGCCCTCGCTGCCGCCATACACCGTCACGCCTTCCTTCACGGTTCCGATCACGCGGATCTCGCCCAGCTTGTCGGCCGGCGTCTTCAGCGGATTGGCCGACAACACCACCAGATCGGCCAGCTTGCCGACGGCGATGCTGCCCTTGATCCTGTCCTCGCCGAGCTGACGGGCCGGCAGCAGGGTGATGGCCTTGAGGGCGTCCAGCGCACCGATCTGCTGGTCTTCGCCCACTGCCCGCCGGATGGCCGCCGCCAGGGCGCCGAAGGGCGCGGGTTCCGGCTCGGCGGCATCATGGCTGAGCAGTACCGGCACGCCCTGCCTGAGCGCGCCGCCGGCGGGGATGAAGCGTGCCGTGCGCTCCACGCCGAGGGCGTCGTCCTTCAGCACGTCGAGGGACAGGCCGAGGCGGCGGGGGGCCAGCGCCAGGCTCACGCCCAGGGCCTTGAGCCGCTCGATCTGATCATCGCGGAGGGTCTGGGCGCCGATCAGCAGGGGCCGGCGATCCTTGCCCGGCAGTTTCGTGGCGGCACCATCCAGGCCCTTGATGAACTGGTCGATGGCGGCGTCGCCGTTGGCCTGCACCGCCACCTGCCAGCCACCCGCGTAGGCCTGGTTGAAGAGCGCCTCGGCCTGCTCGTCGCTGACACCCGGATAGCCCGCGTAGCTGGTGCGCTTGCCCGGCGGCGGGAGCTTGTAGGGCTGGGTGAGCCAGGCGCTGCGGGTCTCGCTGCTGCCGTCCAGGGTGAAGGAGACGCCGGCCAGCTTGAGGCGCTCCTTGTAGTAGCGCGGGGTGATGGTCTTGCTGCCTTTCAGGGCCGGGGCCCCGCTGGCCACATCGGCGTAGAGCAGCACATCGAGCTTGAGGCTGCCTACCTCGGCCGCCTGCGCGTACAGGGCCAGGTCTTCGGCGGTGGCGCGGCCCTCGACGGCGGTGGTGTAGCCGTTGCGCAGGTAGAGACCCTGGCCCTCCTGGATCATCGCTTGGCGCTCCTCTTTGGGCAGCTGCGGCAGGCTGCCCAGCAGGGCGAAGGCGGCGCTGCCTTCGAGCACGCCGTCCGGCTCCCGGGAACCGGGCCAGCGGCCGATGCTGCCTCCCGCCGGATCGGTGCTCTCGCGGCCGATGCCGGCTAATTCCAGGGCCTTCGAGTTGGCCACGATCTGTCGGCCCGACTGGTGGATGATGATCACCGGCTTGTCCCGGGATACGCTGTCCAGATCATTGCGGGAGGGCAGGCGCTGCTCACGCAGCCGGGTCTCGTCATAGCCGAAGCCGATGATCCAGCCGAAGCGCTGGGCCAGTTCGCCCTTGCTCCACTCGCGTAGCTCGCGCAGCAGGGCGCCGGTGTCGGCGACCCGGCCTTCCGGCGGCGATTGCAGGCGCGCCGCCACCGAGAACAGGCCGCTGCGCGACAGTTGGCCCCAGGCGTCCACGAAGCCGGGGGCGAGGGTCTTGCCGGCCAGATCCACCACCTCGGTGCCCTCGCTCTTCCAGCGGGCCAGGATGTCCTTGCTCTTGCCCACCGCGATGATCTTGCTGCCCTTGATGGCCACCGCCTGGGCGGCCGGGCGCTTGTCGTCGAGGGTGATGATGTCGCCGTTGGTGAAGATCACGTCCGACAGGGGCGGCGGGGGCGGGGCAAGTGGCGCGGCGTTAGGGTCCGCCGGGGTACCGGGGGCCGCTGCGGCGGCAGGGGGCGTGGCTGTGGCAGGGGGAGTCGCTGCCAGATCGGAAGAGCACACGTCTGAACTCCAGTCACGAATCACCAT
>CALBTT010000119.1 GCA_937967645.1 uncultured Zoogloea sp.
TGGCCGGCCTGCTGGAGCTGGTCGGCCCGGCCGTACTGCTCGAGATCCTGCTGGAAGGGCGCATCCTGTCGGCCGCCGAAGCCCTCGCCAAGGGCCTGCTGACCCGTGTGGTGGCGGACGGCGAGGTGGAGGCCGAGGCTGCGGCCACCGCTGCCCGGATCATGAAGGGCGCTCCCCTGGTGGCGCGCTGGCACAAGCAGTGGGTGCATCGCTTGATGCAGGGCACACCCCTGACCCTCGACGAAAAACGGTCAGCTTTCGACTTCCTCGCCACCGCCGACTACAAGGAAGGACTCGACGCCTTCCTGGCCAAGCGCAGCCCCCGCTTCACCGGGCGGTAGCGCGGCCCCCAGGCGCTCCGCATAGCACAGTCAGGTTACGCAGATCACCTTCCGCGCGTAACTCGGGCAAAATACGGGTCTCGCGCGCGCGAAATAATGACAAATAGATATAAACTTACCCCTCCGCGCTCCTGCAGCACCCCTGGCCGTGCGTCCCCAACCAATCGGCCGGCCCCTTCGGAAGGACAGCAATGGCATATCTCTCTTGGTCATCCGACCTGGATACCGGCATTGTCGAGATCGACAATCAGCACAAGCAGATCATGGATTTCATCAACCGCCTCCATGACGCCCGCCAGAACGCGGACCGGGGCAACATCGTCGCGGTGGTGGACGACCTGGTGGAATACACCCTGTCCCACTTTGCCTTCGAAGAGTGCCTGATGGAGGACGCCGGCTACGAGTTCGTGCGCGGCCACAAGAAGGTCCATGAACTCTTCGTGCGGCGGGTGAATGGCTTCGTCGAGCGCCTGTCAAAAGGCGAAGACATCAGCCACGAACTGCACAGCCTGCTGCACCGCTGGCTGTTCAGCCACATCCGCCACGACGACTCGGCCTACGTCGCGGCGGTCCGCCCCAAGATGCAGGTCCTCACCGAGACCAAGGCGCCGGGCGGCTGGCTGGCCCGCTCCATGAAACGCTTCTTTGGCGGCTGAGGTCCGGACCGCAGCCTTCAGGTGCTCAGCACGGTGTGCAGCATCTTCGTGGACAGCAGCACCAGCACGCCGGCGAAGATCTTCTTGAGTGTCGCCACCGGCAGCTTGTGGGCCAGCCTGGCGCCGATGGGCGCCGTGAAGCTCGACAGGGCGCTGAGCAGGATCAGCGCCGGCAGATAGACATAGCCGGCCGACCACTCCGGCAACCCGCCCGACCCCCAACCATTGATCAGGTAGCCCACCGCCCCCGCCACCGCGATGGGCAACCCGATCGCGGCGCTGGTGCCGATGGCGTTCTGCATCTTGACGTTGCACCAGGTCATGAAGGGCACCGACAGCGAACCGCCACCGATCGCCACCAGCGCCGAGATCACCCCGATCGCCCCACCCACCCCGGCCAGCCCGGCCGTACCCGGCAATTCACGGGAGGGCTTGGGCTTGACGTTGAGAATCATCTGCAGGGCCACGTAGGCCATGAAACAGCCAAAGAAGATGGCCAGCGGCGTGGTCGGCACCCGGGAGGCGATGAAGGTCCCGCCGAAGGTGCCCAGCAGCACGCCCGGCGCCACGCCCCGGACGATGTCCCAGCGCACCGCGCCGTGCTTGTGGTGGGCGCGCAGGCTGGCCACCGAGGTCACCACGATGGCCGCCATCGACGTTCCCAGGGCCAGGTGCACCAGGTGTTCCCGCGGCACACCCTGGGCGGCGAACAGGGTCGTCAGGATGGGGACCATGATGCCGCCGCCGCCAACCCCCAGCAGTCCCGCAAAAAAGCCCACGAAAGCCCCCAGGGCCAGGTAGGCCACCAACCATTCGATACCCATTGATTTCAGTCCAGTAGATCAGAAGCGCCGAGCAGCTGCCCGACGATGAAGCGCCATTCCGCCGGCTCCACCGGCGTGATGGAGAGGCGGTTGCCGCGTGCGAGGACGCGCATATTCTCCAGTTCCGGGTGACGGCGCAACTCGGGCAAACCCAGGAGCCGCGTCTTGCGCACGAAGGCCACATCCACATGCATCCAGCGCGGATTCTCCCGCGTGGCCTTGGGGTCGTGGTAGCGATGGGCCGGGTCGAACTGGGTCTCGTCCGGATAGGCGGTGGACGCCACCCGGGCCACCCCGGCGATGCCCGGCTCGGCGCAGCCCGAATGGTAGAACAGCACCCCGTCACCCACCTGCATCTGGTCGCGCATGAAATTGCGCGCCTGGTAATTGCGGACGCCGTACCACGGCACGGTCTGGCCCGGCCGGGCCTGGAGGTCGTCGATGGACACATCGTCCGGTTCGGACTTCATCAGCCAATAGCGCATGAGGGACTCCTGTTTGCCTGTCCGGTAGTGTGCGGTGGCCGAAATTGTGGCATACATGCGGCGGCGATCCGCGCTGCCGTTGCGGCAGGTGCACATCCGAAAGGCCGGCTCCATGCGTCTCACCTCATCCCTGTGCAGCAGGCTGTCCCCCCGCCCCGTCATGTGGCGCCTCATCCTGGGCGGCTGGCTGCTCGCCCTTGCCATGCTGCTCGGCGCCACCACGCCAGCCCTCGCGGCGGACCCCGCCGCCACCCCGGCGGAGGCCGAGCTGGTACTGATGAACCGCAGCGTGGTGCGCTTTCGCACCAGCGTGCTCGGCTCGCCCCCGGCCCAGCGGGCGGAGCGGGGTGCCCGCAACCTGACGGCGATCCTGGCCCGCAACGAGAGCGATGAGGTCCGGGCGCAGCCCAACGAGGTCGGCAACCTGATCCTGGTGGGTGACCAGCTCGCCTTCATCCTGTCACCGGACGACGCCGACAAGCTCTCCGGCGAGACCCTGCCCACCCTTACCGACAAGACCCTCGACGCCCTGCGCACGGTGATCGCCGAGTCCCGCGAGAGCCGGGACAGCGAGGCCCTGCTCAAGGGTCTGGCCATCAGCGCGGTGGCCACGGCGGTGCTGATCCTGCTGATCTACATCCTGAACCGCCTGCACCGCTGGATCGGCGAACACCTGCATACCGCCGTGGAGCGCGGCGCGGAACGCCTGCGCCTGGCCGGCGCGGAGCTGATCCGCCGCGACCGCATCCTGGTGGCAGTAGGCAGGGTCACCCATGCGGTTTACTGGCTGCTGGTGGTGGTGCTGGTTTATGCCTGGCTCGGCGTGGTGCTGGCCCGCTTCCCCTACACCCGGGCGTGGGGCGAAAGGCTCAGCCAGTACCTGCTCGGGGTGATCGCCGACCTGGGCGGAGGCATCCTGGGCACCCTGCCCAACCTGCTCATCGCAGGCCTGATGTTCCTCATCGCCCGCGGCGTGGTCGGCCTGCTGAAGCCCCTGTTCGACCATGTCGCCGCGGGCCAGGCCGGCATCGGCTGGCTGGACCAGGATACCGTCGAGCCGACCCGCAAGATCGCCAACATCCTCATCTGGATCTTCGCCCTGGTGATGGCCTACCCCTATCTTCCCGGCTCCCATACCGAGGCCTTCAAGGGCATGTCGGTGCTGATCGGCCTGATGGTCTCCCTGGGTGCCTCGAGCATCGTCGGGCAGGGCGCCAGCGGGCTCATCCTGATGTATTCGCGCACCCTGCGCTGCGGCGAGTACGTGAAGATCGGCGAACATGAGGGCACCATCGTCGGCATCAACCTGTTCACCACCCGCCTGCGCACCGGCCGCGGGGCGGAGATCACCCTGCCCAACGCGATGATCGTCGGCAGCGCGACCCGCAACTACTCGCGCACCGTGAACGGCGAGGGCTTCATGCTGGATACCAGCGTCACCATCGGCTACGACACCCCGTGGCGCCAGGTCGAAGCCATGCTCAAGGAAGCCGCCCGGCGGACCCCCGGGATACTCGCGGAGCCGGCCCCCCGGGTGTTCCAGACCGCCCTGTCGGACTTCTATCCCGAATACTGCCTGGTCGCGCAGGCCACCCCGCTCGGCGCCGCGCCGCGGGCCGAGGTGCTGAGCCGGCTGCATGCCAGCATCCAGGACGTCTTCAACGAGTATGGCGTCCAGATCATGTCGCCCCACTACATCGACGACCCCGAATCCGGAAAGGTGGTTCCTCCCGGACGCTGGTATCCGGCGCCTGCCCACAAGGAGGAAAGCTGACGCATCATGCCGATGCCTGCCGACCCCGGCGCATGCCCTGGGGTATGATCCCGGGTTGCCCCAAGACTGCCGCCAGGAGCCCCCATGAGTACATCCCCCGAGCGCCGCAAGAACCTCAGCCTGCGTGAGTTGGTGGACAAGGCCTACCTCATCATCGAGCCCTTCTTCGACCCGGCCAACGCCTGGAACGGCCAGTCCCTGGAGCACCTCGCCTACCGGGTGGTCCGCGAGAATCTGCCGGACATCGCGCCGGCGGACGTGCAGATCATCGTTTCCGCCGCGACCCGCATCTACCGCAGCAAGCACTCATCCCAGTAAGGCCCGGTGACCCCGCTGTTGACCCGCCTCTTTCCACTGCTGTTCGTGCTCCTGTGGAGCACCGGCTTCATCGGCGCCAAGTACGGCCTGCCCTACGCCGAGCCCCTCAGCTTCCTGTGCGCCCGCTACGTGCTGGTGATCGCCCTGATGGGCATGTTGGCCCTGGCCACCCGTGCGCCGTGGCCGAAAGACCCGCGCCAATGGTTCCACATCGCGCTCACCGGGGTGCTCGTCCACGCGGTCTACCTGGGAGGCGTGTTCACCGCCATCCGCCACGGCCTGCCGGCGGGGATCACCGCCCTGGTGGTCGGCCTGCAGCCGCTGCTCACCGCACTGGGCGCCGGCGCCCTGCTGGGTGAAAAGGTATTGCCGCGCCAGTGGATCGGCCTGGTGGCCGGCTTTGCCGGCGTCGGGCTGGTCGTCGCCCACAAGGTCGCCGCCGCCACCGCCCTGCCGGCACTCGGCGCCATGCTCGTGCCGGCGGTGGTCGCCCTGCTCGGCATCACCCTTGGCACCCTGTACCAGAAGCGCTTCTGCCCCGGTTTCGACCTGCGCACCGGTTCGGTGATCCAGTTCCTGCCCACCCTCGCCCTGTCGGCCCTGGTCGCCAGCCAGACCGAGGGCATGGTCATCGAGTGGTCCGGCCAGTTCGTCTTTGCGCTGCTGTGGCTGGTGCTGGTGCTGTCAGTCGGCGCCGTCAGCCTGCTCAACCTGCTGATCCGCAGCGGCAGCGCGGTGAATGTGGCCAGCCTGTTCTACCTGACGCCGCCCACCACCGCCCTGATCGCCTGGGCCGCCTTCGGTGAGACCCTCACCGGGCTGGCCCTCGCCGGCATGGGACTGAGCGTCTTCGGCGTGTGGCTGGCACGCCGATGAAGATCCAGGGCCCCGCCGCCTCGGCCACCGTCGCCACGCGCATCCTGGGCATCGACCCCGGCCTGCGCATCACCGGCTTCGGCCTCATCGACACCCTGGGCAGCCAGCTGCGCTACGTGGCCAGCGGCTGCATCAAGACCGGCGAGGGCAGCCTGCCGGAACGGCTCAAGATCATCCTGGCCGGCGTCCAGGAGGTCATCGACACCTACCGCCCCGACCAGGTGGCGGTGGAGATCGTCTTCGTCAACGTCAATCCCCAGTCCACCCTGCTCCTCGGCCAGGCCCGCGGCGCGGCCATCTGTGGCGCCGTCTCGCGCGACCTGCCGGTGGCCGAGTACACAGCCCTGCAGGTCAAGCAGGCGGTGGTGGGCCACGGCAAGGCCGCCAAGGAGCAGGTCAGCCACATGGTGCAACGCCTGCTGAGCCTCGACGGCGCCCCCTCCGCCGACGCCGCCGACGCCCTGGGCTGTGCCATCTGTCATGCCCATGGCAGCAGCGGCCTGGCGGCCATGACCGGGGGCGGCACCCGCAAGCGCGGCAGCCGCCTGACCTTGCAGCAGCGCTGAGCGCGCACCAGCGCCCTCCCCGGCGGGCCGGGAAGCGACGCCCTTCATAGCCGCAGACATTCACGCGTACGCAAAACGCATCGACATTTCTATCGCACCTCCCTGATCCGGCACCTAAGATTCAACAACGCGGGTAGCCATAACCAACGCATAAGCGCGGGGAGACACTGTGATCGATGTATCACTGAAGTTCCTGATCGACGAGCTCAACGGCTACCTGCAGCGCCGCCTCGACGCCAGCTTCGGACAAGCCACCCTGGGTGCGCTGGTCGATGACAAGGGCAACTGGACACTCGCCGAGGACAGCCTGCGCATGTGCCTGTTCCAGATCGAGGAGGAGCGCGTCGCCCGCATGCCGGCCCCCCAGCAGATGCTGATGGATGGCCGCCACGTCGTCCTGCCTCCCCCCCTCACGATCAACCTGGTGGTGCTCGTCGCCGCCCGCTTCAGCCAGTACCACGAGGGGCTGCGCATGCTGGGGCTGGTCCTCACCCACTTCCAGGCCCACCCCTTATTCACGGCCGCCACCCACCCCGGACTCCCCGCCAGCCTCGACCGGCTGTCCGTGGAGCTGATCAATTACGGCCCCGAGCAGGCCAACCAGATGTGGGCCTGCCTGGGCGCCCGTCACCTGCCGTCGGTCGTATACCGGATACGCATGTTGAGCCTGCAGGACACCGAGCCCACCCAGGTGGCCATGCCGGTCATCCACATCACCACCCGCACTGAGCCGCGATGAACGCGCATTTCCGCCTGATCTGGGAGCTCAGTGTGGATCACGCGTTCCGCGGCGGGGTGGCGGACGAACTCGAATTCATCCTGGCCCCCGCCGGGCGCGACACTCTCGGCGTCATGCAGGCCCTGGTGCGGCAGCGGGACGGCCGCCTGCAGGTCATCATCGCCACCGACGAACTCGGCAATCCGCTGGGCGACTGTGTCGGGCGCAGCCTGCTTTTCGGTCTCGTCCCGCGCCACAGCAGCTTTGCTCTGTACACCCGCGCTCCCGCGCTGGCGGCCGGCGAGATCCCGCTTTACGCCAACACCGCCGACGCCCCGGACCGCCTGGCCGCAGCGCGCGGCATTCCCCGCAGCGATCCCCTGCGCCGTGACAGCGGCCTCGCCGATGCCGCCCCCTGGGGCCTCCTGCAGCTCATCGCCAGCAGCGAGCATGTGCGCCGTGGCCAGGCCTTCCAGCTGACCCTGGCGCCCCGCGAGGACATCCTGCGCTACTACGTGGTGCTGACTCCCGCCGATGCCGACGATGCCGCCAGCCTGCGCATCGAGGACAGCGGCGCAGCCGGCGACGGCCGGGCGCCCATCGCCTTCCGCCGCATCGAATCCGATGCCCTGGGCCCCACTCATCTCAGCCCGGCCCAGCTCGGCGGCGGCACCCGCCGCGTGGTGCTGTTCGAAGCCCTGGCGCCGGTTCCCCGGCGCGCCCGCGGCCCCAGCGGGCTCGAGCTGTACCGCCATGACGAAGTCCTGATCGGCCACCTGCCCCAGGCGGGCGCCGACCGCCCCGACGCCCAGTTCGTCGTCCATCTCAAGTAGTCCAGCGAAGAGGAGCGAAGCCGCCATGCCCACCTACCGCACGCCCGATGTGTATGTCGAAGAGATCTCGGTCTTTCCGCCCTCGGTAGCCGAAGTGGAGACCGCGGTACCGGCCTTCGTCGGCTACACCGCCCGCGCCACCCGCACGGTGAACAACGACCTGCGCAACGTGCCCACCCGCATCACCTCCCTGCTGGAGTTCGAGACCCTCTTCGGCGGCGCCCCCGCCCTGCAGCTCGCACGGGTGGACCTGGACGCCGGCAACCGCTTCCAGAGCGCGACCCTGGCCGCCACCAACACCAAGTACCTCTATGACAGCATGCGTCTGTTCTTCGACAACGGCGGCGGCAAGGCCTGGATCACCTCGGTCGGCGATCTGGATGACGCTGTGGACAAGGCCGCCCTGATCGAGGGTTTCAAGCGCGTCGCCACGGTGGATGAACCCACCATCCTGCTCGCCCCGGATGCCGCCGGTCTCGGCGCCGACGATCTGGCCGCGGTGCAGGTGGCGGCCCTCAACCAGTGCGGCAAGCTGGGCGACCGGGTGGCCGTGCTCGACACCCGCCTCGCCACCAGCAAGCTGGAGCACACCACGGTGGTCGAGGAGTTGCGCAACCGGGTCGGCATCAACCACCTCAAGTACGGCGCCGCCTACGCCCCCTGGCTCAAGCTCAACTACCCCAAGAACGTCGGCTACGCCGACGTGCGCGGCGTGCTGCGCAAGGGCGGCGTGGCCGTCACCCTGGCCAGCCTGAGCGGCGATGCCGGCGTCGTGTCCATCATCCAGGGGCTGGAGCAGATCCTCACCGACAAGAACGGCCTCTCCGCCCGCCTCGCCACCGTCAGCGGCAATCCGGCCACGGCCATCTCCGACGCCTACGGCGCCGCCGTGCTGGCCTACCAGGGCGAACGCAACGTCGGCAACCTGGAAGACCTCTTCGCCCTGGTCTTCCGCCTCGCCCCCATGCTCGACGGCATGGCCACCGGCGCCACCGCCTTCGGCCACCCCGGCCTGCGCGGCGACGTGCTCCGGGCCATCACCAACACCTTCCTGCCCGCCCTGCGCGAACTCATCGCCATCGAACGCGAGATGGACAACAAGCTCGGCGACGATGCCGGCTACACCCTGCAATACAGCGATGTCGGCGCCCTCGCCCTGCCCGCCTGGGCCACCCTCTTCGACGCCGGCGCCCCGGCCATCCCCAATCCCGCCACGGCGGTCACCGGCGCCACCGATGCCGAGCTGCTCAACAGCGGCCTGGCCCACGTTCAGCGCCTCTACGCCCCGCTGGCCTCCGCCCTGGACGCCCTCACCGCCTCCGTCGACGCCTACCGGAGCAATGCCGAGGCCAACCTGCTGGAGAGCTTCGGCACCTACCGGGACATCCTCCGCGGGGTCGGCAGCGCGCTCACCGCCTGCCCGCCCTCGGGCGCCATCGCCGGCATCTACGCCCTGGTGGACAACCAGCGGGGCGTCTGGAAAGCCCCCGCCAACGTCAGCCTCACCGGCGTGATCGGGCCGACCTACGCCCTCGACAGCGACGACACCGACAGCCTCAACGTGGACGCCACCGCCGGCAAGTCGGTCAATGCGATCCGCGCCTTCGTCGGCAAGGGCACCCTGATCTGGGGCGCCCGCACCCTGGCCGGCAACGACAACGAATGGCGCTACATCTCGGTACGGCGCTTCTTCAACATGGTCGAGGAGTCGGTCAAGAAATCCACCTACTGGGCGGTCTTCGAACCCAATGACGCCAATACCTGGGTCAAGGTGCGGGGGATGATCGAAAGCTACCTGACCCAGAAATGGCGCGAAGGCGCGCTGGCCGGCGCCACCACCAAGGACGCCTTCTTCGTGCGCTGCGGCCTCGGCACCACGATGAGCAGCCAGGACATCCTGGAAGGCCGGATGTACGTGGAGATCGGCATGGCGGTGGTGCGCCCGGCCGAATTCATCATCCTCAAGTTCTACCACAAGCTCCAGACGTCCTGATGCCCGGAACCGGACCGCGCTGAATCCCCCGCCGGCCCGCCCCGCCCCCGCCATCGATCGCGAAAGGAACCGACATGCCTGCCCAGTACCCCCTGCCCGTCTTCCACTTCACCGTCCAGTGGGGCGGCACCCGCATCGGCTTTTCGGAGGTCAGCGGCCTGACCCAGGAGAACCAGGCCATCGAGTACCGGGACGGCTCCTTCCCCGAGTACTCGTCGATCAAGATGCCGGGCCTGCGCAAGTTCAGCAACGTCACCCTCAAGCGTGGCATCGTCAAGTCGGACAACGACTTCTTCAAGTGGCTGGCCACCATCAAGCTCAACACCGTCGAGCGGCGCGACCTCACCATCAGCCTGCTCAACGAGAGCCATGAGCCGGTGATGGTCTGGAAGATCCACAACGCCTTCCCGGTCAAGGTGGAGGGGCCACAGCTCAAGGCCAGCGGCAACGAGGTGGCCATCGAATCCATCGAGCTGGCCCACGAGGGCCTCGAGCTGCAGAACGAATGAGCGGCCCAGCCCAGCCATGTACACCCCGCCGGTCGGATTCCACTTCAAGGTCGAGGTCCTGGGCCTGCCGAGGGCCGTGGACGACGACGTGCGCTTCACGGAGGTCAGCGGCCTGTCCTTCGAGGTCACCACCGAGGAGGTGCCCGAGGGCGGCGAGAACCGCTTCATCCAGCGCTATCCGGTACGCGTCAAATACCCCGATCTGGTGCTCAAGCGCGGTCTGCTGAAGAGCTCGGCGATCTGGGACTGGACCCGCGACAGCATCGAGAACCTCGAGATCCGCCCCTGCAACGTGGACGTCAAGCTCCTCAACGAGGAACACCAGCCCCTGATCACCTGGCACCTGGTCGGTGCCTGGCCGGTCAAGTGGGCCGTCACCGACCTCAACGCCAGCAACAACGCGGTGGTCGTGGAGACCCTGCAGCTGGCCTACCAGTACTTCACCGTGGATAAATCCTGAGGCCCGCCATGCCCATCATCGTCGATGAAGTGGTCATCTCCGTCGAAGTCGGCAACGCCGCCTCCGGTGGCACCCCCACCCCGCCCGCGCCGGAAGCCGACCGGCAGGCCCTGGTGGCCGAATGCGTGCAGCAGGTGCTCGACATCCTGCGCCGGGACCTGGAAGCCTGAACGCCGGAGCCCGCTGCCATGCCCGACCGCGGACAGCTCGAACACCTCAGGATCGAGGCCTACACCAAGGCCGACTATGCCGGCACGGCCATCGCCACCTTCGAGGCATACGTCAACCCTGCCGAACTGACCCTCTCCTACGAGATGGAGTACGACAGCGGCCAGGGCTCCGGCACCACCGGCAGCCGCATGGACTTCAAGAAGATCAAGCCCGGCGACCTCAACCTGGCCTTCTTCATCGACGGCACCGGCGCCAACGGCCGGCCGGAGGACGTGCAGCGCAAGATCGAGTCCTTCCAGGAGGTCACCGGCTACAACGGCGACATCCACCGCCCCAACTACCTCAAGGTCATGTGGGGCCGCCTGCAGGTCAAGCGCTGCGTACTGAAGAGCGCCTCCATCGCCTACAAGCTCTTCAAGCCCAGCGGCATTCCCCTGCGGGCGGTGATCACCGCGGTGTTCACCGACACCTCTGACGACCAGACCCGGGTGGCCCTGGCCCAGGATTCCTCCCCCGACCTCACCCACGTGCGCATCGTGCATGCGGGCCAGAGCCTCGCCGCCCTGTGCCACGAGATCTACGGCGACCCGCGCCTCGCCCCGCGGGTGGCCCGGGCCAACGGGCTGGATGGCTTCCGCCACCTGGCGCCGGGCACCCGGGTGATCTTTCCGCCCCTGGAGAAATGAAATTTCCGCCCCCCGCACGCTCCCCATCGCCGCCGCCCACCGGGAGTTCACCATCAAGGTGAATGGCAGCCCCGTGCCGCGCACCCACCAGCTACTGTCAGCCAGCGTGTCGAGCAGCGCCGGGCATGTGGCCTGGGCCCGCCTCGCCTGGCGCGACGGGGACGCCGCCGGCAGCCGCTTCACCCTGGCCGACGACAGCCTCTTCATCCCCGGCGCCGAGGTCGAGATCCTCGCCGGCGCCGACACCCCCGACCGGCTGTTCAAGGGCATCGTGGTCGGCCAGCAGCTGCGCATCCGGGAGAGCGCCGCCCCCCAGCTGATCATCGAATGCCGCCACGCCGCCACCCGCATGAGCCTGCGGCGCCATGGCGCCACCTATCTGGAGATGAGCGACGCCGACGTGATCACGCAACTCTTCTCCGACGCCGGGCTGAGCATCACCACTGCCACCACCTCGGTCACCCACCCCCACCTGGTGCAGTACGACTGCACCGACTGGGATTTTGCGGTGACCCGCGCCCAGGCCAACGGCCAGCTGCTGCTGACCCGCGCCGAGGCCCTCGAGACCCGGGTGCCCGACGCCTCCGGCGAACCCGTGGCGACCCTGCAGTTCGGCGCCACCCTGCTCGAATTCGACGCCCAGGTGGACGCCCGCGAACAGACCCGCGCCGTGCAGACCCTCACCTGGAACGCCGCCGACCAGGCCCTCCACCGCCTCGACGCCAGCCCGCCAGCCTTCAGCGCACCGGGCAACCAGTCCGCCGACAGCCTGGCCGACGCGCTGAGGGTGGACAGCCTGCCCCTGCCCCACGTCATGCTCCCCGACGACGAGGCCACCGCCGCCGCCGAAGCCCGCCTGCTGCGCGCCCGCCTCGACCAGATCAGCGGCCGCGCCATGTGCCTGGGGCTCGGCCAGGTGCTGCCTGGCGACGTGGTGGAGCTGGCCGGCGTGGGTGCGCGCTTCAACGGCCGCGTGCTGGTCACCGGGGTACGCCACGAGATGGATGCCAGCCAGGGCTGGCGCACCCACCTGCAGTTCGGCGGCACGGGCGAAGACCCGGCCCGGCGCCAGCGCCTGGAGGCCCGCCGTACCACCAGCCTGCTGCCTCCGGTGCATGGCCTGCAGGTGGGCGTGGTCAGCGACAACGAAGACCCCCAGGGTGAATTCCGGGTGCGCGTCCGCCTGCCCCTGGTCGATCCGGACAGCGACGGCGTGTGGGCCCGGGTTGCCGCCGCCGACGCCGGCAACAACCGGGGCGTGATGATCCGCCCCGAGATCGGCGACGAAGTGGTGGTCGGTTTCTTCGACGACGACCCGCGCGCCGCGGTGATCCTCGGCATGCTCCACAGCAGCGCCAAGCCCGCGCCCCTCACGCCCAGCAACGACAACCACGAGAAGGTCTTCCGCAGCCGCAGCGGCATCCGCATCCACATGGATGACGACAAGGTCGTGCTGACCCTCACCACCCCGGCCGAGCAGCAGATCGTCTTCGACGACGACAAGGGCGAGGTGCTGCTCAAGGACAAGAACGGCAACAGCCTGCGCATGGACAGCGGCGGCATCACCATCGAGTGCTGCGACACCCTGTCGATCAAGACCAAGGGCAGCACCCAGCTCGACGTCGGCAGCAATGCCGAGCTGAAGAGCGCCACCGGCACCGAGATCAAGGCCGGTACGAGCCTGAAGCTGGAAGGCAGTGCCGGCGCCGAACTGAGCAGCCCGGCCGTCACCCAGGTCAAGGGCGCCCTCGTGCAGATCAACTAGGAGACGCAGCATGCCCAGCGCGGCCCGCATCACCGACAGCAGCGTCCATGGCGGCCTCGTCATCGGCCCCGGAGTCCCCACCGTGCTCATCGGCGGGCTGCCCGCTGCGGTGCTGGGCGACCTGCACGGCTGCCCCATCCCCCCGCCGCATCCGCCGGTCAGCCCCTTCGTGGCCGGCAGCGCCACCGTCCTGATCGGCGGCCGGCCAGCCCTGCGGGTCGGCGACAGCTGCGGCTGCGGCGCCAGCACCGCGGTGGGTGAGCCCACCGTGCAGATCGGCTGAGGCGGCCATGAGCGACCGCGCCTCCTTCCTCGGCCGCGGCTGGTCCTTTCCACCCCGCTTCATCAACGGCGGCGTGCAGATGAGCGAGGACGAGGCCGACATCCAGGCCAGCCTGCACATCCTGTTCGGCACCGCCCCCGGCGAGCGCTTCCTGCACCCGGACTACGGCCTGGACATGCGCGCCCTGATGTTCGAACCCTTCAGCACCACCCTGCGCAGCGACCTCAAGGACCGCATCCAGAAATGCGTGCTCGTCCATGAGGCGCGCATCCGGCTGCTCGACGTGGATATCGACGACAGCCGGCTGCACGAAGGGGTGGTCTGCATCCGCCTCGACTACCGGGTGCGCAGCACCAATTCCCGCTTCAACCTGGTCTTCCCCTTCTACCAGGGCGAAGCGGCTGCCGCAGCGCGCACCGCCCATGCCGGGAGCTGAGCCGCCATGGCCCTGCCGGACCTCCTCGCCGCCCTGATCGCCGCCCCCGGCACACGCCAGGCCGAGCGCCTGCCGGCCGCC
>CALBTT010000120.1 GCA_937967645.1 uncultured Zoogloea sp.
CGGCATACGAGTTGGTGATTCGTGACTGGAGTTCAGACGTGTGCTCTTCCGTTCTCAGGGTGGTCGCAAGATCCGCGTCCACGGACTCGACATCCGTGAGCCGGGCATGACCTCCGAACACGCTACCCAACGCCTGCAGCGAGCCCTGGATTCGGGCAGCCTGTCGGTCGAGCCGGTGGAGGTGGATGGTTCCGGCCACACTGTCGCCGTGGTGCGGGTGAACGGCCGCAACGTGGCTGAAACGGTGCGCGCAGCGAACTGAGTTTCCGGTGTCTCCATGAGAAAGGGGCGGCCGTGGCCGCCCCTTTCTTTTTGATGCACGCCCCGGGGGCTTACATCGCCACCAGGGTCTGGCGGCCCCACCAGTCGGCGCCCGGGGCGAGTTCGATCGGCGTCTTCACCGCCGCGGCCTCCACGCAGAGCATGCGCCGGAAGCCGTCGGAGGGCATGTCGGTGAGCTGGGCGCACTTGTGCTCCCAGGGGTTCCAGACCACTACGTCGGGGAAGTTCTCGCTATGGATGCCAATGGCCCGGTGATCCTCGCGCACCAGGATGGTCGGCGGGGCGCCGTGGTAAATCCGGTCCACCTCGTCGTCGATCATCAGCCCGACGCCGGTTTCCTTCTTCAGCGTGCCGCCGTGGGCGGAGTCCCGGTAGTCGAGGCCGCGCAGGCCTTCGATGCGCAGGGACTCGACCTCGCGGACCTTCAGGTAGGTGTGCAGCGCTGCCGTGAAGCTGAAGGCGGTGTCGCCGGTGTTCTCCACCTCCAGCTCCATGTCCAGCCGGCCGCCGCCAATCGAGACACTCATCTCGGCGGCGAAGGCGTGGGGCCACAGGGCACGGGTTGCCGGGTCGTCCTCGAGGCGCAGGGTGGCGACGGCGTAGTCCTTGCCCGCGCGGGAGCTCTCCACCCGCCAGGCGCGGTTGCGGGCGAAGCCGTGCTTCGGCAGCGGCCCCTCTGCGGCGAACTGCGGAAAGCACACCGGCGTGCCGCCACGGATCGGCGTGCTGCCGTCGAAGACGGCCTGGGGGCTGAGGTAGAGGCGTTCTTCGCCGCCGGCAGGCGTCCAGGACAGCACCTGGGCGCCGAACAGGCTGATCAGCGCCACGGCGCCGTCCGGGGTTTGCAGCTTGAGCACGGGCTGGCCGTGCAGCTCGGCGGTTTCTATCTGGTCGATCATGATTCGCGGATGCGGGTGTTACAGAGGCGGCGATGATAGCGCGGCCACCTCCTGGTGGCGGAAACAGTCGGTCACGTGGTCGTTCACCAGCCCGGCTGCCTGCATGAAGGCATAGCAGATGGTGGTGCCGACAAAGCGGAAACCGCGCTTCTTGAGCGCCTTCGAGAGCTCATCCGAGAGCGGTGTGCTGGCCTGCGCATCGGCCAGGCTGCGGAGCTGGTTCTGGATCGGCTGGCCGTCCACGAAGCGCCACAGCCAGGCATCGAAGCTGCCGAATTCAGCCTGGATGGCCAGGAAGGCGCGCGCATTGTCGATGGTCGAGGCGATCTTCAGGCGGTTGCGGACGATGCCCGGGTTGAGCATCAGCGCCGCCTGGTCGGCTTCGGTGAAGCGGGCCACCTTCTCGGGGTCGAAGCCGGCGAAGGCCTGGCGGTAGGTTTCACGCTTGCGCAGCACGGTGATCCAGGACAGGCCGGCCTGGGCGCCTTCGAGGGTCAGCAGCTCGAACAGGGCGCGGTCGTCGTGGAGCGGAACGCCCCATTCGGTGTCGTGGTAGGCCTGGTAGAGCGGGTCGTCGCCGCACCAGGCGCAGCGCGTGACGGGGAGGGGGGCGATCTCTGGCATGCGGGGCTTCCTTGAAAAAGGCCCGCGCTCCTCGCGGAGGCGGGCCTGTGGCAGACAGCGGGCGGGCGGGATCGTTCAGCCCTGCAGCATCAGCGCACCGTGCTTGATGGTGTTGTCTTCCGGGTCGTTGGTGAGCACGAAGCCGAGGCTCTGCACGAACTTGAGCATGCGGTCGTTGTTGGACAGGAAGATGCCGGTCATGGCGTGCAGGCCGCGGTTGCGGGCGGTCTCGATGAGCACGCCCATCAGGCGGCGGGCCAGGCCCCGGTGCTGCCAGTCCTCGGCCACCACGATGGCGAACTCACAGGTCTCGCCGTCCGGGTTCACCGCGTAGCGGGCCACCCCGATCTCCACCTCCGCGCCTTCTTCCTCGATGGTGGCCACAAAGGCCATCTCCCGGTCGTAGTCGATCTGGGTGAGGCGGGCGACCATGGCGGGCGGCAGCTCGCGCATGGTGTTCATGAAGCGCAGGTACTTGGTCTCGGGCGACAGCTTGCGCACGAACTCCACCTCGAGCTCCGCATCTTCCGGCTTGATCGGCCGCACCGTGATCTCGCCCTCCGGCATGGAGATCTTGGTGATGAGGTGGGACGGGTAGGGGTGGATCGCCATGTGGTCGTAGCGGTCCGCCGTGGGGGCGATGTTGTCCACCACGATGCGCGCATCCACGGCCACCGCGCCGTGTTCGTCCACGATCAGCGGGTTGATGTCCATCTCGCGGATCCACGGCAGCTCGCAGACCATCTCGGAGATGCGCAGCAGCACGAACTCCAGCGACTCCATGTTGATCGGCGGCATGTTGCGGTATTCGCCGAGCAGGGTGGAGATGCGGGTGGACTTGATCAGATCCTGCACCAGGTAGTTGTTCAGCGGCGGCAGGGCCACCGCGCGGTCCTTCTGGATCTCCACGTGGGCGCCGCCCTCGCCGAAGGTGATCACCGGGCCGAACACCGGGTCGCGGAAGGCGCCGACCATCAGCTCGCGGCCGTAAGGCTTGATCACCATCGGCTCGATCGCCACGCCGTTGATGACGGCGTCGGGGCGCTTCTTCTTCACCTCTTCCAGGATCTCCTGGTAGGCCGAGCGCACCGCGGCCAGGCCGCGCAGGTTGAGGCGCACGCCGCCCAGCTCGGCCTTGTGGGTGATGGAGGGGGAGTCGATCTTCATCGCCACCGGCAGTCCGAGTTCCTCGGCCAGCACCATCGCCTCGGTGGCCGAGCGGGCCACCACGGTCTGGGCGATGGGGATGCGGAAGGCCGCCAGCAGGGCCTTGGACTCCATCTCGTTGAGGTTCTTGCGGCGCTCCGAGAGGGCCGTCTCGATCACCAGCCGTGCGCTCTCCACCGACGGCGGATTCAGGTCGGACGACAGGGAGCTGGGCGTCTGCACCAGTAGCTTCTGGTTGCGGTAGTAGGCCGAGATGTGGCCGAACAGCTCCACCGCCGGCTCAGGCGTGCGGAAGGTGGGGATGCCGGCGGCCTCGAAGCGCTTGCGCCCTTCGCGCACCTGCTCCTCGCCCATCCAGCAGGTGAACACCGGCTTGTCGGCGGTGCGCTCGATCTCGACGATGCGGTCGGCCACCTCGGTGGGGCGGGCCATGGCCTGCGGCGTGAGAATGGTCAGCACGCCTTCCACGTTCTCGTCGGACAGCACGATGTCGAGGGTCTTGGCGTAGCGGTCGGGGTCGGCGTCGCCGATGATGTCGATCGGATTGCAGTGGGACCAGTTGGCCGGCAGCACTTCGTTGAGCTTGGCGACCGTGGCGTCGGTGAGCTTGGCCATCGGGATGCGCAGGTCGGCGGCGCGGTCGGCAGCCATCACACCCGGACCGCCGCCGTTGGTGATCACGGCCAGGCGGTTGCCGCGCGGGCGGAAGTGCGAGAACAGGGCATTGGCCGCCGCGAACAGCTGGCCCATGTTGTACAGGCGGATCACCCCGGCGCGGCGCAGGGCGGCGTCGAACACCGCGTCCTCGCCCACCATGGCGCCCGAGTGCAGCAGGGCTGCCTGGGAGCCGGCCGGATGGCGGCCCACCTTGATCAGCAGCACCGGCTTGACCCGCGCCGCGGCGCGCAGGGCGCTGACGAAGCGGCGGGCGTCCTTGATGCCCTCCACGTACAGGAAGATGCTCTCGGTGCGGGAGTCCGACACCATGTATTCGAGGACTTCGCCGAAGTCGATGTCCACCGAGGTGCCCAGCGACACCACCGACGAGAAACCGACGTTGTTCGGGCGGGCCCAGTCGAGGATGGCCGAGCACAGCGCACCGGACTGGGAGATCAGGCCGATCGAGCCCTTGATCGCGCCGCCGTCGGCAAAGCTTGCATTGAGGCCCAGTTCGGGACGCAGCACGCCCAGACAGTTGGGGCCGAGCAGGCGAATGCGGTGGCGGCGGGCATTTTCATAGGTGTTCTTCTCGAGCATGCGGCCGCGCGGGCCCGAATCCGAGAAGCCCGAGGGCAGCACGATCACCGATTTGGTGCCGGCCCGGCCACAGGCGTCGACGATCGCCGGCACCCGGTCGGCCTTGGTGGTGATCACGGCCAGGTCGAGGCGCTGCGGGATGTCCTCGACGCTCTTGTAACAGGGTACCCCGAGCACGCTCTCGTACTTGGGGTTGACGGCGAACAGCTTGCCCTTGAACCCGGCCTCCAGCATGTTGCGGACCAGGATGTTGCCGAGGGACAACTCCCGCTCGCTGGCGCCAACGATGGCAACCGAGCGGGGCTCGAAGAGGGGGGTGAGGTAATGCTGTTCGTTCATGATGGTTGCTCGCGGTCGCGCTGGTGTGCGGCTATTGTGCTGCCGTTTTCACAGGGTCGGGTTTCCTTTTGGGGTCGCCCGGATTCTACTCTGCGATGAGCGTCCCTGTATTAGGGAAAGCCGCCGTTTATTGCGTTGCACAATGCGCCTTGTGATTTATATCAAGGCTTCTTATTCAAGGTGTTGCGCGGCAGCAACGGAAGGGGAGGGAATTCCTCAGTGGCTGAGGGTGAAATAGAAGTGGGCGCCCTCGTCGGGCGTCGATTCGGCCCAGACGCGCCCTTCGTGGCGCTGGATGACCCGCAGCACGGTGGCCAGGCCGATGCCGGTGCCGGCGAACTCACTGATGCCGTGCAGGCGGTGGAAGGGCAGGAACAGTTTGGACGCGAAGTTCATGTCGAAGCCGGCCCCGTTGTCCGACACGCAATACACTACCTGGCGGTCGCGCAGTTCGGCATGGAAGCGGATCGAGGCCACCTCCCGGCGGCTGGTGAACTTCCAGGCATTGCGCAGCAGGTTGTCCAGCGCCACCCGCATCAGCGCCCGGTCGGCGGCGGCGATCAGGTTGGGTTCTATATGGATGTCCACCTGGCGCTCGGGGTTCTCGAGCCGCAGTTCGCCCAGGATCTGTTCGACCAGCAGGCTGAGGTTGACCTGTTCCCGCTTCATGGTCTGGCGGGTCAGCCGGGCGAGGTCGATCAGGTCGTCGATCAGGCGCGCCATGCGCTGGGTGGCTACCCGGATGCGTTGCAGGTATTCCTTGCCGATCTCGTCCAGGCGCGGCGCGTAATCCTCCGCGACGATCTGGGCGAAGCCGTCGATCGCCCGCAGAGGCGCGCGCAGGTCGTGGGACACCGAGTAGGAGAAGGCTTCCAGCTCCCGGTTCGAAGCCTCCAGCTCGGCCGTACGGACCCGGACCCGCGCTTCCAGCTCCTTGTTGAGGTCGCGCTGGGTCTGCTCGGCCTCCTTGCGGGCGGTGATGTCGGTGAGGGTGCCCGAGCAGCCGGCGGCCCGGTCGTGGGTGTCGCGCAGGGGGCGCAGGGTGGCCTCCGTCCAGCGCGGTCCGCCGGTCCGGGTGCGCAGGCGGAACTCGATCTCGGCGATCTCCTCGTAGCCCTCCCGCACCGCGCGCAGATGGGGGGTCACCCGTCCCCGGTCTTCCTCCTCCACGAAGTCCAGCAGGTTCTGGCCCATGCTCAGGCGGCTGTCGAAACCGGTGGTCTGGTGCCAGGCCCGGTTGAGGAAGGTGATCCGGCCTTCGGCATCGGTCTGGAAGAGGATCTCCTTGACCGACTCCACCACATCCCGGTACATCGCCTGGCTTTCCCGCAGGACCTGCTCGGCATGCAGCCAGCGGGCCACGTCGCGCAGCATGTAGATCAGCGCCGGGCGGTCGTCCAGCGTGGTCTTCACCGCGATGGCCTCTGCCTGCAGCGGTTTGCCGTCGGCGCCCCGGAAGCGCAGGGGCAGGGGCGGGAGGTGGGTTTGCCGGGGGTCGGCGGTGAAGCCGGCCAGCCGGGCCTGTTCCAGGCTGCGGTCGTCAGGGGTCAGCAAGGCCAGCAGCTCGAGCCCGTCCAGCCCCTCGCTGCCCTCCGTCGCCAACAGACGACGCGCGGCTGCATTGGCCAGGCGCACACGGCCGTCCACGCAGACCAGGGTGGCCTCGGGGGCATCCTCGAACAGCGCCTGGTAGCCGTTGGCCCTGGTCTCCTGGTGGGCCGGCACCGCCTGCGGCGCCGGACGATCCTGCAGCACAAGCACCAGGCTGGCTGGCTGCTCGTCCTGGGTGCGGACCCGGCGCAGGCATTCCCGGACCTGCAGGCGTCGTCCGTCGCTTGAGCGGTAAACCGCGTCCCGCTGAAGCTCGTCCTGATCCTCCTGCAGGCAGCGCTGACGCTGTGTGTGCCAGGCGCTGGCATCGGACGCCTCCATGAAGGCCTCCAGGGCCTGGCCGTGGATCGCGTCGGCGGGCTGTCCCAGAAGGTTCTGCGTGGCCTGGTTGGCCTGCTGCACCTGCCCCTCGGCATTCAGCAGAACGATGGCCACCGGGGCCTGTTCGAACAGGCGGCGGAACAGCGCAGCCTCGCGCATCAGGCGTCGGCGCATCTCCATCTCGCCCGTCATGTTGCGGGTGGTGCCGCAGTAGCCGGCGAAGGCGCCCTGGCGGTCGAATACCGGAATCCCCGATTCGCGCAGCCAGACCAGCCGGCCGTGGGCATCCCGGCGGCAGAACTGGAACTCCGAGAAGGGCTCCTGCTTGTGAAGGCAGGCAATGTGCGAGGCCCAGGGGTCGGCGCTCGGGGACACGCCGGGCAGGTCCCAGCGGCGCCGCCCGATGGTGTCCTCCGCGGCCAGATCGCCGACCAGGCCGGAGCGTGCAGTCAGCGTCGTGTAGCACAAGTCGGCGTCCTGCTCCCAGTAGCCGTCGGCGCTGCAGCCCAGCAAGGCATGGATGCGCTCCTCGTTGTCGAGCAGCTCGGCGGCCAGGCGGGCCCGCTCGGTCACGTCCCGACCAATGCCCCGGTAACCCAGGAAGGTGCCCGCCGCGTCGAAGCGAGGCGTACCGAGCAGTTCCAGGTGGCGCACCTCCCCGTCCGGACAGCGGCGGGTCAAGGTGGCGCTGAGGGGCGCCCGGCGGGCCAGGGTGTCGAGGAGGGCTGTCGCGAAATCCTCGCGTACGTCGGGCATCACGCTCACCGTCCAACTCCTGCCCGCGGCGTGGTCCAGGCCCAGGTCAGCGGGGGGCGGGCGGGGCGTGTCGATGAAGAGCAGGTCCGCATCCGTCTCCCACCACCAGTCGCCCGACAGCTCCGCGAAGGCGTGCCAGGCCACATTGATCTCGGTAGGCGGGGGCGCCTGCGGCGGCGTGGCCATGGCGGTAGGTCGGCGGAGCAGCCGTTGCAGCAACGCGCCGGCCACCAGGCCACCGATACCCCAGGCCAGGGAGGGGAGTTGTTCCAGGGGGGACCACCCGGTCTCGGCTGCCCGTGCGGTGGACGCGAGCGCCCAGCCCGTCAGCAGTAAACAGGAGGAGGCAGGCCGTGCAGCCAGGGAGGAGAGGAGTCGGACACGCATCGCGCCCTATTATCCTTGGAGAGTCCAGCCTTGGTGCGCTGCCATAAGCGCGAAATCATGCGCCTTGCCACGAACCATGTAAAAAAGTGTCCTCGCCGCATCAACGGCGTGCCCAAGAAAAAATTTATCGAAGACGTTTGACGAGGCCCGGTTGGATAGGTATTATTCGCGCCTCTCGGGGTGTAGCGCAGTCCGGTAGCGCGCTTGCTTTGGGAGCAAGATGTCGGGGGTTCGAATCCCTCCACCCCGACCAAAGCTTTACCCCGGTGCCCGCGGCAATCTGCCCGTAGCTCAACTGGATAGAGCACCGGCCTTCTAAGCCGGGGGTTACAGGTTCGATTCCTGTCGGGCAGGCTCTAAAAATGTGGTATAATTTAGTTTATGGGTTGGCGACGCAAGTCGATGACCTTCAGTGGCGGCATTAGCTCAGTTGGTAGAGCACTGGATTGTGATTCCAGTGGTCACCGGTTCGAACCCGGTATGTCGCCCCAAGATATGGAAAGCCCCGAGAAGTCGGGGCTTTCTGCTTTTCAGCCTCCCGCGCCCGCACTGGGTCCGGGGGGCTGAACGTTTTTCGGGGTTGCGCCGCCTGCCGGATCGGCGGGCTCAGTGCCCGTGCAGCTCGTCGCCGACCTCGAGCTGCAGGCCGGATGCTGGTGTCTGCAGGCGGGCGATGGCGAAGCGGGGATACACGGTGGTGACCACCACCTCGCCGACAGGGCGTTTCTCGAGGCCGAGAATCTCGCCGCCCGGGGTGACCACCGGCTGGCGGTCGGGGCGGAAGGCGGAGAGCAGGTCGCCCGGGGCCAGGCCCTGCTCGGCGCCGGCATCTATATGGATGCTGTCCTTCCCGCTGCGGATCACCCGCGCCGAGAAGGGCAGGCAGCTGGTGGTGGCTTCGGCCCAGCGGGCCATGTCGTCGAGCACCGCGGCGTAAGCCTGGCCGAAGTCGGTGGCGTAGTGCGCGCTGCTGCCGAAGATCACCGTGCCGGGGATCTTCACGCGGCCTTGCGCCACACGGCGGAAGCGCTGGCGCGCCACGCAGACGCCGCTGGAGGCATCCAGGATCAGGGCCTCGAGATCCACCTCGCGGGATTTTTCATCTGCCGACAGGGCGAGGGAGCGGAAGCGTCCCGCGAGCACGTACTGCGCCCGGTGGCGCCGGGCCGCATCGCGGATCACGCTCCAGCCCTGGAAATCCGCGGCCACGCCATCGACGACGCGCTCCGGCACGGCCGGGAGCACCATCAGATCACCCTGATGATCCACCATGATGGCCGCCCCATCCGGAAAGCGTCGGGCGGCCTCGGCGGCAGTGAGCTGGGCGTAGCCCGTCATCTCGCGCATGGCCAGCTGCTCCGGGCGCTGCAGTGGAAAGCCGGCCAGCAGCAGCCGGCGCGTGTGGCCCTCCCGGCAGACCGGGCCGGCGTGCCCGGAGCTGGTGCCCAGCTCGGCGCTCAGACGAACCCGATAGACGCCGTCCTGCTCCGATTCGGCAAGGATGCGATGACGTTCCACCCGCACCCCCGAGCGGATCACCACCTGATCGAAAGCCGCCTGCTGGTTGCGGGCCCCGCTGCGCGCATCCACCGTCAACGAAGCCTGACGGGCTGCATCGGCCAGGGCGCTGCGGATGGCCTCCTCGCGGGCCGCGGCGATTCCGCCCGACTGCACGCTGGCGACGCCTTCGGCAATCACGGTTTCGGCCTGCCCGCAGGTCGCACCCAGGGCCAGGGCCGCGGCCATCAGGCCGCAGCGGAGTCGGCGGCGCATGGGCTCAGTACGCGGAATAGTAATAGGCGCTGGGCTGCACGCAGCCGGACATCCCGCAGGGGGTCTCGACCGGCACCGGGGCGGCCGCGCACACCGGGGGGTGGCCCGACAGGCAATTGAAGAAGGCCGGCGTCAGGTCCAGCTCCACGGTGGCTTCGAAGTTGCCATCCGCTACTGCGGTCATGTTGACCAGGCGGGCGCCGCGGATGAAGGCGTCAACGTAGGTGCGTACGTTGTCGTTCTGCGTGGCAAAGGCCGATACCGAAGTGCTGCCCGACACCCGGAAGCCATACACCTGCTCGGCCAGGGTCCGGTAGGCGTCCACCCGGGCGGCGCGCATGGCCAGGAGCTTTTGCTGCCCCGAGGTGTATTGCGAGTTGATGCCGCCCACGGCGCCGTAGCCGACTGCCGTGATTTTCTGTGACGAGAACACGGCAGGGCGCAGGTCACGCACGGGGCTGCAGCAAGGGTTATAGACTGTGGTGCAGCCCGCAAGCAGAAGGGGGAGGCCCAGGCCGAGCAATGCAAGTTGTGCTTTGGTCATTTTGATGTTTGTGTTGTTTTTAATGATTTTATTATTTTCGGCGTTTTGGTGGGCGGCTTGAGTGTCCGGCTGCGCGTTGACGGCCGGCTGGCGTGAAATCCGTCACGGACCTAATCTGCAAAGGCCGGCGGAATACGTCGTGAAGGGGATGAGGAAGGATGGGCGAGGCCATGAAACACACACATGTACCGTTGCCGTTGCGCGCCTGGCTGGCGGGCTTGCTGCTGGTGGGCCTGAGTCTGGGTGGCAGCGGCCCCGCCATGGCGGTCTACAAGTGCGTGGGGGCGGATGGCAAGGTGACCTACACGGACTCACCCTGTGTCGGGGCGAGCCAGATCAGCCGGGTCGAGACTCCGCCGCCCCTGACTGCGCGGGAGCAGGCCGCGGCCGATGAGCGTTCGGCGCGGCTGATCAACCAGGCCCGGGTGCTGGAATATCGGCAGACCCTCGAGGCCGCCGACCGGCAGCGTCGTTACGAAGCGGAGCGGCAGGCCGAACGCCAGGCCGAGATGCATGCCCAGCGCCAGGCCGAACTGGAGCTGGAGCGGGACAGGCTGGTGGTGGTGCGGCCGGTGCCCATCGTGCCGCGGCGGCCGCCGGTGCCGGTGCAGCCCAGGCCGCCGCGTCCGGAGGTGCCGGAGCGGCAGGTGCAGATGCGGGGTTACCCCTTCCGCTGAGGCTTGCGCGGAGGGGGCGTCCTGCTGGCACGGTCTTCCCGGCCGAGCACCACCACGCGGATGGGCTGCTCCGTCTGGCAGGCGGCGTGGGTCAGGGCCTCCATCACCAGCGACACCTCGGTGGGCTGCAGCCGGTCCAGCACGATCAGGGTTGGGCGGCGCGGTTGCCAGCGGGCCAGGGCGAGCAGGCGCGGCGCATCCACCGCCGTCAGCCAGCAGTCGTCCCACGGCGTATCCGCCCGGCGGGGGGCAAACCACAGCAGCGGCCGCAATTGCACACCGATCCGGTAGATCAGGCCGCCCAGGCGGCTGCGTTCATCCAGCTGGTGGTAGCCCGCCAGCCGGTAGGCGAAATGCAGCAGGGTGTTCTCATGTCGGCCTTCCACGCTGCGCAGGGCCAGCGGCAAGGGTACTCGCGGGTTCTGCCAGGGCAGCAGGGTGGCCCCATGCCCGGCGCCCGTGTGGGCCCAGGCGGCCAGTTCCAGTTTCATGCGCTCGTCGCCCGGGTTCATGTCGGGGCGGCGGGTCAGCGGCTGCAGGGCGGCGCGGTCGTAGCGCCGGCGCAGGCGTGGCAGACGGGGGGCCAGGGCGATGCCGGCCACCACCGCCAGTGCCACCCCGGCCGTGCTCAGCATGCGAAGCGGCCTCGTAGCTCAGTCAGGTTTAGCTCGGCGAGGATCGCCTCGATGCGCTCCATGGCGTTCTTGCGCGGCTGGCCGGTATAGCGGGCCACGATCAGCTCGTTCTTCATGGAGTGCTCCCAGCCCACCAGCTCGGTTACCGTCACCTGGTAGCCGTGGGCTTCCAGCTGCAGGCAGCGGAGGGCATTGGTCAGCTGGCTGCCGAACTCACGGGTGTGGATCGGATGGCGCCAGATCTCCGACAGGGGCGTCATGCCGAAGCTGGCATTCTTGTTGTGGCGCATCACCGACGCCACTTCCGCCTGACAGCACGGCACCAGCACCACGAAGCGGGCCTGCTTGGCAAAGGCGAACTGGATCGCGTCGTCGGTGGCGGTGTTGCAGGCATGCAGCGCCGTCACCACGTCGATGCGCTCGGGCAAGGCCTCGGAGCGGGTCGAGGCCTCCACGCTCAGGTCCAGGAAGCGCATCCGCGGAAAGTCCAACCGCTCGGCCAGCTCGCGGGAGCGTTGCACCAGCTCGGCGCGGGTCTCGATGCCGTAGATGGTGCCGGCCGGCTTGTCCTTCAGGAACAGGTCGTAAAGGATGAAGCCGAGGTAGGACTTGCCTGCACCGTGGTCGGCCAGGCTCAGGTCACCCGTGCTGGCCAGCACCTCGGCGAGCAGCGGCTCGATGAACTGGTACAGGTGATAGACCTGCTTCAGCTTGCGCCGGCTGTCCTGGTTCAGCTGGCCGTCACGGGTCAGGATGTGCAGCTCCTTGAGCAGCTCGATTGACTGCCCCGGGCGGATCTCCGGATGCACCGCCGGGCGGGCCCCGGCCTCCGTCTTGTCCTGAGCCTTGCCCTGCGGCCTGGCGGCGGGCTTACTTTTCGCCATGTTCCGCAGCGCCGGGGGTGGAGACGGACAGGCCCAGCGCCTTCCAGCCGGCGATGCCCAGCTTGCGCAGGGTCTCCATGTTCCGCTCGTAGATGGTCTCGGCCTCGGGGAAGGCTTCAACAGCCTTGTCGATGCTGGCCTCGCGGATCAGGTGCAGGGTGGGGAAGGGCGAGCGGTTGGTGAAATTGGTGATGTCGTCCGGCTCGGTGCCATCGAACTGGAAGTCCGGGTGGAAGCTGGCGATCTGGATCACCCCCTCCAGCTCATGCTCGGTGATCGCCTCGTCGGCAATCTCCAGCACATCGTTGAAGAGCAGGAAATCGGGGAACAGGGTCGGATGCACCAGCAGCGTGGTGTCGGTCACCTCCGGATCCACCTCGGCCAGATGGTCCAGCTCCCGGTCCAGGTCTTCCAGAAAGCCATCCAGGTGGCGGGCATCGCTGACCACGATGCGGACCTGGTCCTTCACGTACACCGCCTTGGCGAAGGGGCACAGGTTGAGGCCGATGACGGCCTTTTCGAGCCACTCACGGGTGGCGGCGATGACTTCTTCGTGGTTCATGAGGCGGAGTATCCGGCAGAGTTTCCTTCGAGGGCCGACATTTTGCCCTGATAATGGCAGGCTTTCATTGATTCAACGCACGCCATGTCCATCCAGTGGTTCCCCGGTCACATGACTTCCGCCCGCAAGAAGGCGTCGGAAAGCATGGAGCGCATCGACGTGGTCATCGAAGTGCTCGACGCCCGCCTGCCGGAAGCGAGCAGCAACCCCATGATCCGCGAGATCCGCCAGCACCGGCAGCGCCCCTGCCTGAAGGTGCTCAACAAGGCCGACCTGGCCGATCCCGACGTCACCGCCCAGTGGCTGGCCTACTTCAACGCCCAGAAGGGTGTGAAGGCGGTGGCCCTGTCGTGCAAGAAGCCGTCCGACGTCGCCAAGATCACCGGCTTCTGCAAGCCCCTGGCGCCGCACCGCAACGACCGCATCAAGCCCCTGCGCATGATGATCATGGGCATCCCCAACGTGGGCAAATCCACGCTGATGAACGCCCTGCTCAAGAAGCGCGTGTGCAAGGTTGGCGACGAGCCGGCGGTCACCAAGAGCCAGCAGATCCTCGACCTGTCGCCCACCATGACCCTCACCGACACCCCGGGCATGATGTGGCCGAAGATCGAACATGACTCCGACGGCTACATGCTCGCCGCCAGCCACGCCATCGGCCGCAACGCGGTGATCGACGAAGCCGTCGCCAACTTCCTCGGCGACGTGCTGCTGGCCCGCTACCCGGCCCTGGTGGCCAAGCGCTACGGCATCCCGGTGGATGGCCTCGACGGCCCGGCTCTGGTCGAGGCCATCGCCCAGCGTCGTGGTTGCCGGCTCAAGGGCGGCGCCCTCGACCTGGAAAAAGCCTCGCTGATCCTGCTGCAGGACTACCGCGATGGCGCGCTCGGTCGAGTCAGCCTCGAATCCCCCTCCAGCCGCGCCGCCATGCTCGAAGCCCACGCCGCCGCCAAGGCCGCCAAAGCAGCCGAAGCCGCCGAACGAGAAGCCGACGAACCCGAACTGTAGGGGCGGCTTCAGCCGCCCACGGACTCCCGGTCCAGCACCCACGTCCATACAGGCCATGTAGGGGCGGCTTCAGC
>CALBTT010000121.1 GCA_937967645.1 uncultured Zoogloea sp.
TCCTGCTGCGCATCCTGCTGATCCACGACTACCGCCGCCTGCTGCTGCGCGACCCGGAGCTGCCCGATGTGCTGCTCTCCGCCGACTGGCCCGGTCAGCAGGCCAGGCTGCTGTGCAAGGAGCTCTACCGGCGCCTGCTGACGCCCTCCGAGCGCCATCTGGATGCCCACCTGCAGCTGGCCAGCGGTCAGACCCCCGAGGCCGCCCCCTTCCTGCTCGAACGCTTCCGCGAAGCCGACCCCCTGGCCCAGGTCGCCTGAGTCCGGGCGGCAGGCGCCTGATCGCCCTTGTCATGCGCGGGCGTAGCGCGTCTAATACCGGGCTTTTGGAAAGGCCATCCCGCGATGTACTCCTCCACCTTCATCTTCGCGGCGAAGGAATTCGACGCGGAGTTCCACCGTCTCGACGCGATCATCGCCGCAGCCGCCCGTGACATTCCGGGCTACCTGGGCGAGACATCCTGGGAAAACCCGCAGACCGGCCTGGTGGCCAACGTGTATTACTGGGACAGTCTGGACGCCCTGCAGGCGCTGGTCCGGCACCCGCAGCACCTTGAGGCCAAGGCGCTTCAGGCCAACTGGCTGGATGGCTACCAGGTGATCATCTCCGAGGTGCTGCGCACCTACGGGGACGGAGGGCTGGGCGCCCTTCCCCCGGGCCTGGCCCCGCAGGAGGCACGGCCATGAGCCGGCCAGGCATCACCATCCGCCAGGCCTGTACCGACGACGCACCCGCCATCGCACCACTCTTCGATGCCTACCGACGCTTCTACGAGCAGGCGGCCGACCTGGAAGGTGCGGAGCGCTTCCTGAGCGAGCGCCTGGCCCGGCAGGAGTCGGACATCCTGCTGGCCTGCGACGACAAGGGCTGGATCCTGGGCTTCTGCCAGCTCTATCCGACCTTCTGCTCGGTGGAGGCCGCGCCGATCTTCGCTCTCTATGATCTGTTCGTGCAGCCGGCCCACCGCCGCACGGGCGTGGGCCGGGCCCTCCTGCTGGCGGCCGAAGGGCTGGCCCGGGAGCGGGGCAAGGTCCGGATGGACCTCACCACCGCCCGCAGCAACCAGCAGGCCCAGGCTTTGTACGAATCCCTGGGCTGGCAGCAGGACACCGTGTTTCTCGCCTACAGCCGCCGCATCGGCGGCTGATTCCGACCGGAGGTGTCTCCAGACGCCGAGGGGGGGCTCAGCCTTCCTTCTTGCGCAGGGCCACCAGGGGCACCACGTCGGGCATATGGATGCGCGGCCGGTCGGGCTCGATCTCGGTGAGGGGCGTCGTCTCCACCATGGTGGCCAGACAGCGTCGGGTGAGATCCTGGTAGGTGGCGGTACCCTCCCCTTTCCAGCGGATCTCCTCGTCGGAGAGCGGCCGCACCACCTTGGCGGGCATGCCGGCCACCAGCACCCCGGGCGGGATCTCCATGCCGGCCTTGACGAAGGCCGAGGCCGCGACGATGGAGGCCTCGCCGATCACCGCGTTGTCCATGATCACCGCGTTCATGCCGACCAGCGCATTGCGGCCGACCCGGCAGCCGTGCAGCACGGCACCATGGCCGATGTGGCCGTCCTCCTCCACCACCGTATCGGTGCCCGGGAAGCCGTGCATCACGCAGGTGTCCTGGAGGTTGGCGCCCTTCTCCAGGATCAGCCGGCCGAAGTCGCCGCGCAGGCTGGCGCAGGGGCCCACGTAGCAGCCGGGACCGACGATGACGTCGCCGATCAGTACTGCCGAGGGGTGGACATAGGCCGTGGGATCGACGACTGGCACAATGCCGTCGATGGCGTAAACCTTGAGACTCGTCATGCTGGGTTCTCCTTCACGTGTTGTTGTGTTACTAATATTAAAACCAATTCTGGAATTCGTAACATTTTAACGAGCCCGCGATGAGTGAAGAACTGGAAGGAAAACATGGCGTCCAGTCCCTGGAGGTGGGAATGGGCATCCTCAGGGCGATGGCCACCGGCAAGCGCTCGATGATGCTCAAGGACATCGCCGCGTCTGCCGACATGCCGCCGTCCAAGGCCCACCGCTATCTGGTGAGCCTCATCCGCAGCGGCCTGGTGGAGCAGGACCCGCTCACGTCCCGCTACAACCTGGGGCCTTTCGCCCTCAACCTGGGCCTCGTCGCACTCGACCGCCTCGACCGCATCCGCCTCGGGCTCAGTGCCATCACCGACCTGCGCGACGCGGTCAATGAAACCACCGCGCTGGCCGTGTGGAGCGACAACGGTCCGGTGATCGTGCGCTGGGAACGCCCCCGCCGCCCCATCACGGTGAACGTGGTGACCGGCACCACCCTCGGGGTCCTCAGCTCCGCCATCGGGCGGGTCTTCGCCGCCTGGCTGCCGGAGCGTCAGACCGAGGCCCTGATCCGCCGGGAGATCGAGTCGGGCAAGGCCCCGCTGGGTGTGCGCACGATGGAGGACGCCCGCTCCCTGCTGGCCGGCATCAAGGCCCGCGGGGTGTCAGTGATCTCCGGCGACTACGTGATCCGCGGCGTCGAGGCGGTGGCGGCGCCCGTGTTCAACTTCAAGAACGAGATCACCCTGGTGATCGTGCTGGTGGGCGTCGAGGGCTCGATGGACATGCGCGACGACGGCCCGACGCTGACCGAACTCCGACAGGCGGCCGCGGCCCTCTCGGCCCGTCTCGGCGCCCCTTCCGAATCAGCCGGCTAAGCCGGCTTTTTTTATGCGCCCTCCCCCCCGGGGGCGCCACTCCAGCCCCAGCAGACAGGTACCCGACCGCAAGGGTCGGGACCGGGGCGGTCATCAGTCTATTTGATACAGATTTTCCTGTTGACTGAATTAATTGTATCACTTCTAATAGACGGAAACGATTACAAAATACAGAACAAACACCGACCGACTCACCTCGGCACAACACCACAGGAGGCACGATGAATCCGCATTCCCCCGAGCCCATGTCCTCAGGAGACGCATGATGCTCGCCCAGTTCCTGCAGTTCTTCTTCTCCGGCATCACCGTGGGCGCCACCTATGCGCTGGCGGCCCTCGGCTTCACCCTCATCTACAACGCCAGCAACGTGATCAACTTCGCCCAGGGCGAGTTCATCATGCTCGGCGGCATGCTCGCGGTGTTCTTCACCCAGGCCGGGCTGCCCCTGCCCGCCGCGCTGCTGCTGGCCATCCTGGTGCCCGCCGTGGTCGGGGTGCTGATCGAGAAGCTGGCCATCGAGCCGGTCAAGGGCGCCGAGACCGTCACGCTGATCATCATCACCATTGGCGCCTCCCTGGTGATCCGCGGCCTCGCCGCAGTGATCTTCGGCAAGGGCACCCACAGCCTGCCGGCCTTCTCCGGCGATGCGCCGATCGAGGTCCTCGGCGCCACCCTGATGCCCCAGAGCCTGTGGGTGCTGGGCGTCACCGCGGTGGTGGTGGTGGTCCTGTGGTACTTCTTCACCCGCACCCTCACCGGCAAGGCCATGCTGGCCACCTCCTACAACCGGCTCGCCGCCGAGCTGGTGGGGATCAACACCAACGGGGTGCTCTTCATGAGCTTCGCCATGTCGGCCGCGCTGGGCGCGCTGGGCGGCATCCTCGTCACCCCGATCACCCTCACGTCCTACGACGCCGGCATCATGCTCGGCCTCAAGGGCTTCGTGGCGGCGGTGCTCGGTGGCCTCGGCAACGGCCTCGGCGCCGTGGTGGGCGGCCTGCTGGTGGGCCTGCTGGAATCCCTGGGCGCGGGCTACCTGTCCTCCGCCTACAAGGACGCCATCCCCTTCGTGCTGATCCTCTTCATCCTCTTCTTCATGCCCCGCGGCCTCTTTGGCGCCCGGGTCACCGACCGGGTGTAAAACATGCAGAAACGCGCCTATTACGGGCTGTACATCGTCATCGCGATACTCGCCGTGCTGCCGATGGTGCTGCCCAACAGCTTCTATCTGGATCTGGCGATCCGCATGGCCATCAATGCGGTGATCGTCCTCGGCCTCAATCTGCTGATCGGCTTCGCCGGCCAGATCAGCCTGGGCCATGCCGGCTTCCTCGGCATCGGGGCCTACGCCTCGGCGGTGCTGCCGACCCACTTCGGCTGGCATCCGCTGCTCGCCATGGGCGCCGGCGCCGTCGCCACCGGCCTGCTCGCCGCCCTGGTGGCCCGGCCTATCTTCAAGCTCAAGGGCAACTACCTGGCCATGGCCACCCTGGGCCTGGGCATCATCCTCAACATCGCCCTGCGCAACGAAGCGACCTGGACCGGTGGCCCCGACGGCATGCCGGTGCCGGCCTTCGGTCTGTTCGGCTTCGAGCTGAGCAACGACAAGCAGTGGTACTGGGTCGTCGCCATCCTGCTGTCGGTGAGCGTGTGGGCCTCCCTCAACCTGATCGACTCGCCCTTCGGCCGCGCCCTGCGCGCGCTGCATGGCTCCGAGGTGGCGTCCCGGGTGGTGGGCGTGGACGTGGTCCGCTACAAGGTCGCCATCTTCGTGATGTCGGCCGTCTTCGCCAGCCTGATGGGCAGCGTCACCGCGCACTACGTCGGTTTCGTGACACCCAACCTGGCCGACTTCTTCCACTCCATCGAGCTGGTCACCATGGTGGTGATCGGCGGCATGGCCTCGGTGTATGGCTCCCTGGTCGGCGCCGTGCTGCTGACCGCCCTGCCCCAGGCCCTGGCCACCTTCGAGGGCTGGGAGACGGTGGTCTTCGGCGCCATCCTGATGATCTGCATGATCTTCCTGCCCAAGGGCCTCGTCCCGACGCTGGCAGCCAAGTTCGACAAAGGGGATCAAGCATGAGCCTGCTTGAAGTCAACGACCTGTCCATCCACTTCGGTGGCGTCAAAGCCGTCCAGAACGTCAGCTTCAGCATCGACGCGGGCATCGTCTATTCGGTGATCGGCCCCAACGGTGCCGGCAAGACCACCCTGTTCAACCTGATCACCGGGGTCTACAAGCCCACCTCCGGCGAGATCCGCCTGGACGGCGAATCCATCGGCGGCAAGTCGCCGGACGAGCTGGCCCGGCGCGGCGTGGCGCGCACCTTCCAGAACCTGCAGATCTGCATGAACATGAGCGCCATCGAGAACGTGATGGTGGGTGCCCACCTGCGTCTCGACCGCAACCTCATCAAGGCAGCCCTGCGCCTGCCCGGCCTGACCCGCCGTGATGCCGAGCTGCGCGAGGAGGCCGCCGGGCTGATGCGCTTCGTCGGCCTCGAGAAGTACATCAACGCCCGCGCCGACTCCATGCCTTACGGCGCCCTCAAGCGCCTGGAGATCGCCCGCGCGCTGGCCATGAAACCGCGCCTGATCTTCCTCGACGAGCCCGCCGCCGGCCTCAACCCCAAGGAGACCATCGAAGTGGACGAACTGGTCCGCAAGGTGGCCGACTCCGGCATCACCGTGGTCCTCGTCGAACACGACATGAAGATGGTCATGAACCTGTCAGACCGCATCCTGGTGCTCGACTACGGCAAGAAGCTGGCCGAAGGCACCGGCGAGGAGGTGCGCAAGAACCCGGACGTGATCGCCGCCTACCTGGGCGCCCACGCCTGAGAACGAGGAAGACCAAGATGGAAGCACTCCGCATCATCAAGGACGAGCACCGCAACCTGTGGCGCCTGGCCATCACCCTGGAGCAGGTAGCGGCGGAAATGGAGCGCGAGCAGAAGGCCGACCCGGCCTTCCTCGGCTCGGTGTTCGACTATTTCGAGCATTTCATGGACGGCTGCCACCACCGCAAGGAGGACGAGCATCTGTTCCGCGTGCTGCGCCAGCGCAGCGAGACCGCCGGCCCCCTGCTCGACCGCCTGCAGGCCGAGCACCGCAACGCCCCCAGCAACCTCGCCGCCCTGCGCCAGCAGCTGGCCGACACGGTGGCCGGACGGAGCAGTGTGAGCGGCCTGGTCGAAGCCCTCCGGCTGTACCTCGAGGACCAGAAGGCGCACATCCGTAGCGAGGAGAAGGACATCTACCCGCTGGCCTCCGAGGTATTGACGCCCGAGGACTGGCAGGAGATCGACAAGGCCTTCCTGGACAATGACGACCCGGTCTTCGGCAGCAGCGCAAGGGCGGAATTCCGCGAGCTGTTCCACAAGGTGGCCAGCCTGGCCCCCGTCTCGGTGGGCCTTGGCGGCAGCAGCGCCGGCGAACTGCAGTCCTCCAGCGCCTCATCGGAGGTGTTGCTCAAGGTCGACGCCCTGGAGAGCTGCTACGGCCGCATCAAGGCCCTCAAGGGTATCTCCATGGAAGTGCGGCGCGGCGAGACCGTGGCCCTGGTGGGCGCCAACGGCGCCGGCAAGACGACCTTCCTGCGCAGCCTGTCCGGCGTGCAGCCGATGAGCGCCGGGCACATTGTCTTCGACGGCGAGGACATCTCGAAGCTGCGCTCAGACATGCGCATGCGCCGCGGTATCTGCCAGTCGCCGGAAGGCCGCCAGGTGTTCGGCCCGCTGTCCATCGAGGACAACCTGCGCCTGGGCGCCTACACCCAGCCCAAGCAGCAGGTGGAAGGCGATCTGGAAAAGATCTACGCCATGTTCCCCATCCTCAAGGAAAAGCGGAAGCTGCCGGCCGGCACCCTGTCCGGCGGACAGCAGCAGATGCTGGCCATCGGCCGCGCCCTGATGGGCCGTCCCAAGCTGCTGCTGCTGGACGAGCCCTCGATGGGCCTCGCTCCACTGCTGGTGGAAGAAGTCTTCAACGTGGTGAAGACGCTCAAGGCCCAGGGCATGAGCATCGTGCTGGCCGAGCAGAACGCCTTCTCCGCGCTGGCCGTCGCCGACCGCGGCTATGTGCTGGAGACCGGCAACATCACCCTGACCGGCAGCGGCCGTGAGCTGATCGAGAACGAGCAGGTACGCGCCGCCTACCTGGGCATGTAAGCCAGGTTCGACGCACCGGTCCAGCGCCGGGATGGGGGGGACCCCATCCCGGCGTTCTTCATGGGAGCGCCAGGCGCTCTGCCGTCGGCACCTCGTCTCCCGTCGCTTCGTCCCCGCCATGGGCCAGGCGATAAAGCAGCGGCAAGACCAGCAGGGTGAGCAGGGTCGATGAGAGGATGCCGCCGATCACGACGGTGGCCAGCGGGCGCTGAACCTCCGCGCCCGTTCCCGTGGCAATCGCCATCGGCACAAAGCCCAGGGACGCCACCAGGGCCGTCATCAGCACGGGACGCAGGCGGGTCAAGGCGCCTTCCCGGATCGCCGTATCCAGGGCCAGCCCCTCCTCACGCAAGCTGCGGATGCAGGCAATCATCACCAGGCCGTTGAGCACCGCCACGCCGCACAGGGCGATGAAGCCGACGGCCGCCGAGATCGACAGCGGGATGTCGCGCAGCCACAGGGCGATGACACCCCCGGTCAGGGCGAAGGGGATGCCGGAGAACACCAGCAGCCCGTCCCTGATGTTGCCGAACATCGCAAACAACAACACGAAGACGAGCAGCAAGGCGACAGGCACCACGATCTGCAAGCGTGCCGTGGCGGACTGCAGGTTCTCGAAGGTGCCCCCCCAGCGGGTCCAGTAGCCAGCCGGCAGCTTGATCTGCGCCAGCCCCTGGGTGGCCTCGGCGACGAAGGAACCGATGTCCCGCCCACGCACGTTGGCACTTACCACGACCCGCCGCTTGCCATCCTCCCGGCTCACCTGGTTGGGGCCGGGCGCCAGGTCCAGGGAAGCGATCTCGGCCAGCGGAATGAAGTTCGCCCGGGTGTCGCCCCCTGCTCCGCCCCTGGGCAAGGGGATCGGCAGCCGCCTGATCGCATCGGGATCACTCCTGAGGCGGTCGGGAAGCCGGACCTGGATGTCGAAGCGGCGATCCCCCTCGAAGACGGTGCCCGCCTCGCGACCGCCGATCGCCGTGGCCACGGCATCCTGCACATCGCCGACATTGAGTCCGTAGCGGGCAGTCTTCTCGCGGTCGATGTTCACGGTCAGCACCGGCAGGCCGGTGGTCTGCTCCACCTTCACCTCCGAGGCGCCGTCGATCTTCTGCAGCATGGCGGCGATCGCGGCGGCGCGTTCATTCAACACCGTCATGTCGTCACCAAAGATCTTGATGGCTACGTCGCTGCGCACTCCGGAGATCAGCTCGTTGAAGCGCAGCTGGATGGGCTGCGAGAACTCGTAGCTGTTGCCCGGCAAGCTGGCCACCTCGGCCTGGATCGCGGCCAGCAACGCATCGCGGCTCCGCCTGGGTGCGGGCCAGTCCTGCTCGGGCTTGAGCATGATGTAGCCATCCGAGATGTTGGGCGGCATGGGATCCGAGGCGATCTCCGCCGTCCCGGTCCGCGCGAAGACGCGCTCGATTTCCGGAAACTTCTCCTTCAACCGGCGCTCCAGCTGCCCCTGCATCTCGACCGACTGGGTCAGGCTGGTGCCCGGGATGCGCAGAGCCTGGATGGCGAAGTCCCCCTCATTGAGATTCGGGATGAACTCACTGCCCATCCGCAGGGTAAGGAGGCCGCTGAGGACCACCGTCACCAGGGCGAAGGTCAGCACCACAGGCCTGGCTCCCATGGCCCAGTTGAGCGCCGGTGCATAGGCCTCCCGGGCCAGGCGCATCAGGCGGTTCTCCTTCTCGGAGACCTTGTCGCCGATGAAGAGGGCCACCGCGGCCGGAATGAAGGTCACCGACAGGATCATCGCCCCGAGGAGCGCGATGACCACGGTGAAGGCCATCGGGTGGAACATCTTGCCCTCGACGCCGGTGAGGGCAAAGATCGGCAGATAGACCACCATGATGATCAGCTGCCCGAAGAGCAGCGCCCGGCGCGATTCACGGGAGGCCTTGAAAACCTCGTGGAAGCGCTCCCTGCGGTCGAGCGGGCGACCAAGGGCCGCCCGGGCATGGGCGAGCCGGCGGACGCAGTTCTCGACGATCACCACGGCACCATCGATGATGATGCCGAAATCGAGGGCTCCCAGGCTCATCAGGTTGGCACTCACCCTGTTGGCGACCATGCCCGAGAAGGTGAACAGCATCGCCAGCGGGATGATGCAGGCGGTGATCAACGCCGCCCGGATGTTGCCGAGGAACAGGAAGAGGATGGCGATGACCAGGATGGCCCCTTCCAGAAGGTTCTTCTTGACCGTGGCGATGGCCTTGTCCACCAGCCGGGTGCGGTCGTACACCGTGACCGCTTCGACCCCCTCGGGCAGGTTGCGGTTGATCTCCTCCATCTTCCTGTCCACCGCCTGGGAGACCGTCCGGCTGTTCTGGCCGATCAGCATGAAGACCGTGCCAAGGACCACCTCCCGGCCATTGTCGGTGGCGGCCCCGGTGCGCAGCTCACGGCCGATCCCCACCTCGGCCACGTCGCGGATGCGGATCGGCAGCCCCTGGGCGGTCCCCACGATGATGTTGCGGATGTCCTCCTCGGTCTTCACCTGGCCGGGCGCGCGCACCAGGTACTGCTCCCCCCGCTTCTCGATGTAGCCGGCCCCGACGTTGCCGTTGTTGCGCTCCAGGGCAGTGACGATCTCCTGCAGCGTCATGCCGTAGGCGGCCAGGCGCTCCGGCAGGGGGGCCACCTGGAACTCCTTGGCAAACCCGCCGATCGAGTTGATCTCCGTCACGCCCGGCACATTGCGCAACTGCGGCTTGATGATCCAGTCCTGGATCTCGCGCAGGTCGGTGGCGGTATACGGGCTGCCGTCTGCCTTCCGGGCGCCATCCCTGGCCTCCACGGTCCACAGGTAGATCTCTCCCAGTCCGGTGGAGATCGGCCCGAGGGCCGGCGAGATGCCGGCCGGGAGCTTGTCCCGTGCCCCCTGGATCCGTTCATTGACCAGCTGCCGGGCGAAGTAGATGTCGGTCCCGTCCTTGAAGATCACCGTCACCTGGGACAGGCCGTAGCGGGACAGGGAGCGCGTCTGCACCAGATTGGGCAGGCCGGCCATCACCGTCTCGATGGGGTAGGTCACCCTTTGCTCGGTTTCCAGCGGAGAGTAACCAGGGGCCTCGGTGTTGATCTGGACCTGGACGTTGGTGATGTCCGGCACCGCGTCGATGGGCAGCTTCTGGTAGCTGAAGAGACCCAGCACCGCCATGCCGAAGACTGCCAGCAGGACCAACCAACGCTGCTCGATGGAGAAGCGGATGATGCGTTCAAACATGATCGTTCCCCCCTTGTCAGTGCGCATGCTCGGCAGCGCCCTTGCCGGCCTCTGCCTTCAGCACGAAGCTGCCGGCGGCGGCATAGGCAGCACCGGCCTCCAGGCCGGCCAGGATCTGGGTGCGGGTCCCATCGCTGCGCCCGGTCTGCACGGGCCGGGCCACGAAGCCCTCGCCTGTCCGTACAAACACGACCTTGCGGCCCTCCACGCTCTGGATGGCATCCGACAGCACGGCGAGCCCGACTTCGGTCTCGTCCGAGATCACCTCGACATTCACGAAGAGGCCGGGCCGCCAACTTCCCTGGGGATTCGACAGAAGCACCCGGGCGCGCGCCGTGCGGGTCTGCTCGCCGATGAGGGCGCCCACATAGGCCACCGTGCCGGTCGCCGTGGAATCGAAGGACGATGCCTTGATGGCGACCTTCTCGCCGACCCGGACCCGGGCCAGGTCGGTGGCCGGTACGCTGATCTCCGCCCACACGGTCGACAGGTCGGAGATCGTGAACACCTGGCTGTCCTCCTTGACCGCCTCGCCGAGGGCGATGTGCTTCTCGACGACCATGCCATCGAAGGGGGCCCGCAGCACGTAACGGTTGAGGCCGCCTCCCTCCTCCGTATCAGCCCCGATGGCGGCCAGCTTCTGCTGGACGTTGGCGAGGGCGATCTCCGCCTCGCGCAGCGCCTGCTGTGCCTGCAGGTAGTCCTGCTCGGCGGAAATCCTCTGCTCCCACAACGCCTTCTCCCGCTCCCAGGTCGTCCTGGCGAGGTTCACGCGCTTGCGGGCCGCGAGCAGCTCACTGCGCTGCTCGGAGAGTGCCGGGCTGGCCAGCACGGCCAGCACCTGCCCCTTCCGGACCTGCTGCCCGAGGTTGGCCGAGACGCTCTCGACCACCCCGGCCACCCGGGGAACGACGTGGGCGGTTCTGTCCTCATTGAAGCGGATCTCTCCGGGAAGCTGCAGCGCGGACCGGATCCGGGCCGCCGCTGCCCGTTCGACGACGATGCCGGCCGTCCTGATCTGCGCGTCGCGGAGCACGACCCGGCCCTCCTCCACCGCCCCGGCCTCCGCACGGGTGGCCGGGGTGTCGGGGTGGTGCTCGGCATCATCGTGGGAATGCGCATCGGTGTGTGCCTCCTCCGCCCCGGCGTCATGCCCCCCATGCAGGATGAAACCGCCGGCCACCCCACCGAGGATGAGGATGAGCGCCACAGCGGACAGTTGCTTGCGACCCATGCGGGTCATCATGTTTGTCAGATTCATGGTGGAATCCTTTTTCATTCATTCAGAAGTGCGATCCGCCAGCAGGCGATCGATCTCGGCCGCGGCGGCATGGGTGTCGCCCAGGGCGCGGAGGTACTGCCGGCGTGCCTGGAACAACGTCCTCTGGGCATCCAGCACATCCAGGAAGCTGAACTTCCCCAGTTCGAAGCCGGTGCCGGCCTTGTCGTAGGCCAGAGCGGCCCCGGGCAGCACATCCCGCTGCAGGGACTCGAGCTCCACCCGGCTGGTGTGCAGCCGTTCGCGGGCCTGCAGGACCTCCCCGGTGAGCCGGACCTGCAGGGCGGCCAGTTCGTCCCGGGCCTTGTCCTCACGCCGGAGGGCCTCGATGAGGTTGCCGCGATTGCTGTCGAGGACGGGAATCGGGATCGACACGCCGAACAGCAGCTGATCGCGGCCAAGCTCCTCGGCATGCTTCAGCCCCAGCGTGAGGCTTGGATCGGGCAGCCGCCGGGCGCGCTCGAGGGCCGTCATGGCGGTGCGCCGGGTGAGTTCGAGCGCGGCCCTGCGCAGAACCGGAGAAGCGGCGATGCGCTGCCCGAGCAGGTCGGCGGACGGCACCGATGGCAGGGCATCCACCCCGCCCCGGACGTCCTCGAAGCGTGGCAGCGGGTTGCCCCAGAGTCCGGACAGGCGCTGCCGGGCGATCCGCAGCGCCCCCTGGGCCTGGGCCAGCTCGACGCGGACGCCGGCTTCGGCAACCCGTGCCCGAGTCTCTTCGACCGGCGAGAGCTTGCCGGCGGCAACCCGCCGGGCCACCGCGCCCGTGGCCCGCTCGGCGAGGAGCACGGTGTCGCGGGCAAGACGGACCCCCTCCTGGGCCGACAGCACCTCGAAAAAGGCGCTGGCGACCCGGGCACGGACCTCCGCGCGCCGGCTGGCCAGTTCGATATCGGCAATGTCCCGGCCACCTTCGGCAATGGCGATCCGGGCGTCGCGCTTGCCAGGCATCTCGATGGGCAGGTTGAGTTGTACGGTAGTGGTACGGGTCGCCGCGCGACGATCCTCCATCAGGTACTCGATGGACGGATTGGGACGGGCCTGCCCCTGGATCACCGCGCCTTCACTGGCTTCCCGCTCACGCAGGGCCACGCGGATGTCGGGGTTCGCCGCCTGGGCCAGTTCGAGCGCGGCCGCCAGCGTCAACGTGCCGTGGGGCTCCACGGCGTGGTCTGCCAGCCTGCCTGCCGGCTCGGCGGACGGTGCCTGGGCAATGACCAGGGATGTGCTCGCAGCGAACAGGGCGAGCAATAGGGACGGAGTCCGGAATGGAAGGGAGGTGCGCATGGAAATCTCCTTGTCATGTGGTCGTCGGCGCAAGCCGACAGGACGACGGAACAAACGAGACCCGGCGCGGGCACCGCGTGAACGCGGTGCTCCGGGGAGAACCTGGAAGGAAGCTAAGCGAGAACTACAGCAGGCCGCCGCGCCGGATCAGAGCGCAGCGAGCCAGTTGGGGCGTTCGGGCCCCGGGGGGATATGGGTCTGGAAGCCTTGTGGCCCGGATTCCGGCACAGACGGCAGGAAGGACGGCAGCAGGCCAAGGCCGTCCTGGGCGAGGATCTTGAAGCTACTGTAGTGACACAGCCCACAGTCTTCGTCGACGGAGAGGCTGGCACCGGAATCGGACTGCTTGGGCGTATCGGCCTCCGACGCCGTGTGCTCATGGCTGTGGTGCCCGAAATGGCCCGCCTTCTGCCCGGTCTCATGCTGGCAATAGGCGCCCACCGCCGACCAGCTGAGCTGGAGCGGCATGAAGATAGCCAGGAGGAAGGCAAGCCAGAAACGCATGCCGGGGATTATACCCAAGGTCCGCCTTCACCCACATTGCAGGTCATCCTCCCCTCCGCTCCGCTAGGCGTCGTAAAGGTGACAACGCACCATGCGGCTGTCGGAGAGACGGATCTCGGCCGGGTAGCCACTCCGGCAGGTCTCGCTGGCGTGCTCGCAGCGGGGATGAAAGTGGCAGCCGGAAGGCGGGTTGAGGGGCGACGGCATGTCACCGTGGGGCGCCACCTGGATCGGCTCGGCAGCGCCCTCCCTGTCCACCCGCGGCACGGCAGCCAGCAGCATGCGGGTGTAAGGATGGCGCGGGTCGCGCAACACCTCTTCGGCACTGCCCTGCTCGACGATGCGGCCGAGGTACATCACCGCCACCTGGTGCGCCAGGTAGTCCACGACAGCCAGGTTGTGGGTGATGAACAGGTAGGACAGGCCATACTCGGCCTGCAGTTCCCTCAGCAGGTTCAGGATCTGGGCCTGCACCGATACATCCAGGGCGCTGGTGGGCTCATCGCAGACGATCAGGCTGGGCGATACCGCCAGCGCACGGGCAATGGCGATGCGCTGACGCTGGCCCCCGGAGAACTCGTGGGGAAAGCGGTGACGCATCGTCGGGTCCAGGCCCACCCGGCTCAGCAGGGCGTCGATACGCGCGGACCGGGCAGCCGGATCGGCCTCCACACCCAGGGCCTGCATGCCCTCCTCCAGGATCTCGCCCACCCGCATGCGTGGATCGAGGGAGCTGAAGGGGTCCTGGAAGATCATCTGCAGGTCCCGGCGCAGGGGACGCCAGCGGCGGGCCGGCAGGGACAGCACTTCCTCGCCGCCGTAGCGCACCTCGCCGCCGGTGGCCTGCACCAGCTTCAGCAAGGCCTTGCCGGCCGTGGTCTTGCCACAGCCGGACTCGCCCACCAGGGCCAGGGTCTTGCCAGCGGGCACCTGGAGGGTCACCCCGTCCACCGCCTTCACATGCCCGGCTACCCGGCGGAAGATCCCCTTGCGCACCGGGAAGTGGACCTGCAGGTCCGTCACCTCGAGGACCTTGCCGCGGGACGCCGACTGGGTGCCGGCGGCCTCGGCCACGGACGGCGCGGTGTCGGCCCAACCCAGCCCGAGCCCGGGATCATAAAGGTGGCAGCGCACGGCCTGCCGTCCGACCTGATGCAGGCCCGGCGCCGTGCTGCGGCATACCTCCCGCACCTGCGGACAACGCTCGGCGAAGCGGCAGCCGGGCAGACGCTCACCCGGCCGCGGCACCTGGCCGGTGATGGTCTCCAGGGGCCGGCCGCGCAGTTCCGGCGTGGGCAGGGCGGCAAACAGCTTGCGTGAGTATGGATGCAGGGGCGTGCCGAAGAAATCGTCGCGGTCGCCGGTCTCCACCAGTTCGCCGGCATACATCACGCCGATCCGGTGCGCCATTCGGGACACGACACCCAGATCGTGGGTGATCAGGAGCATGCCCATGCCGCGCCGGGTCTGCAGCTCACGCAGCAGATCCAGCACCTGGGCCTGGATGGTCACGTCGAGGGCGGTGGTCGGCTCGTCGGCGATCAGGACGTCGGGATCGCCGGCCAGGGCCATGGCGATCATGACCCGCTGCTTCATGCCGCCGGAGAGCTGGAAGGGGTATTCGGACAGGCGCCGGCGCGGATCGGGAATGCCCACGGCCTCGAGCAGCTTCTCGGCTTCGGCCCAGGCCGGCTTGCCATGAATGCCGCGATGGCGGACCAGCACCTCGCCGATCTGGTCGCCCACCGTCATCACCGGATTGAGGCTGGTGGCGGGCTCCTGGAAGATCATCGCCAGACGCTTGCCCCGGATGTCGCGCATGCGGGTCTCGGGCAAGGCCTCCAGGGCCTCGTCGCCCAGGCGGATGCCGCCGCCGGCTATCCGCCCGCCCGCCGGCAGGAGGCGCATGCAGGCCAGGGCGGTCATGGACTTGCCGCAGCCGGACTCGCCCACCAGGGCCAGGGTCTGCCCCGGCGCCACCTCGAAGCTCACGCCATCCACCGGCCGCACGGGCTTGCCCTGCGGTCCCAGCTCGACCCTCAGCCCGTCCACCCGCAACAGGGCCTGCCCTTCCTTGTCCAGTCTGTTCATCGCAAAGAAAACGGACCTCAGGGGCCCGTTCAATCAGTTGGCCGCCGCAGCGGCCGACAGGCCGGTACCACGCCCCCACAAGGGCGCGGCGCCGGTCATGGGGTATCAGTGGTGATGACCGCCTTCACCGTGCACATGGCCATGGCCGATTTCTTCGGCGCTGGCGGTACGCACTTCCTTCACGGTGATGTCGAAGATCAGGGCGGTGCCGGCGAGGGGATGGTTGCCATCCACCACGACCTTGCCGTCGGCAATGTCGGTGATGCGGTAGACCACGTCCTCTTCACCGTCTTCGCCGACGCGCTCGAAAGACATGCCGACTTCGATGTTGTCCGGGAACAGGGAGGCCTCCTCCACCAGGACCAGCTCTTCGTCGTATTCGCCGAAGGCGTCTTCCGGGAGGAGCTTGACCTTCAGGTTTTCACCAACCGCCTTGCCATGGAGGGCTTCTTCGATCACGGCAAAGATGCCGTCATAACCGCCGTGCAGGTAAACCAGCGGGTGCTGGCCGTCGTCGATCATGTTGCCATCCGGGTCGGTGACCTTGTAGTCAAGCGTGACGACCGTGTTCTTGGCGATTTGCATTTGGATTCCTTGAGTTGAGTTGCTTTATCAGCTGAAAGACTTCGGCGGCATGGCCGCGCGGATTGATATCGTGCATGACGTGCTGCAGGACCCCGTCACTCGAAATGATGAAAGTCGAACGGCGAACGCTGCGTTTCATGACCCCGTTCACCATCGCCGACTGCCACACCCCGTAAAGCCTGCACACCTCGCCCTCCTCATCGGACAGCAGCTCCACGGACAGGCCGTGCTGATCGCGGAAGTCAGCATGGGTCAGGCAATCGTCGGGACTCACGCCCACCACGATGCACTTCTCCTGCTCGAAATCGGCATCGTGATCGCTGAAATCGATGGCCTGACGGATGCAGCCGGGGGTGTTGTCACGGGGGTAAAAGTACAGGACCACATGATGGGAACC
>CALBTT010000122.1 GCA_937967645.1 uncultured Zoogloea sp.
CCGCCAAGGAAGGCGGCAAGAGCATGCAGCAGCTGCTCGCCGACATCGCCGAGACCGGCTCGGCCCTGCGCAACACCGGCGACGCGGGCCTGAAGGATCTGGCCGATGCGCTGGGCGACGGCATCGCCGCCCTCGACGAAGCCACCCACTGGCTGCTCGCCAACTACGACAGCAACCCCCAGGCCGCCGCGGCCGGTTCGGTGCCCTTCCTCAAGCTCACCGGCATCGTCGTCGGCGGCTGGCTGATGGCCCGTTCCGCCCAGATCGCCGCCGGCCGCCTGGATGGCGCCGACGCCGGTTTCTACAAGGCCAAGCTGGCCACCGCGGCCTACTTCGCCAAGCACGTGATCCCCGAAGCCAACAGCTACCGGGACGCCATCGTGAATGGTTCGGCCGAGGTGCTGGCCCTGGAAGAAGCCCTGTTCTAAGCACCGAAACCCTGTAGGGGCGGCTTCAGCCGCCCCTCAGGTGCTCGATCGAAATCCGCGGGCGGCTGAAGCCGCCCCTACCGCCCCGACAAGAAACCTCCCCCTACACCGGAGACAGCAGCAATGACGCGTGACGCGATGGAATACGACGTGGTGATCGTCGGTGCCGGCCCCTCGGGCCTGAGCACCGCGATCCGCCTGAAGCAACTGGCCGACAAGGCCGGCGCCGAGCTTTCGGTGTGCGTCGTCGAAAAGGGCTCCGAAGTCGGCGCCCACATCCTGTCCGGCGCGGTCATCGAGCCCCGCTCGCTGGAAGAGCTGTTCCCGGACTGGAAGGAACGCGGCGCCCCCCTCAACACGCCGGTGAAGGAGGACCGCTTCCTCTTCCTCACCACCGACAAGGCCTACAAGCTGCCCACCCCGCCGCAGATGCACAACGAGGGCAACTACATCGTCAGCCTCGGCAACGTGGTGCGCTGGCTCGGCCAGCAGGCCGAGGAGCTGGGCGTGGAGATCTACCCGGGCTTCGCCGCCGCCGAGGTGCTCTACCACGCAGACGGCTCGGTCAAGGGCATCGCCACCGGCGACATGGGCCTCGAGAAGAACGGCGAGCCCGGCCCCAACCACCAGCCCGGCATCGAGCTGCACGCGCGCCAGACCGTCTTCTCGGAAGGCTGCCGCGGCTCGCTCACCAAGGGCCTGTTCAGCAAGTTCAATCTGCGCGAGGGCGTCGATCCGCAGACCTACGGGATCGGCATCAAGGAACTGTGGGAGGTGCGCCCGGAGGTACATCAGCAGGGCCTGACCCTGCACACCGTGGGCTGGCCGGTATCCAGCGACGTGTATGGCGGCTCCTTCCTGTACCACCTGGAGAACAACCAGGTGGCGGTGGGCTTCGTGGTCGGGCTGGACTACAGCAACCCGCACCTGTCGCCCTACGAGGAGTTCCAGCGCTTCAAGACCCACCCGGAGATCCGCAAGTTCTTCGAGGGTGGCCGGCGCATCGCCTACGGCGCGCGGGCCCTCAACGAAGGCGGCTTCCAGTCGGTGCCGAAACTGAGCTTCCCGGGCGGCGTGCTGGTGGGTGACACCGCTGGCTTCCTGAATGTGCCCAAGGTGAAGGGCACCCACATGGCCATGAAGTCGGGCATCGAGGCCGCCGAGGCGATCTTCGCCCACCTCACCGCCGAGGGCCAGACCGGCCACGAGGTGCTGGGCTACCCCGAGCGCCTCAAGCAGAGCTGGCTGTGGGACGAGCTGTACCAGGTGCGCAACATCCGCCCGAGCTTCCGCTGGGGCCTGTGGGGTGGCATCGCCTACAGCGCCATCGACACCTTCCTGCTGAAAGGCCGTGCGCCGTGGACCCTGCGCCACCACGCCGACCACACCCAGCTGAAGAAGGCGTCGGAATGCGCGCCGATCGTCTACCCCAAGCCGGACGGCAAGATCAGCTTCGATCGCCTCTCGTCGGTGTTCATCTCGGCCACCAACCACAGCGAGGAGCAGCCCTGCCACCTGCGCCTGAAGGACGCCTCGGTGCCGATCAGCACCAACCTGGCCCTCTACAACGCCCCGGAGACCCGCTACTGCCCGGCCGGCGTGTACGAAATCGTTGAGGACCCGAGCGGGCCGCGCATGCAGATCAATGCCCAGAACTGCCTGCACTGCAAGACCTGCGACATCAAGGATCCGACCCAGAACATCGATTGGGCCGTGCCGGAAGGCAGCGGCGGCCCGAACTACCCGAACATGTAGTTTGCATGTAACTGCAGTACCCGGGGGAGAACAGCACTCACCCCAAGACCATAAACATAAGAAATCACCTTCCAACCACCTATCCAGGAGGACAACATGTCAGCGGAGATCTACAAGCGAGTGCGGGCCAACCCCCGCTTCTCGGAACTGGAAGGCAAGCGCAGCCGCTTCGCCTACCTGCTCACGGCCATCGTGATGCTCACCTACTACGGGATGATGATGCTCGTGGCCTTTGCCCCGGAGGTGCTGCGCACGCCCCTCTCTGAGGGCAGCATGCTGACCATCGGCGTGCCCATCGGCGCCACCATCATCATCGGCTCGTGGCTGCTCACCGGCTGGTTCGTCAGCCGTTCCAACGGCGAGTTCGACCAGATCAACAATGAAATCATCCGGGAGGCCAGCAAGTGATGAACCCCAGACACCTCCTCGGGGCCGCCCTGCTGGCCCTGGCCGGCCCGGCCGCCCTGGCGGCCGACGCCGTCGCCGCCGCCCAGAAGCAGCCCCTCAACCTGACCGCCATCGGCATGTTCTTCGTGTTCGTGGTGGCCACCATGGGCATCACCTACTGGGCGGCCAGCCGCACCAAGTCCACCGCCGACTTCTACACCGCCGGCGGCGGCATCAGCGGCTTCCAGAACGGCCTGGCCATCGCCGGTGACTACATGTCCGCCGCGACCCTGCTGGGCCTGTCGGCGATGACCTTCTCCAAGGGTCTGGACGGCTTCATCTACGCCATCGGCTTCTTCGTCGGCTGGCCGGTGATCCTGTTCCTGATGGCGGAACGCCTGCGCAACCTGGGCAAGTTCACCTTCGCCGACATCGCCTCCTACCGCCTCGACCAGGGCACCATCCGCACCTTCGCCGCCTTCGGTTCGCTGACCGTGGTGTGCTTCTACCTGATCGTGCAGATGGTCGGCGCCGGCCAGCTCATCAAGCTGCTGTTCGGCCTGGACTACGCCACCGCGGTGGTCGTGGTGGGCGTGCTGATGGTGATCTACGTGACCTTTGGCGGCATGATCGCCACCACCTGGGTGCAGATCATCAAGGCCTGCCTGATGCTCTTCGGCGGCACGGTGCTGCTCTTCCTGTCCCTCGGTGAGTTCGGCTTCAGCCTCGAGACCGTGGCCAAGAAGGCGGTGGAAGTGCACAAGGACGGCATCAAGATCATGGGCCCCGGCTCCCTGATGGCCGACCCGGTCACCGCCGTGTCCCTGTCGCTGGGCCTGGTCTTCGGCACCGCCGGCCTGCCCCACATCATGATGCGCTTCTTCACCGTGCCGAACGCCAAGGAAGCCCGCAAGAGCGTCTTCGTGGCCAGCGGCTGCATCGGCTACTTCTTCATGGTGGTGTGCGCCCTGGGCCTGATCGCCATCGTCATCGTCGGCACCAACCCCGAGTTCTACGAAGGCGGCAACACCGCCGGCAAGATGATCGGCGGCGGCAACATGCCGGTGATGCACCTGGCCAAGGCCGTGGGCGGCAACCTCTTCCTCGGCTTCATGTCTGCCGTGGCCTTCGCCACCATCCTCGCGGTGGTGTCCGGCCTGGCCCTGGCCGGCGCCTCGGCGATCGCCCACGACATCTATGCCCGCGTGATCTGCAAGGGTAGCGCCAGCGAAGCCAAGGAAATGCGCGTCTCCAAGATCGCCACCATCGGCCTCGGCGTGGTTGCGGTGCTGCTCGGCATCCTGTTCGAGAAGCAGAACATCGCCTTCCTGGTCGGCCTGACCTTCGGTATCGCCGCCTCCACCAACTTCCCGATCCTGATCCTCTCCATGTACTGGCGGGGCCTGACCACCCGCGGCGCGCTGCTGGGCGGCCTGGCCGGCCTGATCTCGGCGGTGACCTTCGTGGTGCTGTCCAAGGCGGTGTGGGTGGTGGTGCTGGGCAACAAGGAGGCACTGTTCCCCTACGAGCAGCCGGCCCTGTTCTCGATGCCCCTGGCCTTCTTCTTCACCTGGCTGTTCTCGGTCACCGACAGCAGCGCCCGGGCCAAGACCGACAAGTCGGGCTTCGACGACCAGTACGTCCGCTCCCAGACCGGCATCGGCGCGGCTTCGGCCAGCGCCCACTAAGGGGCACGGCACAGCGTTTCTTCCTCCCCCTCGAGGAATCTTCGGGCGCCTTCGGGCGCCCTTTTTTTGTCCTGGCATACCGCGCGCGACTCCCCGCCCCCACCGGTCGGGCGATACGCGCAGCCGCTAGGCGGAGCGTGCCCCCTGCTCCCGGCGGGGCGTGCCGCAGGCGTGGCAATAGCGCGCGAAGGCATTCTTGCGCCCCTCGCAGTGCGTGCAGCGGTCATGCAGGCAGATGCCGCAGTGGGGACAGAAGTCGATGGCAGGATCCTTCAGGTCGACCGGCCGCTCGCAGCCCGGACAGACGCCCTTGGCCAGACGCGCCAGCGCCAGGTCGTAGTCCAGCTCCTGACGACGCTGGCTGTCCGGCATGGCTTCGGCCTGCCGCTGCCGCTCCAGATAGCGGTTCAGGGCCAGGATGGCACAGCGCCCTGTCAGCACCGTCACCAGGATGCCCACCCCGTAGCGCACATAGCCGCCGTAGCTGGGCAGGTAGGGCACCAGCTCGACGAAGAAGGCAAACAGCGCGAAGAAGATGAAACCCCACACGAAGGGCCACCAGGTGCTCTTGCGCTGCCTGGCGAACAACCAGCCCGCCACGACCAGCAGCGGCAAGGTCAGCGCCAGCCGGTACAGGAAGACACGCAGCTCGACGGCGCGCTGTTCGACCGCCATGCGCTGGCGGGCGACGTCCTGCAATCGGCCGAGTTCGGCCACCGCGACGTCCCGGGCCTGCTGGGTATCCAGCGCCACCTGCTGCTGTGCCTGCACCGCCTGCCGGGCAAGGTTCTCCAACTGCTTCAGCTCCTCCAGCCTGCGGGTGCGCGCGATCACCTCCGGATCCTGGTCGGTGCGCTGCGTCGCCCGGCGCGTGGCCAGCCAGTTGGCCAGGGTCTCCCGCTCGGCCTGCACCGTGCCCTGGGCCTTGTTGAGCTGCAGATCGGCCTGGCTCCGCGCGGCGGTGATCTGGCGCTGCGCCTGCTCTGCCTGCGCGATCCGCTGACGGAGCTCCACGGCACGCGCCCTGTCGGTGGCATCGAGGAAATCATCCAGCTGCAGCGCCACCTCGACACGCGGCAGATCATCGACGATGCGGCCTCCCAGACCGATCAGGAAACCCGCAAACACGATGGCCACCACCCACAGGCCGCGACGGAACCAGGTTTCGGACAAACGCAGGGTCTTGCTCATCGAGATCTCCGCACGGGGGAAAGGCAGTGCATCGAGGATGCCCCCACCTTCATCTGCAGAGGCGGGGACAGGGGATGAGGCTGGATGGTGCCTGAGCATCCCGGGGCCGTCCATGAAGGCGCGGCCGGGCTTCGCCCGCGCGTCCCCCAATGCAGGTGCGGCAATGCAGGCGCAAAAAAGCAAAAAGCCCGGATAACCGGGCTTTTTGCTGGGGAAGTCAGGCTCCGTAGAGCTCGCTTCCAGAGGCTCCACCAGGCCAGCCAAAAGGCCGACCGGCTTCGCTCCGCGAATTAGTCAGCGGCGCGAATGTTGGAAGCCTGCTGACCCTTCGGGCCAGTGGTGATGTCGAAGGTCACGCGCTGGCCTTCGGCCAGGGTCTTGAAGCCAGAGCCTTGGATCGCGGAGAAGTGAGCGAACAGGTCGTCGCCGCCGCCTTCCGGGGTGATGAAACCGAAGCCCTTAGCGTCGTTGAACCACTTCACGGTACCAGTTGCCATGTTGAATATCCTCAAAAAAATAAAAGCAGGGACATGCCCCGAAGGTAGGGCGAAGCTCAAGACGGCGGGGTGTGAAGGAAAGACTTCCGCAGGACTGCGGTGTACTGAACCAGCCAACAACAACACTACTTGAAGATCGCGAGACGTACTTTGCACTGTATCCGCGGGCAACGCAAACACTATTTGCAGAAAATACTGCCAAATGTCGTATCCGGCTGGCCTGCGACAATCGACCGCAACCTCCGCGCCCCCGGAAAAGGTGAAAATTCCGGCTTCACATCGAAGCGTCGCACGCGCTCCACGCCCCGGCCCCGGCCATCCGCCAGGCACGCTTCGGAGATAATCCCGGGATGCACAGATCCTTGCCCGCGCCAGCCAAACCTGCCGATGCCCTGCAACGCCTGATCCACCTGCGCTGGCTGTCCAGCGCGGCCATGCTCGGCGTGGTGGTGCTGATTCCCTGGCTGCTCGACCTGTCCCTGCCGGGCCGTGCCCTGCTGCCGATCCCCGCGGCCCTGATCGTCATCAACCTGCTCAGCCTGCTGCGCGCCCGCCGGCTCGACGAACTCCATCCCTTCGAACTGTTCCTGCAGCTGGCCATCGACCTGGGTGCCTGGAGCGTCTTCCTGTACTTCACGGGCGGCGCGACCAATCCGCTGATCTCCCTGCTGCTGCCCATCGTCGCCATCGGCGCGGCCACCCTGTCGCCCCCCTTCGCCTGGACCCTGGCCAGCCTCGCCGTGGCGGCCTACTCCATCCTGTGGGACTTCAATGAACAGCTCGACATCTACGACTCCGGCCTCGCCGTGCATTGGCACCTGGCCGGCATGTGGCTGACCTTCGCCGTGTCGGCCGGAGTCATCGTCTGGTACGTGGTGCGCATGACGGCAGCCATCCGCAGCCGTGACCAGGCCCTCGCCGAGGCCCGGGAAGCGCGCCTGCGCAGCGAACGCATCGTCGCTCTGGGCAACCTGGCGGCGGGCGCCGCCCACGAGCTGGGCACCCCGCTGGGCACCATGGCCATCGTCGCGGGCGAGCTGGCACGCAATCCCGCCCTGGACGACGACACCCGGGCCGATGCCGAGCTGCTGCGCGAGCAGATCGGCCACTGCAAGGCCATCCTCGGCAACCTGACCCTGCGGGCCGGCAGCCTGCGCGCCGAAGGCGGCGAGGCCATGGCCGCCGACGCCTGGGTCAATGGAATCATCGAACGCTGGCGCAGCCTGCGCCCCCACGTGGCGCTGGCCGTCCAATGCGACTGCGGCCCCGCCGCACCGCGGCTGATCGCCGACACCACCCTCGAGCAGGCCATCCACAACCTGATCAACAACGGCGCCGACGCGAGCCCCGACGGCCTGGCCTGCGAGGTGGCCGTGGACGCGGAACAGCTGCGCGTGCGAGTGCTCGACCGGGGCCCCGGCATGCCCGACCGCCCCCTGCCAGCCATCTCCCCGGAAAACTCCGGCAAGGGCCTCGGCATCGGCCTGCTGCTGGCGTTTGGCGCCGTGGAACGCTGCGGCGGCCGGATCCAGTTCAGCGACCGCCCCGGTGGCGGCACCATCGCCACCCTCACCCTGCCTCTCTCCGCACTCAGACCATGACGCCTTCCCAGGACGCCCCCCACATCCTCGTCATCGATGATGACCCTGCCTTCAACCGGGTCCTGACCCGTGCCCTCGGCCAGCGCGGCTTCGTCGTCTTCGGCGCGCACGAGCCGGAGTCCGCCCTGGCCCTGGCCCGCGTGCACGAACCCGAATACGTGGTGCTGGACCTCAACATCGCCGGCAGCTCGGGCCTGCGCCTGATCGAACCGCTGCTCGCCGCCAACCCCGACTGCCGCATCCTGGTGCTGACCGGCTACGCCAGCATCACCACCACGGTGGACGCGATCAAGCTCGGCGCCACCCAGTACCTGGCCAAGCCCGCCGATGTGGACGCCATCCTCAAGGCACTCAACGCCACCGAGGTGGTGATCGAGGATGACGCCCCCAGCAGCCCCATGTCGGTGGACCGGCTGGAATGGGAGCACATCCAGCGCGTGCTCGCCGAGAACGAAGGAAACATCTCGGCGACCGCCCGTGCGCTTAAAATGCACCGTCGCACCCTGCAACGGAAACTGGCCAAGCGGCCGGTCAAGGAATGAAAGAACACAATACCGACGACAAGGTCCGCCTCGACAAATGGCTGTGGGCGGCCCGCTTCTTCAAGCACCGCACCCTCGCCACCGAAGCCGTGGATGGCGGCAAAGTCCAGCTCAACGGGATCCGGGTCAAGCCCGCCAAGGACGTGAAGATCGGCGATCGGGTGGACATCCGCATCGCCGAGAGCCAGTACTGCGTGGTGGTCACCGGCATTGCCGAGAAACGCGGCAGCGCCACCATCGCCCAGACCCTCTACACCGAGACCCCGGAGAGCATCGCGGCGCGGGAAGCCCAGCGCGAGGACCGCAAGCTCGCCGCCACGCCCGGCTCCGACCTCCACGGTCGGCCGACCAAGCGGGACCGCCGCCAGATGGGGCGGTTCTCGGGCGACTTCTGAGACCCGCGGGCGAGCTTCAGAGCACGATCGCCAGGGCCAGGGGCAGGAAGGCCACGGCCAGCACGTTGCCGATCAACACCATCGAGGCCACCTTGTCCGGCTCCTGCTGGTAGCGCTCGGCGAACATGTAGTTGAGCACCGCCGGCGGCAGGGCCCCGAAGACGATCAGCAGGGCCCGCTCCTGGGGCGGCAGCGGCACCAGCCAGACCAGCAGGGCCGACAGGGCCAGCCCGATCAGCGGCCGCGCCACCGCGCCGAACACGCCGAGACCCAGCGCACCGATGCGCGACTCGCTGATGCGCACGCCCAGCGCAAAGAGCATCAGCGGGATGGAGATATCCCCCAGCATCTTGATCGCCAGCATGGCCGGCGCCCAGATCTCGATGCCCGCGATGCCCACCGCCAGCCCGGCCATGGTGGCGAGCACCGAAGGCACCCGCCACACGCTGGTGAGGCGGGCCTGGTGGTCGAGCAACCAGGCTCCGAAGGTGAAATGCGCCAGGTTCGAGACCATGAACATCACCACGGCGGGGGCCAGGGCCTGCTCGCCGAAGGCCAGCACGGCCAGGGGCAAGCCCAGGTTGCCGCAGTTGTTGAACATCATCGGCGGCACGAAGGTGCGCGGCGAGATTCCTGCGAGACGGGCCACCGCCCAGCCGATCAGCCCCGAACCCACCACTGCGGCCGAGGTCGCCCCCAGCAAGGGCAGGAACTGGGTGATGTGGAAGGACTTGTTGGCCAGCGCCCCGAACACCAGCGCCGGCACGAACACATCCATGTTCAGCTTGTTGGCCTGGGAGAGATCGGGACGCGCACGCCGGCCGACCAGGAAACCGACCCCGGTGATGGCAAACAGCGGAAACAGGATGGATACGATGCGCAGCAGCATGGCCGGAAGGATAAGCTCCGGACAGGTGCCGGCGGGAGACCGATTGTAGGGCCGGCCCCGGGAGGTTGGCGTCCGGGTTTTCCCGGAGTGGGGGGGGCGCCGCGCAGGGCAGCCTGCGCGGCGCGACACCTGCGGTGGCAGGCTTACAGCACGTAGCGGGCCAGGTCTTCCCGCTGGGCCAGCATCTGGAGGCGGCCATCCACATAGGCCGCGTCGATGGTGACCTTCTGCTCACCCGCCTTGCCAGCCTCGAAGGCCAGCTCCTCGAGGAGCTTCTCCATCACGGTGTAGAGCCGGCGCGCACCGATGTTCTCGGTCTTCTCGTTCACCTGGAAGGCGATCTCGGCCAGGCGGCGGATGCCGTCCGGCGCGAAGTCGAGGGTCACGCCGTCGGTCGCCAGCAGGGCTTCGTACTGGCGGGTCAGGCAGGCATCGGTCTGGGTCAGGATGCGCTCGAAATCCTCGACGGACAGGGACTCCAGCTCGACGCGGATCGGGAAACGCCCCTGCAACTCCGGGATCAGATCACTGGGGCGCGACAGGTGGAAGGCCCCGCTGGCGATGAACAGGATGTGATCGGTCTTGACCATGCCGTACTTGGTGCTGATCGTGGTGCCTTCCACCAGCGGCAGCAGGTCCCGCTGCACGCCCTGGCGCGACACGTCGGCGCCATGACTGTCGGAGCGGGTGGCGATCTTGTCGATCTCGTCGAGGAAGACGATGCCGTTCTGCTCGACCATGCGCAGGGCCTCGGTCTTGAGGTCTTCGTCATTGACCAGCTTGGCGGCTTCCTCGTCGGCCAGCAGCTTCATGGCCTCCTTGATCTTCAGCTTGCGGGACTTCTTCTTCCCGCCGCCCAGATTCTGGAACATGCTCTGCAGCTGCCCGGTGAGCTCCTCCATGCCCGGCGGGGCCAGGATCTCGGCGGTCATGCCGGGCACCGCCACGTCGAGCTCGATCTCCTTGTCGTCGAGCTCACCCTCGCGCAGCTTCTTGCGGAATTTCTGGCGGGTCACGTTATCTTCGGCCGCAGCCGGCTCTGCGCCAAAGCCCACGGTCGGGCGGGCCGGCGGCAGCAGGATGTCGAGCACCCGGTCCTCGGCCGCATCCATGGCCCGGTCACGGACCTTCTTCATGGCCTGCTCGCGGTGGCTCTTGATGGCGATCTCCACCAGATCGCGGATGATGGTGTCCACATCACGCCCCACATAGCCCACTTCGGTGAACTTGGTGGCTTCGATCTTGATGAAGGGGGCGTTCGCCAGACGCGCCAGACGGCGAGCGATCTCGGTCTTGCCGACGCCGGTCGGCCCGATCATCAGGATGTTCTTGGGGGTAATCTCGCTCTTCAGCGGCTCGGCCACCTGGGCCCGCCGCCAGCGGTTGCGCAGGGCCACGGCGACGGCCTTCTTGGCCTTGCCCTGGCCGACGATGTGCTTGTCGAGCTCGGAGACGATTTCCGGAGGCGTCATCTGGGTCATGGCTTGAGCACCTCGATGGTGTGGCACTGATTGGTGTAGATGCACAGGTCGCCGGCGATGGTCAGGGACTTCTTGATGACCTCCTCGGGCGCCAGTTCGGTGTTCTCGATCAGGGCGCGGGCGGCCGACTGGGCGTAGGCGCCGCCGCTGCCGATGGCCACGATGCCCTGCTCGGGCTCGAGCACGTCACCGTTGCCGGTGATGATCAGGGAGTTGTCGAGGTCGGCCACCGCCAGCATGGCCTCGAGACGGCGCAGTGCGCGGTCGGTACGCCAGTCCTTGGCCAGCTCGACGGCACTGCGGACCAGATTGCCCTGGTGCTTTTCCAGTTTGGCCTCGAAGCGCTCGAACAGCGTGAAGGCGTCAGCCGTGCCGCCGGCAAAGCCGGCCAGGATACGGTCCTGGTAGAGCTTGCGGACCTTGCGTGCGCTGGCCTTGATGATGATGTTCCCGAGCGTGACCTGGCCGTCGCCGCCAAGGGCCACGTGCCGGCCACGCCGGACCGAGAGAATGGTGGTGCCGTGATATTGTTCCATCGCACTGATATGAGGGCTGAAGAAAGAATTGCAAGGCCGGCCGATAGAGGATCGGCTCACTTCCGATGCGTTTTTTACTGCGGGAAAGGGCCGCCCTGGCCCAGGCTGCAACTCAGCTGCGGGCCTCGATGCGCGCGACCTGATGGATGCCCATCACCTGCATCAACGCCCCGACCATTGAATTGACCCCCTTCAGCACCACCAGCCGCCCTTGCCCATGCAGCTGGGAGACCACATTGAAGAGCGTCCCGGCGGAGACGAAGTCCATGCGGCGCAGGTGCCGGCAATCCACCTCGATCATGGTGCGGGTTCCCGCAAACGAGGTGATCTTGCGCAGCACTTCGGTGTTGGGGCCGACGACCTCGCCGTCGAGGCGATACACGTCGCTCATGGCCGTCTCGAGCGGCTCCGAGCCCACGGGGCTGTCCGCCTCCACGGCCGGCGGCTCCCAGGAGGGCGGCGACTCTTCGAAGGTCATGGCGTAATCGACGGCCAGTTCCTCGAAGCGCTCATGCTGATCGGTGAACTGGAGGATCTCCAGCAGCAGCAGCCAGACCTGCTTGCCCTCCGGCTTGCCCGGCTCCACCAGCGCCGACAGCACGCCGGCCAGATGGCTGGCACCGATCAGGCTCAGCTTGACGCCGGCCTTGCGCAGGCCACGGACGGCCCGCAGCAGCAGGTCGGCCCCCGCGCCCTCGACCCCCCGCAGGCGGGTCAGATCAATGCGCAGGGCACCGGTGCGCATGCCGATCTGGATCAACTGGGCAAATTGAGCGGCGGCCTGGTTGTTGAGCAGCCCCGACAGATTGACGGTCTGGACCTTGGCGACGCCGCCCCGGCCACCTTGCGTGGACAGATCCTGCCAGGCGGGCGGAGAGCGCTCGAATTCGGTGGCATAGACCAGGCTGAGGGACTCGAAGCGCTCCTTGTCGCCGGTCAGGCGCAGCAGGTCGAGGAGCATGCCCCACAGGGTCAGGCGGGCGTCGGCTGAGGCAGTGGCATCCAGGGCGCTGTCGAGCACCCCCATCGCCTCGTCACAGTCGCCATTGGCGTAAAGGATGGCGGCCTCCTCGGCCGCCGCCGGCATTTCCCCGGCGCCTTCCTCGACATGGACGCGATCTGCGCACTGGGCCAGGACCCGCTTGAGATCGCCACCCGCAATGGTGAAGTCGAGGGAAGAGGTCTCGGTCCGGGGGCCCGGAGTGGCGGGACGCACAGCCGGAGTGCCGGCAGGCGCCGACGACGACGGCGCAGCGGATGCACTGCCTGAGCTGGCCCGGGGGCGGGGTGCGGGACTTCCGGCAGGTCCTGGCTTCTTGCCGAAAAACGGTAGCACCACTCCACTTCCCTCCCGATTGAATGTCCAAGGATTGAACAGGATATCACTCAATGCCGCACCTGCCGCCGCATTTACAGGCGGTCGGATTTAACGCTCGACACCACAACGAGGCCGACCAGAAGCAACGCGCACGCCGGACCGAAGGGCTGGTCAAAGCCCAGGGACAGTACGAAGGCGGCACTGTAGCCCAGCATTCCGACCAGCGCCGCGAGGGCCAGCCCGGCCCGCCAGCTGCGCGCAAAGCGGGAAGCGATCAGCGGCGGCACGAAGACCAGGGCAAATGCCGCCATGACCCCGATGCTCACGGTGGCCAGCGCGATGACCATGCCCGCCAGCACGTCGAAGACCATCAGGCGGGGCCGCGGGTCAAGCCCCCGGGCCCGGTGGAACTCGGGGAAGACATGGGCCAGCAGCAGGGAGCGGTTGAGCCACCCCAGCACAGGCGCCGCCACGCCCCAGGCCACCACGGACGCCACCAGGTGGGCCTCGCCGGTGAAATACAGCTGCCCGTCGAAGAGGGCGTGTCCAGCCTGCTCTGCCAGGGGGTGATTGGCCACCAGCAGGACCCCCGCCCCCCAGGCGGCGAGCATCATCAGGGCATAGGCGTGGGCGCCAGCCCGGGCCATCAGACCCTTGACCAGCGCCGCCACCAAGGCTGCCAGGGCGCCGCCCAGCAGCATCGGCACGTCCATCACCATGGCCACCAGGGCCCCCGCCGAGGCCATCTGCGCAAAGGCCAGGGCCGCCAGCCACTCGCCCCGCAGGCGCAGGTACATGCCGATGAGCGGCAGCAGGCCAGCCAGCAGCAGGCCCGTGATGAAGGGAAGCCGGAACAGCGGGTCGAACAACAGATCAAGGCTCATCCCTGGGCACTCCCGGCATCCACCTGCACCACGCGGGTGCACACCCGCTCGATCAGGGCCGGATCGTGGGACACGATCACGATCCCCTGCCCGGCATGGGCGCGCCCCAGCCAGTCGGCCAGGTAATCCACCCCTGCACGGTCGAGGTTGTTGCTGGGTTCATCCAGCAGCACGATATCAGCCGGCGCCATCAGGCAGGCCCACAGGCGCAGGAACTGGAGCTGCCCGCCGGACAGGCGGTCGAGGCGCAGGCCGAGCCGCTCCGCCAGCCAGGGCGGCAGACCTTCGGACGGCGCCCCGGTGAGGGCCAGCAACTCACGCCCGGTGAGCGGGATGCCACGCAGATCGGTAAACCCCTGGGCCTGGTGGGAGATGCGCATGCCGGGCGGCTTGCGCACCTGCCCGGCAAACACTTTCACGCCGCCCCACAAGGCCTTCAGCAAGGTGGACTTGCCAGCACCATTGGGGCCGGCAAGTCCGAGGATCTCACCCCGGCGCAGTGTAAATGCAAGCGGGCCGGCAACCGGCGTGGCATAGCCGGCCACCAGACCTTCCACGCGGAGCAAGACCTCACCCATGGCCGCCTCCTACTTCAGCCCGGCCAACAAGCGCCGGAGCGTATCGTCGAAGAGGGCAAACAGATCACCGCTTTCCGGCGAAGCGCCTACCGTGAAGGGCAGCACAACTACCGGGATGTGGGCACGCTCGCTGAACCAGTCGGAGGCGGTGGGCCGGGCATAGGCCGGGCGCAGCACCATCCGCCCCGGCGTCAGCTTCTGCCGCTCCAGCAGACCCGCCAGCTGGGTGCTGCCCGGCTCGACGCCGGGCTTGGGCTCGAGCGCCCCCAGCTCCTTCAGGCCGAGCCAGTCGGCCATATAGGCGAAGGAGCGGTGCTGGACCCACACCGGCACCCCACGCAGGGGTGCGGCGCTCTGCTCCCAGCGGAGCATGGCCGCCTTCCAGCGCTCCCGGAAGCTGGCCAGACCGGCTTGGTAGGCCGCCGCATTGGCACCATCCACCTGGGCAAGGCGGCCGGCCAGGGCCTCGGCCACCTTCAGGATGTTGCGCGGGTCGGTCTGGATGTGCGGATTGCCGCCGGCATGCACGTCGCCATCGGCCCGGTCGAGCCGGGCCGGCACCTCGAGCATGCGCACCTGGGGCGCGGCCTCGAAGTAGCCCGGCCTGCCCGGCTGGATCGCCGCGTTGCCGGACTCCCGCAACACCACCGGCAACCAGCCGATCTCCAGGTCGGCACCGGTCGCCACCACCAGCTGGCTGCTGCGCGCGCGGGCGATCAGAGAAGGCCGGGCCTCGATGCGGTGAGGGTCCTGCAAGGCACTGGTGGCGGCGAAGACATTCACCTTGTCGCCGCCGATCTCGCGGGCCAGGGCCGCCCACTCGGGGACGGTGGCAAACACATTGACGACGGCCCCGGCCGGCAGGGACACCAGGGCGAGAACTACCGCGGCAAGCCGCAGGAAGGATTTCGTAATCATCACTGGCCTCCTCAGAACTTGTGGGCGCCGTGGGCACCCAGGCTCATGATGTACTGCAGCCAGACCTGGTTGTCGGCCTCTCCGTCACGGGATTTGTCACGGGCCAGCTGCAGGCGCAGGCGGGAGAACTCGGACGGCGACCAATCCACCATCGCGGTGTGGCGGGTCGGGTTGTAGCCCGCCAGGATCGGCAACTCGGCCGTGCTCAGGCTCCCCAGGTTGACGCTGCCACTCTGCAGCCAGTCACCCCGCACGCCCACCCGCCAGCGCGGCATGAACTGATACACCGCCTGCAGGTAGCTGCCCGACTGGCGCAGACGGGACGCCGACGCGGCGGAGGCGCCGCTCAGGTTGTCCACATCGTAGGTCAGCGTGCCGGTCTCACGACGCTGGATGTATTCACCCTGGACCTTCAGATAACGATCCCGGCTGTTGCCGTCCGGCGCCCACTTGTACACGAAGTCGGCGATCCAGGTCTGGCTGCGCCCCGAGAAGGCATTGGTGACGGCATTGTCCTCGAAGGCGCGCTCACGCGGCTGGGCACCCACATGGGAGAGGCCCACCTGCCAGGCCGAGGAGGCTCCGAGATCGCCCCCCAGGTGGGCGAAGGCCGTCCACAGGCCGGCGCCGTTGCGGTTGCGCTCCGCGCCCGGATACTTCTCGCCGGCGGCCATCTCGGCCCCGAACTCCAGGAACAGGTCGGTCGGCGCCACCCAGCGCACCTGCACCCCATCGTTCTGCAGGCGGTAGCCGAAGAAGGCCTTGTAGGCCAGCGGCGCGTCGGAAAAGTCCCACTCGTGGGGGTGCTGCTGGTTGAGGTAGCCCACACCGGACAGGAAGCGCCCGCCCTTCACCTTGAGGCCGCCGGGCAGGCCGAGCGTCTCGACGTTGACCTCCTCCACTTCGACCACCCCCTGACCGTCGTCCTCGGCGAGCGAGAAGCGGGCATTGGCGCGGAAAAGATGGTCCACGTTGGCCGAGAAGGCCAGCTCGGACTCACCCAGGGAGAAGCCCTTGCGCGGAGGCCCCACCTCGCCACCCGACGGCATGAAGCCATCGATGCGGTAGCCCGAGGGGTCTCGCTGGAAGCGAGATCGGAAGAGCGTCGTGTAGGGAAAGAGTGTAGATCTCGGTG
>CALBTT010000123.1 GCA_937967645.1 uncultured Zoogloea sp.
AGATGGTGATTCGTGACTGGAGTTCAGACGTGTGCTCTTCCGATCTACCGAATGCTCTCGCGCAGTTACTGGCGCTGGCGCAGAGCGTTATGACCAATGTGGGCGTGGCGGAGTTGACGCGGCGCCTGGAGTCGTTGGCAAAGGGAACTGCAAGGAATCCTCCGAACGAGGCAGAAAGCCGCGCACTGGCGTTCGGGCGCGCGCCCTCTCTCGCTGCGGCCGCCGCGCTGTTGTCGGAACTGCGGGCACTGCCGAACGTACGTGTGCATCGGCCGGCCATCCTCTACGGGATGCTTAAGGCGCTCCGGGAAGCCTCGTCGGGGGCCGCCCCTCTGGCAGAAGCGGCCCGGCGCGTGCGGGAAGAGAACCGGCTGTTGGGGCGCCCGCTACCAAAACGCGCCGTCGGCAGCACGCTGTTGCTCAAGGGGCTGGAAGCCGAAGTCGCGGTGCTGCTAAATATCGAGGGTATGAGCACACAGAACCTTTACGTCGCCATGACCCGTGGGTCGATGAAGGTCGTAGTGTGTAGTCCTGGTCCAACAATCGGCTAAATGTACTTCTTGAAGCTCGCCGCCACGATGTTCACCGCCAGTCCCAGCAGAAACGCTGCAGGCAGCAGAATCATCAAAGGGTGCAATGACACCGGTAACGCCAGGTAGGTCACCCACGGCAACACCGCCAGCGGCATCAAGGCCGCCTTCGCCCGGTGGTAGACGAAGCCCGATTCCCGCCCCGCGCCGAACTTGCGGATGTCGCGGCGAACCAGTCCATCGACCAGGCCGACGAAGGCCGCGAGCAGGAACAGCGGCAGCGTGAGCACCAAGACCAGCAGGCGGACGATGAATGTCAGGACGGTGAAGCCGGCGGCAATCAGATAGCGCTCGATCCAGACATAGACCTGGGCGAGGTAATAGCGGAAGTCCCGGTGCACGCCTCGGCTAGGTGCGCTAGCCTGCGCCGAGGCGTCGCGCATCCAGTCCAACAAGCCCGTCTTCACGAAAACCCACTCGTAGGTGCCCTCCACCAGCCAGCGCGCGGTGCGTCCCGGCTCCTGCACAACGGCGCTCCGGGTGAAGTGGGTGGAGAGCTGGTTCAGTTCGTAGTCGAGCATGCCCTGCGCGTGGCGCCAGCCCTGGTCTGGCCAGAACAGGTGCATACCAACGCATTCGATGACGATGGACAGCAGCAGCGAGGCGACCAGCACGCCGAACAGGCGCCATGGCAGCGTGACCACGCTGGCGACCAATCCGCGTTGGCGTGCCTGCTGTCGCTCGGCGGTCGCGGCGGGCTCTTTCACGATGGCGCCCCTTCATCCGGCGTGCCTTCTTTCACTTCCTCGGCCAGATCCGCTGGCAACGCGTCGTCGTCGTGCAACCGGAGCAGCCCGTTGCCCTCCCACCATTCGCCCGCCTCGGCGTAGTGCTGGCGCATGTAGCCGGCCAGTTGTTGCAGGTCCCGGGGCATGGTTTCGTCCGGATCGGGCGCCGGCAACGGCATGCGGACCTTCCACAGGTTACCGCCTTCGATGAGGGCGAAGCACTGCCCTTTGGGCAGGCCGACCACGTGTGCGGGCTCGATGAGCGGCACGCTCGACGTGCTGATGCGGTCCTGCGCGTTGCTCGTGAAGTCGGTCGGGCCGTGGATGTCGGAACTGTCGGTGGCGCCGCTGACCAGGGTGGTGGTGTAGACCTCCACCTTCGTCAGTTGTCGCGTCAGCAGTTCGGCGGTGGCGGTCTCGCGCACCCGCAGCATGAACAGGTTGTTGAAGTTGCCGATGACCTGGCCGGCCTTGGCGCGATTGCCGATGCGCGCCTCGATGTCCGAGAGCGTCTGCGTATAGGCCGTGACCTGCATGCCTGCACCGCCACCCTTGTTGATGAGCGGGATGAACTCATCTCCCATCAGTTCGTTGAATTCGTCCGCATGAACGTTGATGGCGACCTTGGCATCGGCTGACGCCCCCGGCAGGCCATCGTCGATGCCGTGCTTGTAGATGTGCCCCGCTACCGACACCAGGTCGCTGAACATGCTGTTGCCGACGGCCGCCGCCACTTCGGCGTCGGACAGCGCATCCAGTCCCACATAGACCACGGCCCGCTTCCTGATGATCTGCATCCAGTCGAAGATCGGGCGCGGGTCGGACAGGTCGGAATAGTTCGGCGCGAGCAGTTGCGCGATCTTGCCGGTGGTGAGCTTCTCCAGCAGCGGCAACAGCGAGGCGACGATCTTGTCGAAGTAGGTGCGGTCGTAGCGCACCGCGGAGCGCAGGCCGTCGAGCACCGCGTCATAGGTTCGCGTCTGCGACAGGTACTGCTCCAGTGCCACCACCCGCTTTTCTCGCCCGACCATGTGGCGCGGGATGGTCTTGTCGTTGAGGCGTCCTTCGAGCTGGACGATCACCTCCCAGGCCTTGGGCTCGGTTCGGGCGAAGAAGTGCTGGGCGTACTCGATGAACAGCGCGTCGATGTTGACGACATGGCGCTGGATCAGCAGGTAGTCTGGCCGCTGCCCCAGTTCCACCAGGGCGCGCGCGATGATGTTGACGAAGCGCCAGGCGAACTCGCGGAACGCGGCGCTGTTGCCCTCGCCGGAAAGCTGCCCCGCAACGCGCGTGGCGACCTCCGAGATGCGCCCGAACCGGCCCACGGCGTTGTAGCGTGCCGAGATGTCGGGCCAGCCCAGGTGGAACACGTACATTTCGCCCTCGCGTCCGGCTCGCCTGGCCTCGACATACATGCGCTTGAGCAGATCGGCATCGCCCTTGGGATCGAAGAAGATCACCACCTCGTGCTCGCCATGGACCTTGCGGCGGATGTCCTGCGTGATGAACAGTTCGGCCAGGCGCGTCTTGCCCACGCGCGTGGTACCGAGCACCAGGGTGTGGCCCACACGCTCGCCCAGCGGCAGGGTGACGTCGGTCTCGTGCGGCTCGATGCCATGCAGGCGCGGCATGCCACCCACTGGCGGCAAAGGCCGGACCGGGTTGAGCGGGTTGTCCCAGGCCAGTGCCCGCGCCAGCCTAGGCAGCGGCGGCGGCGCGAACTCCAGCCGCTCCTCCAGGCGGCGCGCCAGGCGGTAGAACGTCGTCGGTTCGGCGTAGCGCCGGAACTCGGGCTTGTAGGTCTGCGTCAGCCGATGGGTGTGTCGTTGCTCCCAGCGGAAGCCACGCCCAACGAACAGACGGTACTGGCTCACTGGCACGTCACGGCTCGTCATCACGTAGCGAGGCAGACGACGGATGTGGCGGCGGTACCGCAGGATGGCCCAGGCGTCGCGCAGGCGAATCGCGCCGAAGGCCAGGAAGGCCAGCGCGCTGCCGAGGCCGAGTACCGGATTCAACGCGAGCGACCAAGGTGCCACCACGCACACCACCGCGGCGCCTGCGCATACGGCAACGGTGTATAGCTCCACCGCTGGCCGCAGCAGGACTTCGACGGCGTGCGGCTGGGCCATCGGGCAGTTCTCACTGTTCGATGCCGGTGGCGGTCACCAGCACCGGGTAGTGGCGCAGCCCCAGGCGCTCGGCCAGTTCGTCCCCGGACGCCGGTGCCAGCATCAGCCCGGGCGCCAGGGCACGCAGTGACGCCAGTGCCTGCGGTGACTCGACCTGGACCACCAACCCCACGGCCCCGAGCTCGCGCAGCGCCGGGGCACGCTGGCGCAGCCAGGCATGGGAGCGCTGGTCATCACCAACCAGGAACATCGGCGTGAGCCCCGGCGCCTGGATCGCCCGGGGAGCCACATCGCCAGGGGCCAAATGGGCAGAACGCACCGGCAGCATGGCCGCCGCGCCAGAAGGCCCTTCGGGCAGGCGTGGCATCTCGATCCTGGGAGATGGCCTGCTTCCGGTGCGCGGTTGCAGGTCCAGGGCCTGGTAATAAGGCAGCGCGGAGGCACCGCCATGATCCTCGACGACGATCAAGGGCGGCGATTGTGCGAAAGCGGCTGGCACGGACACGAGCGGCAGCAAGCCGATCAGCCACCGCGTAGCCGGACGGAAGATTCGAGGCTTCATGGCAGGGTTCTCCGGGTATCCGAGCCCCGCGCTGGCTCGCCCAGTACGCGGGCCAAGTGGCGGCCAACACTCTGGCGGTAGCGCGCAGCGGGTGCGCCACCAGCGGGACGGTGGTAGCGGCCGATCGTGATCAGCCAGTCCTGGCCCGGCGCGTGCTGCTCGCGCAGGATCTGCGCGGCCAGCGCCAGGTTCCGATAGGGATCGAGCAGTTCGCAGGGGTGGTCGTAGCGGTGACGCTGGTAGCCCAGGTTGATCTGGCCCAGGCCGGCGTCGATGCGGGTGCGCGGCACGTCGCGCAATGCCTGGTGCAGGCCGGCGCAGGCCTCGGTACGGGTGGCGAATCGACGCGATGCCCCGGCCACGTTGAGCGTCCAGGGCCAGGACACGAGGCGGTCGTGGTACCGGGTGCCACTCTCCTGCAAGGCCACCGCGTACAACACCGCCGCCGGAATGCCCGCACGCTGTGCCGCGAACTGGTAGGCCGGCGGCGGAACCTCCCCGGCCTTCGCCTGGCCGAGTGCCCAGCAAGCCAGCAGCAGGAGCGCGAGACGCGCGAGGCCTACTGTCGCTGCCATTGGCCGCCGACCTGGCGCACGACGGCGGGCAGTTCGCCCTGCAGGCCGAGGGACAGCCAGCGGCAGATCGGAAGAGCGTCGTGTAGGGAAAGAGTGTAGATCTAGGTGGTCGC
>CALBTT010000124.1 GCA_937967645.1 uncultured Zoogloea sp.
ACGCCCACCGAGATCTACTCTCTTTCCCTACACGACGCTCTTCCGATCTGCCTCGGAACTGCTGTATCCGTCGCTGCCCAGCCAGATCATGGTCGGCATGGGCGAGATCGGCGCTCGCAAGCTCGACAACCTGCCCGACCCGACCACGGTTCGAGTCGGCAACCGCATCTACGCGCCGCTGCTGGTCGAAATTCCGCCCAACGAGCCGCAGTATTTCAACAACCTCTTCAACTCCCTGAACCGCGCCGAGACGCGGGAAGGCGACCGCATCCGCGCTCTGCCGTACTCGATCAGCTTCATGATCGAGTCGGACGGCATGAGCGTGCTGGGCTTCAAGTCGCTTTTCGCGAACCTGCTGGGCGTGACCTCGGAGATCAACCGCAACATCAACCTCGCGGCCAAGGCACTCGGCGAGCGCAAGCGCGACGGGGAGTGCATCGTCAAGTTGCGCATGTCGGTGATGACATGGGCTGGCATCGGTGCAGATGGCGCCCGCGAACTGGCTCTGCGCAAGTCCAAGCTCTGGAAAACCGTGGAAGGGTGGGGCGGCGGCAAGCTCATTGAGCGCACCGGCAACCCGATGATGACCTTCCAAACCAGCGCAATCGCGCTGACGTGGAAACACATCGGGAACCCGGCACCGGCACCGCTGGGCGATGCCATCGCTATGATGCCGTTCACGCGCCCGGCATCGCCGTTCTCTTCCGGGTCGATCATCTACCGCAGCCTCGACGGCAAGGTGCTGCGCTACCAGCGCTTCTCGTCTGAGCAGACGACGTGGATCACGCTGATCGCGGGCAAGCCCGGCTCGGGCAAGTCCGTGCTGATGAACAACAACAACGTCGAGTCGTGCTTGATGCCCGGCATCACGCGACTGCCGTTCGTCTGCATCATCGACATCGGGGTGTCGTCGTCCGGCTTCATCGACCTCATCAAAGACAACCTCCCGGAGCACCTGCAACACCTCGCGATCTACAAGCGCTTGCAGAACACCGAGGACTACTGCATCAACGCACTGGACACGCCGCTTGGCAAGCGCGAGCCGCTGCCCAAGGATCGCGCCTTCCTCGTCAACTTCCTCTCGACACTGGCGACGCCGCCTGAGCGCGCTGGCAAGCCCTACGAGGGCATGTCCACCTTCATCGGCCGCGTGATCGACGGCGCGTACAAGATGAAGTCCGACCGCATCGAGAAGGCGCAGCCGGAAACCTACAAGCAGGGCCACAGTTCGCTCGTGGACGAAGCCGTCACCAAGATCGGCTACAAAGTCATGCCCGCGACCACCTACTGGGAACTGGTCGATGCCTTCTTCAAGGCTGGCATGTACTACGAGGCCGAGGTCGCGCAGCGCTACGCGGTGCCGACCCTCAACGATCTCGTGGCCTTTGCCTCGTCCTCGGAGATCGTGGACGAGTACGGCGAGGCCAAGGTCGAGAACGGCATGGCGATCAACGATGCCTTCCGTCTGGGCGTGCGCGAGGCCATCAACGACTTCCCGATCTTCTCGGGCCACACCCGCTTTGACATCGGCTCGGCCCGCGTGATGTCGCTCGACTTGCAGGACGTGGCGATCATCGGCTCGGACGCTGCCTTCAAGCAGACCGCCCTGATGTACATGATCGCCCGCCAGTCGTTCATGAAGAAGGTCGCCTTCTCGAAGGAGGACTTGCCTTACTTCGATCCGATGTACCGCTCGTACTACGACCGTCTCATCAACGAGATCACTGAGGACTACAAGGTGCTCTGCATGGACGAGTACCACAAGACGGGCGGCCACAAGCTGCTGAACCAGCAGGTGTTCACGGACGGCCGTGAGGCCCGGAAGTGGAACCTCGAAATCGTGCTGGCCTCGCAGTTGATGGAGGACTTCGGCGAACTGACCAAGATCGCCACCAGCTATTTCATCCTCGACGCTGGCACCGAAGAAACCCGTCGCTGGCTGCGCGACAACATCGGCCTGAGTCCGGTCGAAGAGAACGCGCTGACCAACTACGTGCATGGCGCAGGCCCGCACGGCGCGACGTTCCTTGCCCGCTTCGTCACGAAGTCGGCCACGTACAGCCAGCTTTTCACGATGACGGCTGGGCCGATGCGCCTGTGGGCGCTCTCGACCACCGCCGAGGATCGGAAGCTGCGCTCGCTGCTCTACGCCGCGATGCCGGGCAACGAGGCCCGTGCGCTGCTCGCCAAGCGCTTCCCCGGAGGCTCGTGCAAGAAGCTCGTGGACAAGCTCAAGGCCGAGATGTTCAACAGCGCGGATTTTGTCGATGACGACATGGCTGCGTCGGTGATTGAGCGCATCGCGAAGGACATGACTGCCGAGTATTACGGCAGCACGGCGATGGCGGCATAAGGAACAAGGGGAGGGCCAGCGATGGCGCAGTACAAGGGAGCAAGCCGCGACGCTGAGATAAGCGCACAACGTCGGCGGAAGGACACGCGGCGCTTCGGCGCGAAGGTCAAAGACCTCTTCAACAGCGGCGATGGCGTCGTGCTCGGCCTGTTCGCCATGCCGATCATCGCCATGCTGCTCATCAAGGTTCCCCTCTCTGGGGAACTGATGCTGCTGATCGCGTGGATGTACCGCCGCAAGTTCGTGGAAGTCGATGGCCGTGGCTTCGACTTCCCGTACCGGGTGCCGCTGCACGCCGATGTCGGCGACGGCTCGTTCCCCCGCTCCAAGAACCAAAAAACCGGCAAGCTCGAATGGAAGGGCGGCACCGGCATCACCTATCTGGCGCAGGATCAGGAGACGAAGGAGCAGGTCTACTCCGGCGACTCCGACCTGCGTACCCACATGCTCGTGCTGGGCACGACGGGTTCGGGTAAGCCGCAACCCGTCCATGCCAATGTGCTGACGCCAACAGGCTGGAAGAAGATGGGGGCACTGGCAGTCGGCGATGTTGTCTGCACCCCGGATGGCAAGACCGCGCCGATCCTGCGCGTGTTCGAGCAGGGCGTGCGTGAGGTGTGGACACTGCGTCTGCGCGATGGACGCAAGGCTCAAGCCACTGGCGATCACCTATGGCGCGTGCTGATCCGGCACGCTGACGGCAAGGAAGAGGCCCAGACCATCACCACCGATGGCGTGCGCGGCCTGCTGGAAGCCAAGGCCCGCGTGATGGTTCCGGTCGTGCGCCGCAAGCGCAAGGGCGCGAAGATGCACGGCTGGGTGCCGATCTGGAAGGTCGAGGCCAGCGGCTCGCATGAGTGCCGCTGCATCGAGATCGACCACCCGCACCACCTGTACGTGACCGACGACAACATCGTCACGCACAACACCGAATTCCTGCTGGGCCTCGTGTTCAACGCCCTCGTGCAGAACACCGGCTTCATCTACGTGGACGGCAAGGGCGATCCGAAGCTCCAGAAGGAAATCTTCCGTCTGGCGCGCTACCTCGGACGCGAGGACGATCTGCTCATCATCAACTTCATCACCTCGGGCCGCGACTTCGTAGAAAAGCAGTTCGACAAGGTGACGAACAACATGAACATCATGGGGAACACCTCATCGGGCATGTTGATCGAGTTGATCGTGTCGCTGATGGATGACTCCGGTGGCGGCGGCGATATGTGGAAGGGCCGCGCCATCTCGTTCGTGGCCTCTCTGACCCGGCCGCTGATCTACCTGCGCGACAAGGGCTACATCAACCTGTCGCCGGAAAAGTACCTCGAATACTTTGAACTCAACGTGATCGAGGAACTGGTCTGGGAGCACAACGGAAAGTACGGCGAGATGTTCGACATCATCGTCGCCCCGCTGCGCTCGTACCTCGTGACCCTGCCGGGCTACCAGAAGTCCAAGATCAAGAAGCAAGAGCAAAAGACGTTGGAGCAGCACGGCTTCATCGTCATGCAGTTGACCCGCATCTTCAACGACCTGACCTTCAACTACGGTCACATCTTCAAGACCAAGGTCGGGGACGTTGACTTCTTCGACGTGGTTATCAATCGCCGGATGCTGGTGGTACTGCTGCCCGCGCTGGAACGCGCCCCAGACAGCTTGCGGATGCTCGGCAAGATGATCGTGGGCAGCATCAAGCAGATGATGGCCGGTTGCTTGGGCAACCGCGTCGAAGGCGTGGTGCGCGAGATCATCGACTCGCGCCCGACGAACGCCACGGTGCCGTTCTACACGATCCTCGACGAGTACGGCTACTACGCGGTGATCGGCTTCGCCGTCGCCCCGGCGCAGGCCCGCTCGCTGGGCTTCGCAGTGATCTTCGCCGCGCAGGACTTCTCGTCGCTCAAGAAGTCGTCGGCGGAAGAAGCCGATGCGACGTGGGAGAACACGAACGTGCGAGCAGTCGGCCGCCTCACCTCGGGCGAAGAGTCCGAGACGTGGCGGCGCATTCAAGGCGCTGCTGGTCAATCCAGCGAGGCCATGATCTCGGGCTACGAGCGCAAGATGGGCGTCACGGACGAGAAGTTCACGGCGCAGGACAACGTGACCATCGAGCGGCGCAGCCGCCTTGAGTACGACGATCTGGCGATGCAGGAGAACGGTGAGTTCACCCTGCTGATCGGCAAGAAGGAGGGCGGTGGCAAGACGGGCGGCGTGCGCGTCATCCGTGGCATGGGCTTCTACACGGCCAGCGCCGCGCCCAAGGAAATGCGGATCAACGATCTGCTGCCGGTCGAAGCGCCCGAGCCGACCGACCTGCCGCAGAACCGCAAGGCACTGGAAGCGCTCACCAAGGCGCTGATCGACGGATCGTTCCGCGAGATCACCGCCCGCTGCCACAAGCCCAATCCGACCCTGATCGGCCTCCACCAGATGTTCGAGCGCAACTACGCCGACAAGGAACGGCCGCGCCTCGGCCGGGCCGACGTTGGCTTCGCTGTGCTGGGCTGGTTCCTTGGCGGCACGCCGATCCCGGCGCAGGCCACCAAGGGCACCAGTTCGAGTGGAGGCCCTGCCGCCGAACTGGCCCCGCAGCCGAACGAGAGCGTTTCAGCGAGCCTGCCGCAGCCGGTGCCTGTCACCGTCGCCGCTGGCGAGGTGAACGTGCAGCAGATCGCAGCAGAGCGCGCTCTGTCGGCCGTCTGCGCCCTCGTGCAGTCCATGCCCAAGGATGCACCGTCGCCGTACACGTCGGCGGTGCCGGTGGCCGAGGAATCGGACGATGAAATCCGCATCGACGCAGGGGAGGTCACAAGCCTCATCCAAGTCACGAACGACGAGGCCGACGCCTTCCGCGACAAGGCCCTGCCGATCCTGCGCTCGTGCCTGTTGATGCTCGACGACGTGGAGCAGAAGGACGACGAAATCGCCATCTACGACGAGATGGCCGTCGCCGAACGCGACCAGATGCTCGATGCCGAGATGTCGGCCAGCGGTGAGGGCTTCGCCTCGCTTGAGGACAAGTTCGCTGCCGAGGATCGCATCGCACAGGTTCAGGAGCACATCGACGACGGGACGAACTACCCGGTTGACCCCATGCCGCAGCCCAAGTCGGTGCAGGAGATGCGCCTGTCGCTCGCCGAGATCGCCGAACTCTGCGAGAAGGAAGTCAAGGGAGGCAGTTCGAGCAACCTGCCGTGAACACTGTCAAAACTAGACAATGACACTTTTTAGACATAGAATCTAAAAAGTCTGTTTTCGGTATCTTTCTAAGGGGTCGGCGTGAGCATTTTCAAGCCTGTCGGCAAGGCGGCGAAGTTCACCTTCGTCACGGTTCCGCTGAGTATCTTCGGCTGGCAACTGAACAAGCGGCTTTTCTACTGGGTGCGCTCGCTCTGGACGCGCTCCATCAACCCGGCTTGCCCGGACTGCGACGAGGGTGTGCTGCTGTGCCAGCGCAACGTCGAGCCGGTGTTCGACCAGACTGAGCGCGGCGACCGGCCGCGCCAGTTGTACCCGTGGGTCTGCAACCATTGCGGCTACGGCCTACTCGAATCGCTCGACCAGAAGCGCGTGCGCGAGGTGACGGGCCGTCACCGCATGGAGCGCGCCCGCTCGGTGTTCACCGAGTTGGAATTGCAGGAGCGCGAGGCGTTCGCCCGGAAGCACCGGATCGCCTCGCGCATCTTCTTCGTGGCTTCCCTGCTGACCTTCGCCAACTGCATCCACATGCTGGCCTCCGGCGTGTCGCTGTTCCCGACGCTCAACTGGGCGTCGTTCTCGCTCATGTTCTGGGTGTTCGGCATGAAGCGGTCGTACCGTTCATGGCAGGTGATGTCGGGGCACATCTTCGAGCACGGCGCTGCGCGCTACTGGTTCAAG
>CALBTT010000125.1 GCA_937967645.1 uncultured Zoogloea sp.
CCATCGTCAAGAAGATCATCGACGAACACGAGGGCGAGATCCGTCTTGCCAACCGCGAGGCCGGTGGAGCGGAAATCCGCATCCGCCTGCGCGTCGCCCCTCAATCCGAGTCCATCAGCCATGGCTAAGATCCTCATCGTTGACGACGAAGTCGGCATCCGTGAACTCCTCTCCGAGATCCTGCGGGACGAGGGGCACGACATCATCCTCGCCGAGAATGCGGCAGCGGCCCGTGCCGCCCGTAACGCCGCGCGTCCCGACCTGGTGCTGCTCGACATCTGGATGCCCGACACCGATGGCGTCAGTCTGCTCAAGGAGTGGTCGGCCAATGGCCAGCTCACCATGCCGGTGGTGATGATGTCGGGGCACGGCACCATCGATACGGCGGTGGAGGCCACACGCATCGGCGCCATGGAGTTCCTCGAGAAGCCCATTGCCCTGCAGAAGCTGCTGGCTGCGGTGAAGCGTGGCCTGTCGCGCATCAAGCCGGCCCACGCACCCAGCCCGCTGGGGCTGGCCGCCTTCTCCCGCTCCGCCCCGCTGAGGGACCTGCGCAAGCGCCTCGAGCAGATGGCCGACAAGTCCCGCATCATCCTGCTGCGGGTCGGCCCCGGCAGTCTGGCGGAGCTGTGTGCGCGCAGTCTCCAGCGGGTCAGCACGCCCTGGCTGGACCTGTCCCTGTCCACCCTGCCGATCGAGCTCAACGTGCTGGAAGGCGCCCGCAACGGCGTGCTGTATGTCCCCGAGCTGATCTACCTGTCGCGCCCCCAGCAGAAGAACCTGGTGTTCGCCATGGACCGTCTGGAGCGGCACGCCCAGACCCTGGTGGTGGCCACCGAGCACCGCCCCGAAGAGCTCGTCGAGCACGGCTGGGAGGAGCGGGTGCTGGCCCGTCTGTTCGAGGTCTCCCTGGCGCCCCCGGCCCTGGCCGAGATCCGTGACGAGATCCCCGAGATCGCCAGCCAGATCCTGCTGCACTATGTCGAGGCCGGGGAAGTCCCGCCGCGCCGCCTCTCCTCCGCAGCGCTCAATGCCTTGCGCAACCAGCCCTGGGCAGGTGGCTACGGTGAGCTGAAGGCCGCCATCAAGTCCCTCGCCCTCGGGACCCTGGAGGAAGAGATCGGCATGGACGAGGTGGCCCACCTGCTGGTCAAGACGCCCACCGCCGCGATGGGGCTGCCCCTCGATCTGCCCCTGCGGGAGGCCCGCGAGATCTTCGAACGTCTGTACTTCGAGCATCACCTGCAGATTGATGGCGGCAACATGACCCGGCTGGCCGAAAAGACCGGCCTCGAACGGACCCACCTCTACCGCAAGCTCAAGCAGCTGGGGATCAGCGTCGGGCGCCGCAACGAAGAGGGGAGCGCCTGAGTCGCACCCTGCTCCACAACAACAAGAGGGTGAGCCCCCGATGGCTCGCCGGGAGAGCGCAGCATGAAGATCATCATCCTGGGAGCGGGCCAGGTGGGTACGTCCGTGGCCGAGAGCCTGGTGTCCGAAGCCAACGACATCACCGTTGTGGACAACAACGTCGAGCATCTCACCTCCCTGCAGGAGCGCCTGGACCTGCGGGTCGTCAGTGGCAACGGGGCCTCCCCTTCCATCCTCGAGGCGGCCGGTGCGGATGACGCCGATCTGCTGATCGCCGTGACCCAGTCCGATCAGACCAACCTGTGTGCCTGTCGGGTGGCCAAGACGCTGTTCAACGTGCCCACCCGCATCGCCCGTCTGCGTTCTGCTGATTACGCCGATCACCCCGAGTTGCTGGATGATGCCAACTTCGCGGTGGATCATTCCATCTGCCCCGAGCAGATCATCACGGATTACATCCGCAAGCTCATCGAATTTCCCGAGGCCCTGCAGGTACTTGAGTTCGCCGATGGCATGGTGACCATGATCGCCGTGCGGGCTTTCGAAGGCGGCCTGCTGGTTGGCAAGCCCCTCAAGACCATCCCCCAGCGCCTGCCCAACATCGACGCCCGGGTGGCCGCCATCTTCCGTCGCGACCAGCCGCTGACGCCCACCGGCGACACGGTGATCGAGAGCGGTGACGAGGTCTTCATCGTGGCGGCGACCTCGCATATCCGCAAGGTGATGACCGAGCTGAGGCGCATGGACCAGCCGATCCGCCGGGTCATCATCGCGGGGGGCGGCAACATCGGTTTCCGCCTGGCCCGGGCCATCGAGCGCAGCATCAACGTCAAGCTCATCGAGCGGGACCGGCGGCGCGCCGAGGTCCTGGCCGCCCAGCTCGAGCGCGCGTTGGTGCTCCGCGGGGATGGCACCGACGAGGCCCTGCTGGACGCGGAGAGCATCGAAGAGACCGACATGTTCCTGGCTCTCACCAACGACGAGGAAGACAATATCATGTCGGCATCGCTGGCCAAGCAGATGGGGGCCCGCCGCACCCTGGCCCTGATCAACCGGCGCTCCTATGTGGACCTGGTGCAAGGGGGCCGCATCGACATTGCCATCTCCCCCGCCCAGACCTCCATCGGCCAGCTCCTGGCGCGGGTCCGGCGTGGCGACGTGGCCGCCGTGCACAGCCTGCGCCGCGGCGCGGCCGAGGCCCTCGAGCTTGTGGCCCATGGTGATGCGAAGCACTGCAAGGTGATCGGCCGCAGGATCGAGGAGCTCGACCTGCCCGAAGGGGCCACCATCGCGGCGATCGTCCGCAAGACGGGGCAGACGCGGACGGAGTACAAGGAACTGGTGCCCTACGAGGTGCCCATCCACGAGGTCATCATGGCCCACCACGACACGGTGATCCGGGCCGAAGACCACGTGATCGTCTTCTGCACCAGCAAGCGCCTGGTGGCCCGGGTCGAGAAGCTGTTCCAGGTCGGCTGGGGGTTCTTCTGATGGACGCCCTCCTCCCGGTCGCCAATGTCCTGGGTCGGCTTTTGTCGATCTTCAGCTTTGCCTACCTCATGCCGATCCTGGCGTCGGTGATCTACGACGATGGTACGACGGCCGATTTCGTGGCGGCGATGGTCCTGTCTCTGGGCGGCGGGCTGACCCTGTACGGAGTCACTCGTTCCCATTACCGGGAGCTCAAGCCACGGGACGGCTTCCTGCTGGTGTCCACCGTGTGGGCACTGATGGCGGCCATCGCGACCATTCCCCTGCTCCTGGTGTACGACACCATGAGCTTCACGGATGCCTTCTTCGAGACCATGTCGGGCCTCACCACCACCGGCTCCACGGTGATGACCGACCTCGACCATGCGCCACCCGCTATCAACCTGTGGCGCCACGAGCTCAACTGGCTCGGCGGGATGGGCATCATCGTGCTGGCGGTGGCCGTGCTCCCGCTGCTGGGGGTGGGGGGCATGCAGCTCTACAAGGCCGAGACCCCCGGGCCGATGAAGGACGCCAAGCTCACCGCACGTATCGCCGACACCGCCAAGGCGCTGTGGCTGGTCTATTTCGGCATTACGGCGGCGTGCATCCTGCTGCTCAACTGGGCGGGCCTGTCGTGGCTCGATGCCATCTGCCACGCCTTTGCGGCGATGGGGCTGGGCGGCTTCTCCACGCGCGATGCCAGCGTGGGTGCCTTCGACAACCCTCTCGTGGAGTTCATCCTCATCGTCTTCATGGTGATTGCCGCCCTCAACTTCGCGACCCATTTCGTGGCCTTGCGTGGACGCGATCTGCGCGTCTACTGGCGGGATGTGGAGGCCCGTGGAACCGTTGGCCTGATCGTGGCCTCGTGCTTTGGCGTGGCGCTCTATGTATGGCTGGAGGGAACCTACGAGGACTACCCTACCGCCCTGCGTCACGTCAGCTTCAATCTGGTATCGATGGCCACCGACTGTGGTTTTGCCAGTCAGGATTTCGACAAGTGGCCGGTCTTCGCGCCACTGTGGATGCTCTTCCTGTCCTGCATCACCGCAAGCTCCGGTTCCACCGGAGGAGGCATCAAGATGATCCGGACCCTCATCCTGGCCAAGCAGGCCAATCGTGAGCTGACCCGGCTGATTCACCCGGCGGTGGTCAATCCGGTCAAGGTCGGTGGCAGCCCGATCCCCAACAATGTGGTCATCGCCGTCCTGGGCTTCATCTTCCTGTACTTCATCAGTGTGGTGATGCTGACCTTCGTGCTGATCCTGTCAGGGCTTGATTTCATGAGTTCCCTGGGGGCGGTGGTCGCCAGCATCAACAATGCGGGGCCCGGTCTCAACCAGGTTGGTCCAGCGACCAATTACGCGGTGCTCACCGACTTCCAGACCTGGGTGTGCAGCTTCACGATGCTGCTCGGCCGTCTGGAGGTGTTGTCCCTCGCGGTCGTTTTCACGCCCCAGTTCTGGCGCAAATAAGGCTTCCTTGATCTGACGTATCCACGCCCTGCCGGCAAATGGCGGATAATCCCGCCTTTGCCGCAACGCGCGGTACTGCTGCCGAGGATTTCAAGTGAGCCGTCCGAAGAACGACACCTTCCTGCGCGCCCTGCTGCGCCAGCCCACCGATTACACCCCGCTCTGGCTGATGCGCCAGGCGGGCCGCTACCTGCCCGAGTACCGCGAGACCCGCAAGCGCGCCGGCAGCTTCCTCGACCTGTGCAAGAACCCTGGCCTGGCCTGCGAAGTCACCCTGCAGCCCCTCGCCCGCTACAACCTGGATGCGGCCATCCTGTTCTCCGACATCCTCACCGTGCCCGATGCCATGGGCCTCGGCCTGTACTTCGCCGAGGGCGAGGGGCCGAAGTTCGAGCGCCCGCTCAAGGAGGAATGGGAGATCCGCAATCTGGCCGTGCCCGATCCCAACCAGGAGCTCGGCTATGTGATGGATGCGGTCGCCGAGATCCGTCGTGCGCTGGACAACTCCGTACCCCTGATCGGTTTCTCGGGCAGCCCCTGGACCCTCGCCTGCTACATGGTCGAAGGCGGCGGCTCGGACGACTACCGCAAGGTCAAGGCCCTGCTGTACAGCCGGCCGGACCTGATGCACCACATCCTCGATGTCACCGCCAAGGCGGTCACGGCCTACCTCAACGCGCAGATCGAGGCCGGTGCGCAGGCCGTGATGATCTTCGACTCCTGGGGTGGCGTGCTGGCCCATGAGGCCTACCGTGAGTTCTCGCTGTCCTACATCCGCCAGATCATCGCCGGCCTGACCCGCGAGAAGGACGGAGAGAAGATCCCCTGCATCGTGTTCACCAAGGGCGGCGGCCTGTGGCTGGCCGACATTGCCGACAGCGGCGCCGACGCGGTGGGTCTCGACTGGACGGTGGACATCGGCGCTGCCCGCCGGTTGGTGGGCGACAAGGTGGCACTGCAGGGCAACCTCGATCCGGCCGTCCTCTTCGGCAGCCCGGAAGCGGTGGCCGCAGAGACGCGCAAGGTGCTGGACGCCTTCGGGCCGAATCCGGGCCATGTCTTCAATCTTGGCCACGGTATCTCCCAGTTCACGCCGCCGGAGAACGTCAGCGTGCTGGTCAATACGGTTCACGAATACAGCCGCAGCCTGCGTGCAGGCACGCGCTGATACGGCGCTCCGGTAGCCTCGCCCGGGCCGGCCTGAGGGCCGGCCCTTTTGTTTCCGGCGGGGCTGCTGAAATGCGCTCCGTCAAGCACAAAATTTGGCCTCCAGGGCTTGACTTGTGCACAGCATCAAGGGTTTTGACAGATTTATTGCACGGCGCCCTGCGGGATATGCCGTGGTTGTATAAGTCGTTGTATTTAAATGAGTTATTTTCTGCTTCTGTTTTGGGCAGAGTAGGAAAAACGCTTATGGCAGGCGGGTTTAGCGCGCTTCCCCCAGCTTCTTCCACAAAGTTATCCACAGGTTTTGTGGACAAGATAAATACCCATTTTCACCCAATGGCTTCAGCTTTGTTTCACAGGCATTGCTTCACAAAAACAAGGTAACTTTCTGATTTTTATCGATTTTTGAAAATCACCCTCTTTTCTCGCCCATGAGTGCCCTCGTCGTTCGCGTTGCCCTGCCCGTTCCGATTCCTCAAGTGTTTGATTACACGGCGGAAAATATTACTCCGGGGGATCTGGGGCGGTGTGTTCGGGTGCCTTTCGGGCGGGGCGAGAAAACCGGGCTGATCGTCGAGCTGCCCGAAAGCGCGGATCTGCCCGTCGAGCGTCTCAAGCCGGTGATCGCCATCCAGCGGGAGGCCCCTGCCCTGCCTGCGGACTGGCTGGCGATGGTCGAGTTCACCGCCCGCTATTACCAGCATCCCCTCGGCGAGGTGGTGGCGATGGCCCTGCCGCCCCGCCTGCGCAAGGCGGATGCAGTGGCCGGCACCGAGGCCGACCCCCTCCTCGAGGCCACCCCGGAGGGGTGTGAGGCCCTCAACGCCGCCCGCCGCGACAGCCGGGCCCTGGCCGTCCTGCGGCGCTTGATCGAGCACGGTCCGCGGCGGCGTTCCTTGTTGCGGGAAGAGGAAGGGGCGCCGGCCGTGGCTGATGCCTTGAAGCGGGGCTGGGTTGCACCCGGTGCCGCCGCCGATGCCGCGCGGATGGATGGCGCCCCGGAGCTGACGGCCGAGCAGCAGGCTGCCCTGGCGATCCTGTCGGAGGGCTTTGGCGGCTTCCAGCCCTTCCTGCTGGCCGGGGTGACCGGCAGCGGCAAGACGGAGGTCTATCTGCGCCTGGTCCAGCAGGCCATCGCCCAGGGCCGGCAGGCCCTCATCCTGGTACCGGAGATCGCCCTGACGCCCCAGCTGGAAGGCCGGGTGGCCGGCCGCTTCCCCTCGGCCCGGGTGGTCAGCCTGCACTCGGGTCTGGCCGAAGGGGCCCGCTCCCAGGGCTTCGTGCAGGCCATGGAGGGGCGTGCGGACATCGTGCTGGGCACCCGCCTGTCGGTGTTCACCCCCCTGCCCCGCCTGGGCCTGATCGTGGTCGATGAGGAGCACGACGCCAGCTACAAGCAGCACGAGGGTGTCCGCTACAACGCGCGGGACCTGGCCATCTGGCGCGCCCGGCAGCGCAGCGTGCCCATCGTGCTGGGTTCGGCCACCCCATCGCTGGAGAGCTGGCACGCCGCCGACAGCGGCCGCTATCGCCGGGTCGAGCTGAGCAGCCGGGCGGTGGCCGCCACCCTGCCCCGGGTCCGGCCCGTGGATATCCGCCGCGAGAAGCTGCAGCACGGTGTGTCGGAGCACCTCCTGCGGGGCATCGGCCGCTGCCTGGAAAGGGGGGAGCAGAGCCTGGTCTTCCTCAACCGTCGCGGCTACGCGCCGGTGCTGTCCTGCCCGTCCTGTGGCTGGGTCAGCCGCTGCCCTCATTGCACGGCCAACATGGTGCTGCACCTGGCCGACAAGCGCCTGCGCTGTCACCACTGCAGCCACGAGGCGACGATCCCCCTGGCCTGCCCCGATTGTGGCGACCAGGACATCCAGCCTTTCGGGCGCGGCACACAGCGCCTGGAAGAGACCCTGGCTGCCCGTTTCCCGCAGGCCCGGGTGTTGCGGATCGACCGTGACGCGGCGCGCACCCGGGCCCAGTGGGAGGCCCTGCTGGAGCAGATCGGACGTGGCGAGGCCGACATCCTGGTGGGCACCCAGATGATGGCCAAGGGCCATGATTTTCCGCGGCTCACCTTCGTGGGCGTGCTCAATGCGGATTCGTCCCTGTTCGCCGCCGACTTCCGCGCCCCGGAGCGGCTCTTCCAGCAGCTGATGCAGGTGGGTGGGCGGGCCGGCCGGGGGGAGTTGCCCGGCGAGGTCATGGTGCAGACCCAGTACCCGGATCACCCGCTGTACAAGTGCCTGGAGGCCCATGATTTCGTGCGTTACGCGGCCCTGCAGCTCGAGGAGCGCAAGCAGGCCCGCTTTCCGCCCTTTGCGGCCAACGCCCTGCTGTGCGCCACCGCACCGGAGGTGGCCGGGGCCCTGGCCTGGCTAGGCGAGGCGCGCGCGGCCGCTCTCCCCCTCGCCCAGGCTTTCGGGGTGCAGGTCTTCGATGCGGTGCCGATGCGCATGCTGCGCCTGGCCCGCCGTGAGCGGGCCCAGCTCCTGGTCGAGGCACCCGGCCGGCCGGCCCTGCAGGCCTTCCTGGGAGCCTGGAGCCGCCTGCTGTGGGGCATCCGTGCGCCCCGCGAGCTGCGCTGGCATCTTGATGTGGATCCGGCCGAGGTGTGAGGGGCTCCCTTCGGGGCCGGTTACATCTTAACGCCGACTTACATTTGCGCTGACAACCCGGCGGGAGGCATCACGTTATTCGCTTCAAGGGCCGGCAATCACGCCGACCCGGAACAAATAACCTGCCTCTCAAGGAGAACCTCCATGCTGAACAAGATCATCGCCCTGGCTGTTGCTACCGGTTTCGCTACGGCTTCCTTTGCCCAGGCACCTGCGGCTGCGCCGGCTCCGGCCCCCACCCCTGCGCCTGCCGTGAAGGCTGAGGCTGCCGCGCCGGCCAAGGCCGAGGCGCCGAAGGCCCACAAGAAGGTTGCACACAAGAAGGCTGCCAAGCCTGCCGCCGCCAAGACTGAAGGTGCCGCCGCGCCGGCTGCTCCGGCCGCCGCTGCACCCGCCGCTAAGTAAGTCCGCTCTGCGGAACGAAGGGGCGTGTCCCGGAACACCGGGGCGCGCCCTTTCTGCGTGTGCGCCCAGCATGGGCGCACTCCTGCGGGTGTAAGTCCCGCCGTAAGTTGA
>CALBTT010000126.1 GCA_937967645.1 uncultured Zoogloea sp.
GGCGGCCAGCATCATGCAGTTGGTGACGTCGGTGTAGGCGCCGTCGTCGGTCTGGATCCACAGCATGCCGTTCTGGTCGAACCACAGGCCGTCCGGGCTGGAGAAGTCATTCACCGCGGTCAGGCCGGAGAGGTTGACGTTGGCCGGGGCGCCGGCTTCCGCAGCGAAGAGGTAGATGTCCCAGGTGAAGGTGGTGGCGGCGGGATCATTGCCGGCTTCGCGCCAGCGGATGATGTGACCGTTCGGGTTGCCCTTCTGGGAGGTGGTGCCACCCTTGATGTCTTCGTAATAGCGCGGGTTGGCGGTGTCCGGCTTGAGCTGGCTGCCGGTCGGGGTGGCAGTGGGGGAGACCCGGTTGCTGTTGTTGGTGAGGGTCATGTAGACCTCGCCGTTGATCGGGTTCACCGCACCCCACTCGGGGCGGTCCATCTTGGTGGCGCCGACCACGTCGCCGGCCAGGCGGGCGTGGGTCACCACGTCGGCCTGATCGGCGAAGGCGTAGGTGGCGTTGCCGGCGGTGAGGCCGTTCTTGCCGTGGGTGAGCTCCACCCAGGTGCCGCTGCCGTCGCTGTTGAACTTGGCGACGTAGAGGGTGCCTTCGCTCATGTACTTGATGCCGGCGGTATGGCCCTTGCCGACGTCGGCGGCATCCCACAGCGCCTTGGACACGAACTTGTAGATATAGTCGTTGCGGTTGTCGTCACCCATGTAGAAGACCACCGGCTTGCCGGCCACCGCGGTGCAGGGCCAGCAGCCTTCGTGGGCGAAGCGGCCCAGGGCAGTGTGCTTGAGCGGGGTGGAGGTGGGGGCGAAGGGGTCAATCTCGACGATCCAGCCGAAGGTGTTGAAGACGTTGCGATAGTCTTCGGCGGCGCTGGCGCCAGTGACGGAGGCGCTCCAGCGCACGAACAGGTCTTCGCTGCCGGCGGTGTCCCACAGGTAGGGGCTCTTGCGGCCCTGGGTCATGCCGTAACGGTTGAGGGCGACGATCTCCTTGGCGCTGCGCAGGTCGTTGTCGCCGGCGGCGCGGCTGATCACGTTGGTGAAGTTCTCTTCACAGGTGAGGTAGGTGCCCCACGGGGTGTAGCCGTTGCCACAGTTGTTGTTGGTGCCGCGGGTGGCGGTGCCGTCCGGCGAGAACTTGGTGCGCAGCAGGGCATTGCCCTTGGCCGGGCCGCTGAAGTTCATCGGGGTGGCGGAGGTGACGCGGCGGTTGAAGCTGGAGCCCTTGGTCACGCTGAAGGCGGTACCGGCGCTGCCGCGGCGGATCTCGCTGATGCTGACGCCGTGGGCGTAGATTTCCTTCTCCACCTCGGAGGCCACGCGGGTGCTGCCGGCGGTACGGCCGTTGGGGTGGAGGGCGTTGGGGCCCACTACATATTCGTGGTTGACGCACAGCAGGCCCTTGTCGGAGCGCTTGGCGTCGAAGCTGCCACTGTCGGACAGGCCGAAGTAGTGCATGCCGTCATGGCCGTCGCCGACGCGGCGGTTGTAGGACTCGGCGCTCTCGCTGCCGTTGTCGGCCCAGGCTGCGTCGGTGCCGCTCAGCGGGTCGCCGAGGGCGTGCAGGATGCTCACCTCGTAGCCGGCCGGCACGGTGACCTTGTCGTTGAGGTTCTTGGCGACCGCCTCGAAGCCGAGGGCCGGCGTGCCGTTGCGGGAGCTGCTGCTGCCACCGCAGGCGGCCATGCCGAGGCTACCGAAGAGGGCGGTGGTGGTGGCCGCGATGCCACCCTTCAGCACGCCGCGACGGCTCAGGCGCACGTCGATGATGTCCTGGATATGGGTATTGGCGGACGGATTGGCGACTTCACCGTCGTTCATCAGGGAGGTTTCGGGGGACTGGCCAAACTGCGTGGTCATGCAATGTGCTCCTTGGTTATCGAAGCCTTTCATCATGCGAATGGTTGATGAAAGCTTGATGACAGGAATGGAGGGGCGCAGCTTCCGGGCTTCTTTGTTGTGCGCTGCACGATCTGTAGGTTCCAAATACATGACTTGTCACAATAGCGTCACATACAGATCTTAAGCTTCGATCCAGTTATCCGGACGGCGGGGCCTCTGCCCATCAGGCAAGGGGTTCCCGATAAGTTGCCGCCGGTTGTAAATGTATGATGACCCAGGAGAATTTCATGCTGAAAGCCGTGTCCCGCTCCCTTCTCGCCACTGCTGGCGCCCTGATCGCTTCGTCCGCGATGGCTGCCGACATCACTGGCGCGGGGGCTTCCTTCCCCGCTCCGATCTACGCCAAGTGGGCGGATGCTTATCAGAAGGCCACCGGCAGCAAGGTGAATTACCAGTCGATCGGCTCCAGCGGCGGTATCAAGCAGATCAACGCCAAGACGGTGGATTTCGGCGCTTCCGACATGCCCCTGAGCCCCGAGCAGCTGGAGAAGGACGGCCTGCAGCAGTTCCCGACCGTGATCGGTGGCGTGGTGCCCGTGGTGAACATCCCCGGCGTGCAGCCGGGCCAGCTGAAGCTGACCGGCGAGCTGCTGGCCAACATCTACCTGGGCAAGATCACCAAGTGGAATGATCCGGCCATCGTGGCCTTGAACCCGGGCCTTACCCTGCCGGGCAACGACATCGGCGTGGTGCGTCGTGCGGATGGCTCCGGCACCACCTTCATCTTCACCAACTACCTGTCCAAGGTCAGCGCTGACTGGAAGAACCAGGTCAAGGAAGGCGCTGCCGTGCAGTGGCCGGTCGGTCTGGGTGGCAAGGGCAACGAGGGCGTGTCGGCCTTCGTGCAGAAGCTGCCGGGCTCCATCGGCTACGTCGAATACGCCTACGCCAAGCAGAACAAGCTGACCTACGCCGCCCTGAAGAACAAGGATGGCCACTTCGTGCTGCCCGACGACGAGAACTTCAAGGCCGCTGCCGCCGGCGCCGACTGGAGCAAGAACGCCTTCTACGAGATCCTGACCGACAAGCCGGGCAAGGACAGCTGGCCGATCACCGGTGCCACCTTCGTGCTGATGCACAAGAACCAGGACAAGCCGGCCCAGGGCGCCGAAGTGCTGAAGTTCTTCGACTGGTCCTACAAGAACGGTGCCAAGATGGCTACCGATCTGGACTACGTGCCCCTGCCCGAATCCACCGTGAAGCTGATCCGCGCCTCCTGGGCCGGCCTGAAGGACAGCGCTGGCAAGCCGGTTTATAGCGCGAAGTAAGCAGCGGCCCCGGGCCAGACGTTCCATACTGCAGAGGCCGGCAGAGCTTGCTCTCTCCGGCCTCATTTCCACTTGATCGGATCGTATTCAATGAACACTGAAGCCATTGGCATGAATGTGTCGAAAGCCGATTCCACGCTCGTGACCCGCAAGCCCGTGAGTCGGCTGGGGTCGGTGATCTTCGGCGGGGTGTCCACGTCCTTCGCGGTGCTGGCATTGGCCCTGCTCGCCGGGATCATCGTGGCCCTGACGGTGGCCGCGTGGCCTGCCATCCAGGCCTTCGGGCCGGGCTTCCTGACCAGTCCCGACTGGAATCCCCCGGCGGAGAAGTTCGGTGCCCTCATTCCGGTGTACGGGACGCTGGTGTCGTCGATCATCGCCCTGGTGATCGCCGTGCCTGTGAGCTTCGGAATCGCCCTGTTCCTGACCGAGCTGTCCCCCCTGTGGCTGCGTCGCCCGCTGGGCACGGCCATCGAGCTGCTCGCCGCCGTGCCCTCCATCGTGTTTGGTATGTGGGGCCTGCTGGTCTTTGCGCCGATCTTCGGTCAGTACATCCAACCGCTGCTGCGTGCCACCCTCGGCGAACTGCCGCTGGTGGGCGCCCTGTTTTCGGGCCCTTCGCTGGGCATCGGGCTGCTGTGTGCCGGGGTGATCCTGGCGGTGATGATCATTCCCTACATCGCCTCGGTGATGCGGGATGTGTTCGAGGTGACGCCGGCCATGCTCAAGGAGTCGGCCTATGGCCTCGGCTGCACCACCTGGGAGGTGATGTGGCGGGTCGTGCTGCCTTACACCAAGAATGGTGTGATCGGCGGCGTGATGCTCGGTCTCGGCCGGGCCCTGGGTGAGACGATGGCGGTCACCTTCGTGATCGGCAACACCAATTTCCTGAACTCCGCCTCCCTGTTCGCGCCGGGCAACAGCATCACCTCGGCCCTCGCCAACGAGTTCGCCGAGGCCGAGCCCGGCCTGCACACCGCGTCGCTGATGGAGCTGGGCCTGATCCTCTTCGTGATCACCCTGATCGTGCTGATCCTCTCCAAGCTGCTGCTGCTCCGTCTGTCCGCCAACGAAGGACGCTGATCCATGGACCTCCTCGCACGTCGCAAACTGACCAACAAGGTCGCCCTCAGCCTGTCGCTGGCCGCCATGGCCTTTGGCCTGTTCTGGCTCGCCTGGATTCTGTCTACGGTGATCCAGCTCGGTATCGATGGCTTGTCCCTGTCCCTCTTCACCGAGATGACGCCGCCGCCCGGCGCAGAATCCGGCGGCCTGCTCAACGCCATCGTGGGCAGCCTGATCCTGGTGGGCCTGGGTACCCTGATCGGTACCCCTGTGGGCATCCTGGCCGGCATCTACCTGGCGGAGTATGGCCGTTACACCTGGCTGGGGCGGGTGACCCGCTTCGTCAATGACCTGCTGCTGTCGGCGCCGTCCATCGTCATCGGCCTGTTCGTGTATGCGGTGATCGTCGCCACCACCGGCAAGTTCTCCGCCTGGTCCGGCGTGGTGGCCCTGGCGCTGCTGGTGCTGCCGATCGTCATCCGTACCACCGAGAACATGCTGGCCCTGGTGCCGGGTTCCCTGCGCGAAGCGGCTTACGCCCTCGGCGCACCGAAGCACATCGTGATCACCAGGGTGACCCTGCGGGCGGCCCGCAGCGGTGTGGTGACCGGCGTGCTGCTGGCGGTGGCGCGGATCGCGGGCGAGACGGCGCCGCTGCTCTTCACGGCCCTGTCCAACCAGTTCTGGAGTGTTGACCTGAACGAGCCGATGGCCAACCTGCCGGTGACCATTTTCAAGTTTGCGATGAGCCCGTTCGAGGACTGGCAACGTCTTGCCTGGGCCGGCGTATTGCTGATCACCCTGGGTGTTCTTGGTCTGAACATTATTGCCCGCGTGCTGTTCCGCGCTGAAAAACTCCACTAAGCGAGCCTCCCCATGCAACAAGCCATTCATCCCAATCAAGGCGTCATCTCGGGTCCGGCGCAGATCGCCTTCCGGAACTTCAATTTCTACTACGGCCAGTTCCTGGCCCTGAAGAACATCAACTTCGAGATCGAGAAGCAGAAGGTGACGGCCTTCATCGGCCCGTCCGGCTGTGGCAAATCCACCCTGCTGCGTACGATCAACCGGATGTATGACCTGTACCCCAACCAGCGGGCGGAAGGGGAGATCCTCCTCAACAGCCAGAACCTGCTGGATCCCAAGGTGGACGTGACCACCCTGCGGGCCCGGGTTGGCATGGTGTTCCAGAAGCCCACTCCGTTTCCCATGTCGATCTTCGACAACATCGCCTTCGGCGTGTCCCTGCACGAGAACCTGAGCCGGGCAGAGCTGGAAGAGCGGGTGGAGTGGGCCCTGGTCAAGGCGGCCCTGTGGGGCGAGGTGAAGGACAAGCTCAACCAGAGCGGGATGAGCCTGTCCGGCGGTCAGCAGCAGCGTCTGTGCATCGCCCGCGGCATCGCGGTGAAGCCGGAGGTGCTGCTCCTCGACGAGCCGACCTCGGCCCTCGACCCGATCTCCACCTCGCGCATCGAGGAGCTGGTGATCGAGCTGAAGAACGACTTCACCATCGTCATCGTGACCCACAACATGCAGCAGGCCGCCCGCATCTCCGACTACACCGCCTACATGTACCTGGGCGAGCTGGTCGAATACGGCGTGACCGACGAGATCTTCCTGCGTCCCAAGAAGAAGGAAACCGAGGACTACATCACCGGCCGTTTCGGTTGATGGGTCTGCCGGGCAGGCCCCGGCGAGTGTTGCGTTGCGAGCCCTCCGTGCCTTGAGCCGGAGGGCTTTTTTCATGGTGGAGTGCCCAAAGAAAAACGGCACCCGAAGGTGCCGTTGGGGTAATGCTGGCTGAGCCGGATTACTTCTTCGGGGTCAGCTTGGTGAAGGCCTGGAAGGCTTCGGTGGAGGCCTTGGTCATCTGCTCGTAGGCGGCACGGGCGGTGTCCATGGCGCTCTGGATCGAACCCAGGGCGTTGTTGTCGCCGATCGGCATGCCCTTGAACATCTTCTGCAGGGACTCGAACATGTCCTGGCCGCCGCCGGTGAGCTGCTCGCTGACCATCTTGCCGACTTCGGCCTGGGTCTTGGAGGTGATCTCGGCGATTTCGCGGGCACAGGCCAGCATCTTCTCGGTGGTGCTCTGGGCGTAGGTGGTACGCAGGTTCAGGGCTTCAGCCGGATCCTTGACGGAGGACAGGGCCTTGGCGTTGGCCACGCCTTCTTCAAACAGGGACTTGGCGGTGCCAACCTGCAGTTCCATGATGCGCTGGGAGTTCTCGATGGAAAGCTGGGCCAGACGCATGGCGGCTTCGAGGTTCTTTTTCTGGATCTCGTTGAATTGCTGTTCTTGCTTGGTCGCCATAATTTTTCTCCACGTATATGTTTGTTGAACAGTCAGAGACCCAGATTTCTTCCTTCCGGTCGCCTCTTGCCGCCGACAATATCACAGGCCCATGCACCGACAAGGGGCATGGATCAAAAAAACGGAACTTCCTGTGAAGTATGTTGCACTGCAGCAACAGGTGTTGTGCGCACGCCTCTCAACAGGTCTTTCCAAGGCCTGCGCGGGCTTCTTCCGCTGAGTCGAAAAGCCCGGGTGACAGATGCCGGGCGACCAGGGCTTCGCCGAGCCGTGCACGCAGGAAGGTGTTGGTGGCGTAGCGGGTCACATGGCTGTAATACTGCTCCATCAGGCCCTTGATCATGTTGGCGTAGGGGTCGATAAGCTCGTCCTGAATGTCGAAGCCGTGGTAGTTCACCACCGCGGGCACCTTGCGCCCGAGGGGGGCCAGGAGCTGCTCGATGAGGCTGCGGATCCGCTCGATGTCGTCCATGCTGCGAAGCCGCATGTTTTCGAAGTCGATGAAGAAAATGTTCTGATCCATATCGAAATGGAATCGGGATTCGAGCGGCGTGGTGACGATGGTGGCGCGCAGTCCCATCGGGTCGTCGCCGAAGATGCGCGGGTCCATCAGGCGCGGCGTACCGCGGATCACGGGCTTGAATTCCATGTGCGCCAGGATGTCCCGCTCGATGTCGATGCCCGGCGCGACTTCGATCAGCTCGACGCCGTCGGGGGTCAGCTCGAACACGCAGCGCTCGGTGATGTAGAGTACCGGCTGGCGGCGGCGCAGTGCTTCCTGGCCGCTGAAGGTGCGGTGCTCCACCTCCCGGACGAACTTGATGGCCTTGCCTTCCACCAGGATCTTCAGCTGGCCGTCTTCCAGGCCGACCTCCAGCCCGCCGGCGGTGAAGGTGCCCACATAGACCACCTTCTTGGCGTTCTGGCTGATGTTGATGAAGCCGCCGGCGCCGGTGAGCTTGGGGCCGAACTTGGAGACGTTGAGGTTGCCCTGTTCATCGGCCTGGGCCAGACCCAGGAAGGCGATGTCGAGCCCGCCGCCGTCGTAGAAGTCGAACTGGCTGGGCTGGTCCACGATGGCGGCGGTGTTGATGGCCGCGCCGAAATTCAGCCCGCCCTGGGGAATGCCGCCGATCACGCCGGGTTCGGCGGTCAGGGTGAGCAGATCGATGACCCGCTCCTCGGCAGCGACGGCGGCCACGCCCTCGGGCATGCCGATGCCGAGGTTGACCACCGCGTTGGGGGTCAGCTCCATGGCGGCCCGGCGGGCGATGATCTTGCGCTCGCTCATCTCCATGGGCTCGAGGGAGGTCACCGGCACCCGGATCTCGCCGGAGAAGGCCGGGCTGTATTGCTCCAGGAAGGTCTGCATGTGCCACTCGGGCCGCTCGGCCACCACGATGCAGTCCACCAGGATGCCGGGGATCTTCACCTGGCGTGGGTTGAGGGAGCCGGACTCGGCGATGCGCTCGACCTGGGCGATGACGATGCCGCCGCTGTTGCGGGCCGCCATGGCGATGGCCTGGGCCTCCAGGGTCAGGGCCTCCTTCTCCATCGTGATGTTGCCGTCCTGGTCCGCGGTGGTGCCGCGGATGATCCCGACGCTGATGGGGAAGGCCTTGTAGAACAGGTATTCCTCGCCGTCGATCTCCATCACCCGGACCAGATCGGCGGTGGTGCGGCTGTTCACCTTGCCGCCGCCATGCCGGGGATCGACGAAGGTGCCCAGGCCGACCCGGGTCAGGGTGCCCGGCTTGCCGGCGGCGATGTCCCGGTACAGGTGGGTGATCACCCCCTGGGGCAGGTTGTAGCCTTCGATCCGGTTCGCCACGGCCAGCTCCTGCAGGCGTGGCACCAGGCCCCAGTGGCCGCCGATGACACGCTTGACCAGCCCCTCATGGCCCAGGTGGTTGAGCCCTCGGTCCTTGCCATCGCCCTGGCCGGCACCATAGACGAGGGTCAGGCCCTCCGGCTTGCCGTGTCCGTCCGGGTCCTGTTCGCGGGTTTCCAGGAAACGCTGCTCGAGGGCGATCGCGATGTTTTCCGGGAAGCCGATGCCGACGAAGCCGGTGGTGGCCACCGTGTCACCCGAGCGGATCAGCTTGACGGCGTCGGCAGCGCTGACGACCTTGCCGGTGTTGCGCCCCTGGGGGCGGGCGAGTTGCTGGCGGTTCTGGCTCATCGATCGTTCTCCTGTCCGGTTTGCGGGATGCAACCAACGATACTGCCGGGGCCTTCGCTGCGGGGCCGCCGAGGCGGGGCGCTGGACACCCGCGCACTACCCGGGATTATGAGCCATGCCGCCAGCAAAAACCGCGGCCGGGTGCGTGCTCGAGGCAGGCTGCTGCGAGCGGCATTCCCGGGCCGGTGCTAGGCCGGGGATTCCCGCTTCTTGAGCCGGTAGTTGAGCTGGGGGCGGGTGATGCCGAGCACGCGGGCAGCACCCGACAAATTGCCGCCGGACTGCTTCACTGCATGCTGAATGAGGGCCTGCTCCAGGTCATCCAGGCCGATGCCGGTGTTGATCACCTGGTTGCACAGGGCCTCGATGCCGCCCTCATGGGGGCCGCCGGGAGCTTCCGAGGCCAGGTTGCCGGTGGCGTCGATGCCGTGGCGGACCGCCTCGAAGTCCTGCGGGCCAGCGAACAGGTGTTCGATCTCGATCCACTCGTTCTGGGGAGCGAGGATCATCCCGCGCTCGATCATGTTCTCGAGCTCGCGGATGTTGCCTGGCCAGGCATAGCCCTTGAGGGCCCGCAGGGCCTTGTCGGTGATGCCCGCCACCCGCTTGCCGTGGAGAGCGCCGAAGCGCTGCAGCATGGCTTCGATCAGCAGGGGGATGTCCGACAGGCGTTCGCGCAGGGGGGGGATCAACACCGGGTATACGTTGAGGCGGTAATACAGGTCGCTGCGGAAGCGTCCCGCCTTGACCGCAGCCTGCAGATCCACGTTGGTGGCGGCCACCAGGCGCACATTGATCTTGCGCGTGCGCTCGTCGCCGAGGCGTTCGATCTCGCCTTCCTGGAGGACGCGCAGCAGCTTGGCCTGGGCGGCCAGCGGCAGCTCGCCGATCTCGTCGAGGAAGAGGGTGCCGCCATCGGCCCGCTCGAACTTGCCCATGCGCGACACCTGGGCACCGGTGAAGGCGCCTTTCTCCACGCCGAACAGTTCGGACTCGATCAGGTCGTGGGGCAGGGCGGCACAGTTGATCGCCACGAAGGGGCCGGTGGCACGGCCGCTCATCTCGTGCAGGGCCCGGGCGAAGCGTTCCTTGCCGACGCCGGTCTCGCCGAGCAGCAGCACCGTCACCTGGGTGGCGGCCGCCTTGTCGATCAGGGTGTAGGCGTGGCGGAAGCCGGACGATGCGCCGATCAGGTTGGGGCGGGGCAGCTCCCGCTCGAGGGACGCGCGCAGGGCATCCACCTGGCTGCGCAGCTCGAGCATGCGGCCGACGATGGAGTCCGCCTCATAGTAAGGGGTGTGCTCGGCGGCGTCGGGCCATTCCTCTACCGGCTTGCCGACGATCCGGCAGTGGTTGTTGCCGGTGGCCGTGCATTCCACCTCCTTGAACAGGATGAAGCGGCGCATGAAGGCCGAGGTGTAACCCGAGGCGTAGCCAATCTCCATCCAGCACACGGGGTGCTCGGAGTGCCCGTACTCACGTACGTGCACGTCGGCCTCGCAGGAGTTCTCCCACAGGAAATTGCCGTAGAAGCGGCCGCTTTCGAGGTCGCAGTCCAGTTCGAGAGGCGTGACGTGGACCATGCCTTCCAGCATGTGCAGCTGGGGCCCCACCACGAAGGCGTCTTTCAGGCTCATGCCGTTGCGGATCTTCTTGGCCAGCTCCGCGTCGCGCACGCCGGAGGCGTAGCCCATGCGCGTCAGGATGCGGCGGGCCTGGTCGATCCCGACCGAGTTGATCAGCTCCTTCCGGAGCTCGGCCAGGGCGGCGACGTGCATCAGGATCATGCGGTTTTCGTCGAGCCAGATCAGGCCCTTTTCCGCACAGAAATGTACGAGGCTGCGCAGATCATTGTTCTGCGGGTAGCGGATGTCGTTCACGTCTTCTCCTCCGTTGCCCCGGCCGCTCGATAGTAGATGATCTTGACGGCCCGGAGGACCGCGGCGGGGTGGGGCATCGCCTTATACCATGCAGGGCTGCCAGGAGGGCGGATCGGTGATACCGCCGCTTGAAGTTTTTCCATTAGCTTGCATAATGAGTCGATTAGCGATAATAATACAAAATCTCGAGAAAATTGAGGTTCCGGATCGACATTAGATCGCCAGGCAGCGACGGCGATCCGGCACATGGACCAAGGAGGAGCGCGTGGGCGAGAAGTACAGGATCCATATTGAGAACAGCGGGGAAGACTATTCCTGCGCCTCGGATCTGAGCCTGCTTCACGGCATGGAACAGTTGGGCCGCAAAGGCATTCCGGTGGGCTGCCGGGGTGGTGGCTGTGGTGTGTGCAAGGTGCACATCGACGCCGGCCCCTATGAGGCCCGCAAGATGAGCCGCGCCTGCATCAGCGCCGAGGAGGAGGCCCAGGGCGTGGTCCTGGCCTGTCGCGTCTATCCGCGTGGCGAGATGAGCCTCACCGTGGTGGGCAAGATGTGCAAGGCCATCGAGCGCAACGCGCCGACCAGGCCCGCTGCTGCCGAAGCCACGGAAACCCGGCCAGCTTGATGAGCGTCTGGAGCCCTTGACCGACCTGGCGATTGATCGAACGAATATCCGTCCGCAACCTGGAGCTTCTAACCCCCCCGTTTCCTCCCTCTCCCGGCGGGGTGCTCCGGTTTTTTAACGGCCGTCACAGATGTGACGGCCGTATTTTTTTGTGGCGCCGCCAGACTCAGTTGAAGGGCTGGGGGCGCGGCGTGGCATCTGCCGAAGGCGGCAGCGCCGGCAACCCGAAGCTGGGCTGCTTGCCGGTGAGGGTCTTCAGGAAGGCCACGATGCGGGCGTTCTCCTCTGCACTGAACTTGCGGCCCAGTTGCACCCGGCCCATGGTGTCCACAGCCTCGGCCAGAGTGTTGGCGGCGCCGTCGTGGAAGTAGGGGTAGGTCAGTTCCACGTTGCGCAGGGTGGGCACCTTGAAGTTGAAGCGGTCGGCATCCTTGCCGGTCACGGCTACCCGGCCTTCGGCGGGGCTGCTGGCCGTATAGGCTTCCACCACGCCCATCTTCTGGTATGAGTTGCCGCCCACCGCCGGGCCATTGTGGCAGGCCACACAGCCGCTGTCCTTGAACAGCTTGTAGCCGGCCAGCTCCTCGGCGCTCAAGGCCTTCTTGTCACCCTTCAGCCAGCGGTCGAAGCGGGAGTCGGGCGTCACCAGGGTCTCCTCGAAGCTGGCGATGGCCTGGGTCAGGCGGTCGATGTTCACCTCGTCGCTGCCGAAGGCCTTGCGGAAGGCGCTGCGGTAGCCGGGGATGGTCTTCACGGTATTCACCGCAAGTTCATGGCTGTAGGCCATCTCACCCGGGTTGGCGATGGGGCCGCCAGCCTGGGCCTTGAGGTCGGCGGCGCGGCCGTCCCAGAACTGGGCCAGGTTGAAGCGCGAGTTGAGCACCGTAGGGGCGTTGATCGGACCCTTCTGCCAGCCGTGGCCGATGGATGACTTGAGGTTGTCGCTGCCGCCCATCGACAGGTTGTGGCAGGAGTTGCAGGAAATGAAGCCGGACTTCGACAGGCGGGGATCGAAGAACAGCATCTTGCCCAGCTCGACTGCGGCGGGGTTGCCGATGCGGGCGGCGGGGATGGGCTGGATCGGCTCGCTGGCAGGGGCTGCGAGGGCAGCGGGAATCGTGGCGAAGGGGGCGAGGGCACAGAGGATGGCGAGGGCCGCTGTGCGGGGCTTGAGAGGCATGGGGGGCTCCTGATGACGTAAGGATGACCCGGCACGCACCCGGCGGGGGCTGGGGCGGGACGTCCGGGGAAGCCCCGATGGTCCCGCTTGCAGCTTAAGGAATGCTTAAGGAATATACCGAAGGGATGTTTTTGACAGTTTCAAGTCCGGCTGGCGAGCCAGGCGCGCCAGCTGCCGAGTGCGGTGATGTCCTCGGCACCGGCCAGCCCACCGCTCTCGCAGATGAAGCCGCAGACCTGGCTGCCGTCCTCGAGCTTCACCTTGCCGATGCCCAGCGGCGCCGGAATGCCGGCCACGAAGCTGCCGAAGTGGCGGGCCGGCAGCTCCCAGATCTCCATGGCCACGCTGCCACCACCTTCCGCGACGCGGACCATGCCGGGGCGCAGTGGCGGGCCGCCGGCCAGGGCGTAGAAGCGGTATTCCGGTGCTGAGCGCACCGCCCCGATCAGCCGCGCGCCGCGCTGGGTGAGCTGGCCGTTGAGGGGCAGGCCGGAGAGGTGGGCGCCGCACACCGCCACCCGGACCATGCCATTGTCGGCAGGCTCGGGGATGGCCGGCGCAGCGGGCAGGACCTGGCCGGTGGCGCCGACCGGCAGCCGGGTGTCGGCCTGCCAGCGGCCGGCCAGTTCGAGCAGCGGCATGTCCTGGTGGGCCGGGGCGAACAGGGTGACGCCGAAGGGCAGGCCGTCAGGCCGGATGGCGGCGGGCACGGCGACCGCCGAGTAATCCAGCAGGTTCATGAAGTTGGTGTAGTAGCCCAGGTCCGTGTTGATGCGGATCGGGTCGGCTTCCACCGCGGCGATGGTGGGGTGATGGCCGGCGGTGGGGGTGAGGATCAGATCCACGTCCTGCCACACGGCATCGCAGCGGCGCTTCAGGGCCTTGAGCCGGTACTGGGCGTCAAAGACCTCTACGGCGCTGGCCCGGGCACCGCCGAGGGTGATCTCGCGGGTGACCGGGAAGACCGACTCGGGCTGGGCTTCGATGAAATCCTTGATCGCATGGTAGCGCTCGGCGACCCACGGGCCGCCGTAGAGCAGGCGGGCGGTGTCGAGGAAGGGGCTGAAGTCCACCTCGACCGGCGTGCCGCCAAGGGCAGCCAGGCGTGCCACCGCGGCCTCGAACAGGGCGGCATTGTGCGGGTCACCGAAGTAGTCCAATTGCTCCGGGCGCGGCACGCCGAAGCGGAAGGGTTCACCGGCCGGGAAGCGGCGGCCATGGGCCTCCACCGGCCGGCTGTAGGCATCTGCTTCATCGAAGCCGCGGGCCACGGAGAACACCGCGGCCGCGTCGGCGGCGCTGAGGGCGAAAATCGATATCGTGTCGATGCTCCGGCAGGCGGGCACCAGGCCGGTGGAGGAGAGCAGGCCGCAGGTGGGCTTGAGGCCGACCAGGTTGTTGAAGGCCGCCGGCACGCGGCCCGAGCCGGCGGTGTCGGTGCCGAGGGAGAAGCTGACCTGTGCGGCGGCCACTGCCACGGCCGAGCCGGAGCTGGAGCCGCCGGAGATGAAGGCCGGGTCGATGGCATTGCGGCAGGCGCCGTAGGGGCTGCGGGTGCCGTTGAGGCCGGTGGCGAACTGATCCAGGTTGGTCTTGCCGAGGGGGATGGCCCCGGCGGCGATCAGCCGGGCCACCACCCGGGCATCGGCGGCCGGCAGGTAGGCGAAGTCCGGACAGCCGGCGGTGGTGGGCAGGCCGGCCAGATCGATGTTGTCCTTGATGGCGAAGGGGATGCCGTACAGGGGCAGGCTGGCCGGGTCCTGCTCGTCCAGGGCGCGGGCGCGGGCCAGCAGCTCGGCCTCGGGCAGCAGGCTGATCCAGGCGTGGTGGTCATCCGCCTGGGCCCGGGCATGCAGGTCGGCGAACAGGGTGCTGGGCTTGAGGCCCTGGCGGTAGGCGGCGGCCAGGGTGGCGAGGTCTAGGCTTTGGGGCAGCATGGTCGTCTCTCCGTCATTGGGGGGCGCAGTGCAGGATCAGCAGATCCTGGCCGGCGGCAATCGGTGTGGCTTCGCGGCAGAGGAGTTGCAGGATCTCGCCGTCTTCGGGGGCGGTGACGGTGAACTCCATCTTCATGGATTCGACGATCACCAGCGGATCACCGGCCTTCACCGCCTGGCCGGGCTCGACCAGCACCTTCCAGATGTTGCCGGGGATGTGGCTGGCCACCAGGCGGGCGCCGTCCGGCAGGTCCAGCTCGGTGTCGGCCGCTGCCGCGGCGATGTCGGCCTCGCTGATGTAGTCGGCCTGGCCGGCGGCCTTCCAGCGCTCGCGCTCGGCTTCGAAGGCGGCCTGCTGGCGGGCCTTGAAGGCGGCGATCGGGGCGGCGTTGTCCGCCAGGTAGCGGCGGTAGTCGGCGAGGCGGAAGACGCCGTCCTCGATGCGCAGGCGGGCGCGGCCGGCGGCGAAGTCCTTGCGCAGCTGCAGCAGCTCGTCCTCGCCCACCGGGACGAAGCGCACCTGGTCGAAGAAGCGCAGCAGCCAGGGCCGCTTGAACTGCTCGGTGCCACGGCTGCCGTGGTTCCAGCGGTTCCACATCTGCACCGTGCGGCCGACGAACTGATAGCCGCCGGGGCCCTCCATGCCATACACGCACATGTAGGCGCCGCCGATGCCCACGGCGTTCTCGGGGGTCCAGGTGCGGGCCGGATTGTATTTGGTGGTGACCAGGCGGTGGCGCGGGTCCATGGGCGTGGCGACCGGGGCGCCGAGGTACACGTCACCCAGGCCGAGAACCAGGTAGCTGGCTTCGAAGACAGTGCGGTAGACCTCGTCGATCGAGTCCAGCCCGTTGATGCGGCGGATGAACTCGATGTTGGAGGGGCACCAGGGGGCGTCCTTGCGCACTGACTGCATGTACTTGTCGATGGCCAGCCGGGTGGCCGGGTCGTCCCAGGACAGGGGCAGGTACACGGTGCGGCTGGGGACCTCCATGTCGTCGATGGCAGGCAGGGCCTCCTCGGCGGCGATCAGTGTGGCCAGCAGGGCGGCCCGATCAGTGCGGCGGGCGTCGAAATGCAGCTGAAGGGAGCGGATGCCCGGGGTCAGGTCGATGATGCCGGGCTGGGGGTGGGCCTTCAGCCACTCCATGAGGGCATGCACCCGGAAGCGCAGCTCGAGGTCGAGGACCAGGGGGCCGTATTCCACCAGCAGGTAGGCGTCGCCGGCCTGGCGATAGACCACGCGGGGGCGTTCGCCGGCGGCCGGCAGCTCGGCCAGCACCGGCGTGGTGAGAGTTTCCGGCTCGGCGACGAGCGGCGTGCTGAGAGGAGCGTCGTTCAGACCCAGGGCAGCATCCCCGGCGGCCAGGCGGCTCGCGGCGGTGGCGGCACTCACCGGTATGAAGCGCAGGGTGTCGCCGGGGCGCAGCTGGCCGAGCTTCCACAGGTCGGCCTGGATCACCACCGCCGGGCACACGAAGCCGCCCAGGCTGGGGCCGTCGGGGCCGAGGATGACCGGCATGTCACCGGTGAAGTCGATGGCGCCGATCGCGTAGGCGTTGTCGTGGATGTTGGAGGGGTGCAGGCCGGCCTCACCGCCGTCGCTGCGCGCCCACTGGGGCTTGGGCCCGATCAGGCGCACGCCGGTGCGGCTGGAGTTGTAGTGGATCTCCCAGTCGGTGGCGAAGAAGCTCTCGATGTCAGGGTCGGTGAAGAAGTCTGGCGCACCGTGGGGGCCGTAGAGCACGGCCACCTCCCAGTGATGGCCGTAGGCGGGGGCCTGGAGGGCCAGGGGCGGCGGCAGCGTGGCGCCGGGGTGGATCGCCAGCACGTCACCGAGGCGCAGGCAGCGGCCGGCATGACCGCCGAACTGGCCGAGGGTGAAGGTGGACTTGCTGCCCAGGTAGTCGGGCACGTCGATGCCGCCGGCTACCGCCAGGTAGCTGCGGCAACCGGCATCCTTCACGGCCCCGATCTTCAGCACCGCGCCGGCCTTGACGGCATGGGCCTGCCAGAAGGCGAGGGGCGCACCGTCCAGGGTGGCGGCGGTGGGGGCGCCGGTGAGGGCGATCACCGCGTCGCAGTTGAAGCGCAGGGTCGGGCCGGTCATGGTGCATTCCAGGCCGGCCGCGCCCTCCGGGTTGCCGACCAGGCGGTTGGCGGCGCGCAGGGCGAGCTCGTCCATCGGACCGGAGGGCGGCACCCCCACATCCCAGTAGCCGGTACGGCCTGGCCAGTCCTGCACCGAGGTCTGCACGCCGGCCTCCAGCACCTCGAAGGTGCTGGGGCGGTAATCGAAGCTGTTCAGGTAGCGGGTGGTCTGGCGCCCGGCGCGGAACACCTCGCCGTCGAGGATCTGGCGCAGATAGGCCCGGTTGGTCTCGATACCGTACACGCGGCTGGCGTCGAGGGCGGCGATCAGGGCGTCGGTGGCGGCCTCACGGGTGTCCGCATGGACGATCAGCTTGGCCACCATCGGGTCGTAATAGGGAGGCACTTCCGAGCCGGTGGTGACGGCGGTCTCGACGCGCACCCCGGGCGGGAAGCTGACCTCGGTGAGCAGGCCGGAGGAGGGCTGGAAGTTGCGGGCCGGGTCTTCGGCATACAGGCGCACCTGGATGGAGGCGCCGCGGGGCGTCGGGGGGCTGTCGGGCAGGGCCAGATCGCCGGAGGCGAGCAGGACCATCCATTCCACCAGATCGACGCCGGTGACCTCCTCGGTGACGCCGTGCTCCACCTGCAGGCGGGTGTTCACCTCCAGGAAGTAGAAGGCGCCGCTGTCGGCGTCCATCACGAACTCCACAGTGCCTGCCGAACGGTAGGCGATGGACTCCATCAGGCGCACGGCGGTGTCGGCCAGGCTGGCGCGCTGGGTGTCGGACAGCCCCGGGGCCGGGGTTTCCTCGATGACCTTCTGGTTGCGGCGCTGCACCGAGCAGTCGCGCTCGCCGAGGGCCAGCACCGTGCCCCGGCCGTCGCCGAAGACCTGCACCTCGATGTGGCGGGCGGCGGTGACGTATTTTTCCAGGTAGATGCCGGCTTCCTTGAAGTTGGCGCGGGCCAGGCGGTCCACCGAGGCGTAGGCCTCGTCCAGCTCGGCCTCGGAGGCGATCAGGCGCATGCCGATGCCGCCGCCGCCGGCGGTGCTCTTGAGCATCACCGGGTAGCCGATGCGGGCGGCCTCGCGGCGGGCATGGGCTACGTCGTCGAGCAGGCCGCTGCCAGGCAGCAGGGGGACGCCGGCCTTCTCGGCCAGCTCGCGGGCGGTGTGCTTGAGGCCGAAGGCCAGCATCTGGGCCCGGGTGGGGCCGATGAAGGCAATGCCGGCAGCCTCGCAGGCATCGGAGAAGTCCGGGTTCTCGGACAGGAAGCCGTAGCCCGGGTGGATGCCCTGGGCGCCGGTGGCCCGGGCGGCGTCAAGGATGCGCTCGGCCTTCAGGTAACTCTCGGCGGCCGGCGCCGGGCCGATGCACACGGCTTCGTCGGCCAGGCTGACGTGCAGCGAGTTGGCGTCGGCCTCGGAGTAGACGGCGACCGAGGCGATGCCGAGCTTCTTCAGCGTGCGGATCACCCGGCAGGCGATGGCGCCCCGGTTGGCGATGAGGACTTTGCTGAACATGGTGGTGTCTCACGAAAAGGGCGGCGGGTCGTCCCGCCTGATCTTTCCTTGTCCGCCCGGGTCGTCCCGGGGGCCGGCGTGTGCCGGTGGGGGGGGCTGATGGATCAGCCCCAGATGAGGAACTGCACCGGTGTCGGGTTGTAGGCGTTGCAGGGGTTGTTGAGCTGGGGGCAGTTGGAGACCAGCACCCACAGGTCCATCTCGGCGCGCAACTCGACGTACTTGCCGGGGCCGGAGACGCCGTCGTCGAACTTGAGCTGGCCGTCGCCGGTGACCGGCACGTTCATGAAGAAATTGACGTTGGGCACCAGGTCGGCCTTGGTCAGACCGATGTCGGCGTGCTGGATGGCCAGCAGGTAGTTGTCCCGGCAGCTGTGCATGAACTTCTTGTGCAGGGCATAGCGCACCGTGTTGCTCTCGGCGGCGCAGGCGCCCCCGAGGGTGTCGTGGCGGCCGCAGGTGTCGGCGACGATGGTGAGCATCGGCCGGCCTTCGCTGCTCATCAGCACCGAGCCGGTGGTCAGGTAGATGCCGCCCTGGTGCAGGATGGTGTCGGTGACGCTGTAGTGCTCGTCGGTGTCGTGGCGGTTGTAGAAGATGATGTCGGCGGCCTGGTTGCCTTCCAGGTCGACGATGCGCAGGGTCTGACCCTGCTTCACCTCGTGCAGCCAGGGTTCGCCGGCGGGCAGCACAGCGCTGTACAGGGCATCGGCCGGGTCGAGGGGGCTTTCCTGGATGCGGATGGCGGTTGCGCTCATGGTCGTCTCCTCAGGCCAGGTACTGCATGTCGGTGTTGTGCAGGGCCCGCGCACACTCGGGGCGGAAGGCCCGGCAGTCGTCGTCGGCCGGCGCCGGGCCGGAGCGCCAGGCGGTGATGCCGACCGGCGCCGGCGCGTAGTCGGTGCGCGGGTCGAGGGGGTGGGGGGCGGTGGACACGGCGACGATCACGTCCATGTCGAGGCGCAGATCCACGTGGTCGCCGGCCTTGGCGTGGCCTTCGTGGAAGTGGAAGCGGCCTTCCTCGTCCACGCTGACCTTGCTGAAGAAATTGACCGGTGCCACCAGGTCGCGGCGGGTCAGGCCGTGCTTGCCGATCTCGATCAGCAGGCCGTCGCGGCCGGCCCGGTACATGCCGTTGCGGTACTGCTGGTAGCTGTGCTCGCCATACTTGTCATGCAGGCGGGTGGCGTCGAGCAGCATGCCCAGGGGGTCGTGCCAGCCCAGGCTGTCCGCGGTGATCGATGCCATGGCGCAGCCCATGTCGCTCATCAGCACATGGCCGCGGCTGTAGTGGGCCGTGTGCTGGGCCTTGAGGGAGTCGGGCATGTTGTAGCGCTCGAGGGGCTGGCGGGCGTTGTAGAGCACCAGCGACAGGTTGGCGCCAGTGCCCTGGGCGACCAGGCGCAGGGTGACGCCACGGGGCAGCCTCCATGACCAATGGCAGCCGCCAGGGATCACGTCGGAGAAGAGCACCTTGTCGGCGGGCAGGTCGGGGGCGAGCTGCTGCCAGCGGGTGTCGATGTCCACCGCGTCGGTGGGGGTGAGCAGGGCGTTCATGGGGGATCAGGCCTCCAGTTCGGCAGCTTCGGCGGACAGGCGCGCGAGCTGCTCCAGGTCGGTCTTCATGCCCGAGGTCTCGCGGATGCGGTCCAGGATCTCGCGCTTGAGGGCGAGAAACTCGGGGGCGAGCTTCATGTCCTGGTGCCGCTCGGCGGGCAGGGGCACGTCGTAGAGGGTGTCGATGCGGCCGGGTCGGGGAGCCATCAGCACGATGCGCTGGCCCAGGTAGATGGCCTCTTCCACGTCGTGGGTGACGAAGACGATGGTGCTGCCCTCGATGCGGTGCACATGGCGGATCAGGTCGTGCATCACTTCGCGGGTCTGCGCGTCGAGGGCGCCGAAGGGCTCGTCCATCAGCAGGATGGGGGGCCGGCTCATCAGCGCCCGGGCGATCGCCACCCGTTGTTGCATGCCGCCCGACAGCTGGTTCGGGTAGGCGTGGGCGACGTGGCTGAGACCCATCAGGCGGATCAGCGCATCGGCCCGGCCGGAGGCCTTCTCCACGTCGGCGGAGGTCCGGTCGCGGGTGTGGGCCTTGAGCTGGCGGCAGAACTTGATGTTCTCCGTCACCGTCAGCCAGGGGTAGAGGCTGTAGTGCTGGAACACCATGGCCCGGTCCACCCCGGGGCCCGCGATGGGCCGGCCATTGACGGTGATGCTGCCGCTGGTGAGGCTCTCCAGCCCGCCGATCATGCGCAGCAGGGTGGATTTGCCACAGCCGGAAGCGCCGACGAAGGTGACGAACTCGTTGGGACGGATCGCCAGGTTGGCCTTGTCCAGGGCCTGGATGGCCCGCGGGCCATGGCCGAAGGTCTTGAAGGCGTCGCGGATTTCAATGCTGGCGGTCATCAGTGTCTCCCGGCCAGGTAGGGGAAGGCCTTGCGATGGGCGAGGCGGAAGCCCTGGTCGATGACCAGTCCGATCAGGCCGATCAGCAGGATGCCGGCGAAGATCTTGTCGGTCTGCAGGAAGCGCTGGGCCTTCAACACGGCGTAGCCGAGCCCGGAGTTGGCGGCTACCAGCTCGGCCACCACCAGGTAGGTCCAGGCCCAGCCCATGGTCACCCGCAGGGTGTCCAGCAGGGCCGGCTTGGCCGAGGGCACGATGACCCGCTCGAGGATCTCGCCGCGGGAGGCGCCCATGGTCTGGGCCGCCTCGATCTGGGCCAGGGGCACCCGGCGCACGTCCTCGGCCACCATCAGCACCATCTGGAAGAAGGTGCCGATGAAGATGATGGCGATCTTGGAGCCTTCCTCGATCCCGACCCACAGCATCACCAGCGGAATGAAGGCCACCGCCGGCATGTAGCGGATGAAGTCGGTGAGGGGCTCGAGCAGGGCCTGCACCGAGCGGTAGCTGCCGATGAACAGCCCGAGGGGCAGGGCGATCACCGCCGACAGGGCCCAGCCGGCCACCACCCGCCAGGTGCTGATGGCCACGTCGGCGGGCAGGCCGTCCTCGCTGGCCCAGGTCCAGATGCGGGCCAGCACGTCCGCCGGGCCGGGCAGGAAGACCTTGTCCACCCCGTCCAGGTTGCTGGCGATGCTCCAGCCGAGGAGGGGGGCGACCAGTCCACAGAGGGCCAGCACCCAGTAGTGGCGGGGGTCGATGGCCGTACGGATCTGCCACAGCGGGCTGATGCCGTCCGAGCGCTTGTGTGCACTCATGACGTCCTCACTTGCCGAGCGCTTCGGCGAGCAGGGAGGCGTCGATGCCCTTGGCCGCGTCGGGCTTGCCGTCGATCAGCTTCTTGTCGAGCAGGAAGCCGGAGATCGTCGGGGCCACCGCCTGCAGCGACTTCGGGTCGGCCGGGGCCAGGGCAGCCTGGTTGGCGGCGGCGTCGAAGAAGCGGGTGCCGGGCAGGAAGACCTTGTATTCCTCGGGTTTCATGCCCACCACCTTGGCCATGATCTTCGCGGCTTCGTCCGGGTTGTCGCGGATGAACTTCTCGGTGTCGAACCAGGCCTGGATCATGCCTACCAGATCCTTGCGCTTGGCCTTGATGGCCTTGTCCTGGGCCACCAGCAGATCCGGGATGAGGCCCGGCATGTCCTTCGAGGTGAACAAGGCCTTGCCCTTGCCGCTCTTCTCGATCTGGGCCACCCACGGGTTCCACACCACGGCGGCGTCTACCCGGCCCGACAGGAAGGCCGCAGCGGCGTCGCCGGCGGACAGGTTCACCACCTTCACGTCCTTCTGGCTCATGCCGTTCTTGGCCAGGGCGGTGGCCAGCACGAAGTGGGAGATGCTGAACTCCTCAAGGGCGATGCTCTTGCCCTTGAGTTCGGCGAAGCTCTTGATCTTGCCGCTGACCATCAGCGCATCGTTGCCGGCCGAGTTGTCATTGACCAGGATGGCCTTGAGGGGCACGCCCTTGGCCAGCGGCCCCATGGTGTCGGACCAGGTCTGGGAGTTGGCATCCAGCTGGCCGGATGACAGGGCGGAGATGGAGTCGGTGTAGTTGGCGAACCACACCAGCTTGACGTCGGCCTTGTGCTTCTTGAAGAAGCCCTTCTGCTCGGCCACATACCAGGCCACCCAGCCCGGCCAGTCCGACACGCCGACCTTCACTTCGGCCAGCGTCGGGGTGGAGGCGGTGAGCAGGGCGGTGCCGAGGCCCAGCACGGCGAGGCCCTTGCGCAGTGCGTGCAGCGCGGTACGCACGGAGGAGGACGGAGGCTGCGTGCTGCGGAGGAAGGTCGGACGGGCGAGGTGATGATCGGGGTGGTGCATGACGGGCTCCCTGTCGAATCGGATAAATGGACGAGAGGGCGCTTCGTTCAAAGCGATCCTCCCGGGCTTTTATCCCTCCGTGGAGCCACGTCATGCCGGCGGACTGGATCCGGCGCTTCATGGCCGGCAGCTCTCGGACCAGACATCCCGAAGGCATGCACGCATGCCAGATCAGGACCGGAACCCTAGCCACCCTCTAAAGAAGCGAAGGCAGGCAAGCTGCACTTCGTCCCTCTCTGCCATGGTTTAGCAGGTGTCGTGCCAGGCATCTGGAAGAAAGGGGTAGTCTTTTAAAAACATGGGTTTGTAATTTTTTTCCGGACATCTCCGGATTCTCCCGCGGTTGCGCCCCAGTCATTCTCCGCACTCTTTCGGTGCGTGGCTCCGGCTCACTGCAGTCTCGTGGTGCAGGGCGGCCGGGTATTTTCGTGACCTTCCGCGAAGGCTTCGTATCCGGTCTTCCGGCAGGGTGGTGGCGGGCCGCCACCTGCGCTGAACGATTCAGGCTGTTTGTTAAATTGCATCCATTTGGGATAGTTGTTCGTTTTCTGAAGTACGCTTTCGTCATTGATTCTGAATGAATAAAGCGCTTTTGCGAACTCCTGTCGAATGCCCTCCGCACGATCGCCTTTCCTCTCCGAATACATGGCGCGTCCAGACAGCCCCCTGTACCTGCATGCATCGCGGCGTGCATCGTCCAGGCGTTGCGTTGGTGCTCAGCGGGGCTCCACGCTGCTGGAGCTCATGATCACCGTGCTCATCCTGGGCATCCTGATGTCGATCGGGATCCCCCAGATGGCCGATTGGCTCCGCCGAAGCTCGGTCAGCGCCGCCGCGGAATTTCTCCAGAACGGTCTGCGCCAGGCGACCACCGAGGCGATCCGCCGCAACCTGCGCGTGGAATTCCTGCTGACCAACGACATGCCCACGGTATCTGGAGTCGTGTCGCTCACGCCCTCCAGGGACGGGGCCAACTGGGCTGCGCGCACGCAGCCGGTCCCCGAAGGGGATGTCAGCCATGTAGCCAGTCTCGCGATGAAGGAGATCTCAGCCGAGGTGAAGGTCAGCGGACCGGCCAGCCTGTGGTTCAACGGCATGGGGCGCGTCAGTGACGCAGAGGGTGTGGCGATCTCCGCCAACCAGGTCTATCGGGTGACGCGGGCGGGGAGCGATCGGGCCGTGTGTGTGTTCGTCACGCCGGGGGGCGCCGTTAAGTCCTGCGACCCATCGCTGCCGGAAGGCCGCCTCGCTGCCTGCCTTCCCCGTGTGTTGCCTGCCCAGTGTGCCGAGCCGTGAAGGAGATCGAACCATGAAGAAGTGTGTCGAGTCCCGGGGTTACGTGCTTCTCGAGGCGCTTATTGCCCTGTTGATCTTCTCCCTCGGATTGCTGGGCATGATCAGCTTTCAGGCTGTCTCCTTCAAGATCATGGCCGACAGCCGCTTCCGCACAGAGGCGGCGATGCTGGCGGATGAACTGCTGGCCAGGATGAGCGCCTCCGAGATCAGCCGGGTCCAGGCCGATTACGGCCCCCAGGGCGCTAAGTTGCTGTCATGGGTCGACGAGCGGGTGGTGGGAGGCAGTCGCTTGCCTGAGGCAAAGGTGGTTCCCAGCTTCAGCGCGTCCGCCACCCCCAGCACGCTGCTCGTCAGCCTGCGTATCGAGTGGACTCTGCCTGGAGCGGCGGGGGCCTCCCAGGCAGTGGCGGCAACGGGTGTCTACGAAACAAAGGCGCTGCTTTTCTAGGAATGCCCATGCGAACCTGCTCCAAAGCCCTTCCGGGTAGGCATCGCCAGGGTGGTGTCAATCTGATCGAGGTCATGGTGGGCCTGGTCATCGGCCTGGTGGCATCATTGGTGGTGATGCGCTCTTTCAGTGCCAGCGAGGCCTTTCGCCGCAACGTAAATGGTTCGGCGGACGCCACGCAGATGACCGCGCTGGTCGGGGTGCGTCTCAACATGCTCATCGAGGATGCCGGGGCCGGTCTGGTGCAGGGGCGCCATGTGTGGGGCTGCAGAGTACTGGCCACACGCAACGGTGCAGCCTTGCTCCCGGTGGCCGGGCTCCCCGAGCCCTTCTTGCGCTTTCCCGGGACGGTGAGAGTCCTGCCGGTGGGGATCCTCGACGGTGGCGAGGCCGCTGCCGATATCCTGATGGTCATCTCCGCGGGTTCCAGCTCTGGAAACCGCGACATCCCCTTCGATTCGAATGGCCAGGTCCTTACCGTGAGCAATCCGAACGGAGTGGGCTTGCTCAAGCCGGCGGAACGGGTCGATGACCTCTTCCTGGCCGTACCCCAGGAGGTGGCCGGTGCGCCATCCGATTGCCAGATCGTGCAGGCGGCTCCGGGCGCGGGTGGGGGGGCGCCCATAATGGATGCAACGCTCGGGTTGCGGGTCATGCCCTCGATGGCTCAGTCTGCCAGCGCGGCCACCTATACGACGATTCCGCTCAACATGGCATCCACGTCCTACGGGGCGCTGGCGCTGTCGGGAGGCGCCTCATCGGTCTTTCACCTCGGCCGGGAGGCCGCTCCTGTCTTCTCCCTGATAAGCGTGAATGCCCATGCCGAGCTCGTCGAGCACGACCTGCTGCAGCGGCGCAATCTGCAGTCCTTCGGCGAGAACATCGTCCTTCTGAAGGCACGCTACGGACTCGACAACGGCAACGGCGGGTCGGCCAACGACAACGTGATCGACCAGTGGGTGTCTCCCGGCGAAGCTGGCTGGACCCTGGCGGAGCTGATGAACGGGGAGGAGGCCACCGAGCAGAAGATCGATCAGATCAAGGCCATCCGTATCGGCATGGTGGTGCGTTCTGCGCAGGTGCCCGATGCGGATGCCCGGGTGCCCCGGATCACCCTTTTCGATGACCTGCCGGGCACCGGAAGGGTGGTGCGCGAGCTCGCGGCGGACCAGCAGCGCCATCGCTATCAGGCGTTCGACTGGGTCATTCCGCTGCGCAACATGAAGTCCATCCCCAAGTCCTAGGCCGTATCGATGCGAGCGTCCCTTCCTGCCCACCGCCCGCCTCGGCGCATTCGTTCCCGCGGGACCGTGCTTGCCGTGGTGCTGATCGTTCTGGTCATCATGATGCTGGGTGGTGTCTCGATGTTACGGGCGGTGGACACCTCGGCCATGTTGTCCGGCAACCTGGCTTTCAAGCGGGATTCCGTCAATCGCGCCGGCGTCGGCCTGCATGCGGCTTTCTCCACGATGAAGCTGCCGGACTTCACCAATCCCGATGTGGCCGATTGCATTCCCGGCGAAGCTGCTTGCAGCGGAGCGGCAACCAAATGGCTGGCCATGAACTATTCACCGCGGCTGCTTGAGTCGGACGGTGACGGTATTCCCCTGATCCTCAAGGAGAAGGCCGCATTTGATGCGAAGTTCTCGTCGATCCGGCCGAACAAGGCGGATGGCACCCTCGCCGACGGCAACGAGGTGCGCTTCCTGATCGAGCGCATGTGCACCGATTTCGGCCCCGCCGACGAGAAGAAGTGCTCGGTTTCCGACAAGTTCGAGCGTGGAGGTTCCTACCGGCAGGACAAGCCGGGCTCGATCTCCCTGCCGCTCTACCGGATCACGATCCGCAGCGATGGCGTGCGGAACACCCAGACCTACGTCCAGGCGACGGTCACCACGCGTCTCCCTTGAGGCCAGTCGTATTGAAAGATGATCTGAAGGAATATTCCGGAGTGAACAGCATGAGCATGTCAGGGCCGCTGCGCGCGGTCGTGTTGAGCCTGGCCCTGGGCGGACTGTGCGGATCCGTCCTTTCCGCGCAAATACCTCTTGCCGATCAACCACTGAACGTCTCCGATGTTCCACCCAACGTGATGCTTGCGCTGTCTGTCGAGTTTCCTACGGCGATCACGCGGGCCCATCAGGGGGACACCTTCGATACGTCGGGGCGCACTGAATACCTTGGCTATTTCGATCCCCGCAAATGTTACGTCTACGAAGACCCGGTTTTTGTGCCAAGTGGCACGCTGACCAGTGCCGACAAGGGCTTTGCCTGCCCCGGCACATGGAGCGGGAACTTCATGAACTGGGCCACCATGCAAGGAGTCGATACGTTTCGCTGGGTACTGACCGGCGGCAACCGGGTCGTCGACGAGCCCTTGGTGTTTGGCGCTACCTCGGGCTCACCGCTCGGGCGCACGGTCCTGCAGCGGGCGTATGCGTCGCCGCAGGGCAGCTATCTGAGCGCCAATTTTCCTGATCGCAACCTGGATGCCCAAAACCTGTCCTCCTACACGGGGCTGGGTAGCGCCTATATCGGGCGCACTGTCATCATCAGAAATGGAGGGATGGGCACCGGGGTGCGATTCTGTACGCCGGAGGAGACCTGCTCGGTGATGACCGTGAATGTCGAGGTATGCCGCGACGATTCACGGGGGCGCCCGCTGGAGGCTTTCTGCCAGGCTTACCAGAACCCCACCGGGACCCTGACTGTCTACAAGCCGGTCGGTCTCATCCAGCGTTACAAGGACAAGATGTACTTCGGTGCCTTCGGTTATCTTCAGATGGGCGAGATCAGCTCCCTGGATGGTCCGGGTGGTACCCCCAACGAGTACAAGGACGGCGGTGTGTTGCGCTCACCGGTGCAGTCGGTGGCCAACGAGATCTCCGAAACCGGTGCCTTCAAGCTTGATCCGTACGGATTGAACGACGTTGGGAAGGCCATCGGCGACAGCGGGACGATCAACTACCTGAACAAGTTCGGATCCAGATCGCAATCCTACAAGCACTATGACCCGGTCAGCGAGCTGTATGCGGAGGTGATCAAGTACCTGCGTCACAAGTCTCCGACGGCGTCCTATCTGCCGCCTGCAAACGCTGAACCGTTGGTCTACGACGGCTTTCCGATCTTCACCCGCTGGGATGATCCGGCCAAGGACGCCAAGTACCCTGACAAGGGCCCCCTGTCCTGCAAGCGGAATTACGTGATCGGGATTGGTGATACCAACTCGAACTTCGATTTTGAGCTGTCGGGCATGGGGGCTGGAGGGAGTCCGTATCCGCACAATCACGCCACACCTCCTGATGTGGATTTCGACATGGCGGGCAAGACGGCCAGGGGCTGGACCGATGAGGTCGGTGCGATGGAGGGGCTGGGCAATCTCAGCGAGCAGGTCATCTCCAATGGAAGTTACCTGATGGCGGGGATCGCCTACTTTGCCCACTCCTCGGATATCCGACCGGACATTCCGGGTGTCCAGACTGTCAGCACCTACTGGATGGATGTTCTGGAGTCGGGTTACCAGCACCGGAACCAGTACTGGCTGGCCGCCAAGTACGGTGGGTATGTGAAGGCACCGGATGCAGCCAAGGCCTTCGAGGCCGGCAAGGATGCCTGGAAGGCGGTGGGTCGCAAGGACGGGACCCGCTATCCGGGCAATGCCTACGACCTGCCCATGAATTACTACACGGCGGGTGATCCCGACTCGATGCGGGACGGGCTGGCCGGAGCCTTCCAGAGCATCGCCGCGGGGGCCGGTGCGGGGGCGGGGGCGGCGCTTTCCAGTGTTCAGGTCAGCGCCACCAGCGGAGGCGCCAACACCTATCAGGGCAGCTACGATGCTACGATGTGGTCTGGCGACGTGGTGGCGGCCCGGGTCGACAAGGTCAATCTTGACCAGCCTGTGCTCACCCCGCTTTGGAGTGCGGCGGAACGGCTCGATGCCATGGGGAGCAATGCCCGACGCATCGTCACGCTGGTGCCGCGTGACAAGGAAAAGCTCTACCCCCTCCCCGGTGATCTTGCCGGAGCCCCTTTCCGGTGGTCCGACCTGGGCGCTGCGCAGCAATTGAATCTGAGCCGGGGGGTGGCAGCGCCGGCCGGCGATCCGGCGGATGGTGAGGCTGTCCTGAATTACCTCCGCGGCGACAGGAGCAGCGAAACCACGGAAACCGCACAACGACGCTATCGCCAGAGAAAGAGTGTCCTGGGGGATATCGTCGATTCGCGGGCCGTCTATGTCGGAAAGCCCTCGGCGAGCTACTTGGATGCCTATAACCCGGGCTATTCGAGCTTCATGGTTGAGCACGCAGGGCGGACGCCCATGGTGGTGGTGGGCGCAAACGACGGCATGCTCCACGCGTTCGATGCCACGGATGGCAACGAAGGCGGACGCGAGCTGTTCGCGCTGGTCCCTTACTCCGTCTTCGAGGGGCCGGATGGCAACCCCGAGGTCAGCGGCATCCAGGCCATAGCACGCAAGACCTACTCGCACCGCTACTTCATGAATGCGACACCTGAGATCCGTGATGTGGATTTCGCCAGAACCGGTGGCAAGCTGGCGTCCTTCCCCTCCGGGCTGTCGCCCGACTGGCGTACCCTGCTGGTGGTTGGGCAGGGCAAGGGGGGGCGGAGTTTCGTTGCGATGGATGTGACTAATATTCCGACATCCGCCTCCGAGTCCGACGTTGCGCAGAAGGTTCTGTGGGAGTTCACCCACCCGGACATGGGCTTCAGCTTTGGCCGACCGCTGATCGCCAAGACCCGGCGCTGGGGGTGGGTGGTGATCCTGACGGGCGGTTACAACAACACGCGGGGGACACAACCCGGGCGCGGGGCCTTGTTCGTGCTCAATGCCCGAACCGGAGCGCTCCTTACCGAGCAACCCCTGTACACCCCCCTGGACAAACCCCTGGACGCCTCCAGCAAACCTGAGTACATCCCGTTGGGGGGGCTGGCGCAGATCGAAGGCTATACCCCGAGCTACCAGGACTACACGCTCGACTACGTCTATGGCGGGGATCTCGACGGCAATCTGTGGCGTTTCGATTTCACCAGTGCGGACAAGGATCAGCCCCCGGTTGTCAAACTGGCCGAGTTTGTTGTCGGCGGAGCTCGCCAGCCCGTGACCGTGGCGCCCAAGATCGAGTACTCGGCGGAAGACCTTAGGCGCTATGTATTCGTCGGTACCGGGCGCCTGCTGGCCTCCGAGGATCTGGCGAATTCCCAGCAGCACACCATGTATGCGGTACGGGATGGGACGAAAAGCCGGGCCTATGGCGATGAAAAAGACCACCAGTTGCCGCTGCCTGATGGCGTGTCCTTCCCGGTCAGGCGGGCCGTGATGAGTCCAGTGACAGATCTCATCGGCGGCGCCAAGTTCCAGTCGGATGCGCCGATGGGGTGGTACACCGATCTGACCGGCGACTTCCGTCCCGGTGGCGGCAAGGCCCCCGTCACCGAGCGGGTGGTGCTGAGCCTGCAGGCCAACGATGGGGTCCTGAGCTGGGTCGGCTCCATCCTGAACGACGACCCCTGCAGTGCCAGCGGTACGGCCCGGGTCTATGCGGTCCACTACGGAAACGGCCAGAGCATCCTGAGCACCCGGATCGATGGATTGGCGGCGCGAACCAAATGGATCGAAGTGACCGATGCCGGCCTGGCAGATACGACGCTGGTACGGGTTGGCACGTCAATCCGGATTCTCGGCACCGACGTCAAGGGCGTGTCCAGGATGTATGGGAGCGCGGTGGCTGAGGCAGGTAATCCGCGGGTCGTTAACTGGAGAATCATCCGGGACCAATAAGCCGGTATCGCCGACGCTAGGTGGGAAGGCGTATGCCGGGATAGAGGCGCGTCAGCAGCGCCAGCGCGGTGTCTGCGAGGACGTCGGTGAGGGCCTCGGGGAGCGGTGGCACACCTTTACCAGTGTTGTCGTTCTTCGCCCAGGCTGCACTCAAGGCCGTCTTCCGGCGCTCGACCTCCTCTTCGATCAGCGGTATCCAGTGAGCGGGGTACTCGCCCTGCTGCCATTCTCCGCGGCCTCGGCCGTAGTGGGCTACGGCCAGGTAGCGGAGCAGGGCGGACACGCTGAGGCGTTGCAGGCTGTCTTCGCTCCAGCGCACTTCACTGCTGTCGGTGCCGCGCACCATGTTCACCGCCTTTGCAGCGCCTGCGCTGCCGATGGCCCCCAGTACGGCGCCGACCAGGGCGCCACCACCGAGGGTCAGCCCACCGGCTGCCAGATCGGCGGCCAGGCCTGACAGGGCGCCGGACAGGATCCCGCCCAGCGCCGCGGCCTGGCCTTCGCCAAGCTTTTCCCGGGAGGCGAAGTCGCTGCTGACCCGGGCCAGGACTTCCTCCGCAGCCCGGCCGGCCAGGCCGTGGATCTCGATCAGCTGGTCGGTGGTCCGCCGGACCTCCCGCTCGAGGCGCTCGGCCAGGCAGGCCATCGCCTGCTCCCGGACATCGGTAGTGCTGTCCATGCCGACCAACTGGCCCAGGCGTCGCAGCGTGCCACCCATGCCCTCATCGGACAGGGGTTCATGATCGTGGCGCGTGGTGGCGAGAAACTCGCCCAGCACCGCCATGGAGGCTCGGAATTGCTGCAGGCGACGTTCCCGCCAGGCCTCCTCGAGGCTGGCGAAGGTGCCGCGCCGGCCTTCGGGCAGGGCGCTGCCCACGGCATCGAGCAGGGTGAATTCCTGCACCCAGCAGCGGGCGAAGGCATCCAGCGGCAGGATTCGCCGCACGAACCCATGGCCGGCCAGGTGCTGCCGCCAGGCCTCCTCGTCCGCCCGATCCTGCTCGCCCGGACGGGGCTCGCCCAGCTGGTTGAGCAGCACCAGCACCGGTTTGCCCAGCCAGGCCAGGATCTCCATTTCCAGGGCTACATAGCCGGCATCGCCGGGGCGCTCGCTGGCATTGACCAGATAGAGCACCACATCGGCCTCTTCCCGCACATTGCGCAGGGCCTGCTGGCTGGACCAGAAGGGCCGATCGCGCCAGCGGTCCCAGACCTCGGTCAGGAACCAGCCGACCGGGTTGCCCTGCTGGCGCAGCCGCTGCACCAGCCTCGCGCTGTCGCCGAAGCCCGGGGTGTCCCACAGCTCGAGGGCATCGCCTCCAGGCGTTTCGATCATCCGGTAGCGCTCGGCCAGGGCGGTGACATGGGCTTCATCGCGGATCTCGCCCACGTCCCGCCCGATCAGGCTGCGGGCGAGGGTCGTCTTGCCGGTGTTGGTATGGGATACCAGGCTGAGATTGATGGTCGTCACAGGCTGCCTCCTTGACGGGCGTGCCGGTCGAGCAGGGCGCTCAGGCCGTCGGCCAGGCTGGCCGGGGCGTCGCTTTCCAGGTTGGCGAACAGGGCTTCGATCCGGCGTCCCTCGAACAGCCGGCGCCAGGCCTTGCGCCGTTCGTCGAGCCGTTCCGGCTGTTTGCCGAAGCGGGCCTGGAAGGCCGCCTCGTCCACCAGGGCGGCGATCGGTGTGCCGGTGGGCAGCGTTCTGGCCAAGGCGTCGGCAAAGCGTCCGTGGTTCTCATCCTCGGGCGTGGCGCTGAGGGAGAACAGGATGAGGGCCAGGGCAGGGGTTCCGCTGGGGAGGATGCCGGCGGGCAGGGCGTCCTCGCCGCCGTAGCTGACCGAAGGGGCGATGCTCAGCTGGGCGCGCGGGCCGAAGGCATGGCCGACGGCGTCCTGCAGCAGCAGGGCGGACTGGGGCGCGATGGTGTAGCTGTAGGGCACCACGTGCAATCGGGCGGCCTGGCCGCTGAAGCTCCGTTGCAGGCGCTGGAAATAGGCGTCGCCGAGGGGGAGGGGAAAGTGCTGCTCGAGGCGGCGCGCCGCCAGGGCGCTGATGAGGGCGAGCAGCACCCGGGGCAGCACGATGAAGATCAGCAGGCTGGCCGCATAGAGATGGATCCAGGGGGCGGCGCCCGCGCCAGGGTGCTCCGGCAGCCGCAGGCCCTCGAGCTGCACGGCATCGGGTATCGGGATGCCGGTCAGTGCCGACGCAGGCCCGAGCAGTGCGCTGAGGGCCTGGTGCACCTGTCCGGCGGACAGGAAGGTGCTCTCCCAGCCGGCCTGGAATTGCAGCACCAGTCCGCGGGTGTAGAGGGCGGCGATGGCACCAAGTGCGAAGGCTGCGGCGGCCAGATGCAGAACCCGGGCCACCCGCCAGCCGGTCAGGGGCAGGGCGGCGCGGGCCCAGTCGCTGCGGAAGCGCAGGGCGACGGACGCTTGATCGTCGAGGGGGGCCTCGGCAAGGGCGCCCCCCAAACGCGCCACCGTACGGCCAAGCAGGCCCGGCGGGCGTCGGCTTGCCTGGAACGGCGCCCGCAGGGAATGGACTGCCAGCAAGGCATAAGTCAGCAGGTTCCAGAGGATCAGGCCGAGGAGCGGGAAGGCCAGGATGTTCACGTAACGGTTTGGTCCCGCGGCGTCCATCAGGATGCCGAGGGCGAAGCCGGCGGCCACGGGGAGGGCACCGGTCCAGGTCCGCCAGCGCCCGGTGGTCGTCAGCTTGCGGAACTGGCGATCCCGGTCGCCCAGGCGCTCCAGGGCAAGCTGAGCCCGGCGGGCCAGGAAGCGGTCGCCGGAGGCGTCCTCGCCGACCACTTCGGTGGCGGCCCGGCTCGCCCAGTCGGCATCGGCTTGATTCCAGTGGGGAGAGGCGCCGAGGGGGCTTTCGAGGCTGCGGACGAGGAGAACCAGGCGTGCTGAGGCTTCGTTCATGGGCGGCAGATGATGAGCGGACATGCAAGTGTACTACCGGCGCGGCGGTCTGGCAGGCGTCCGGTGCTTTCCGGCAGCTTGTCCCGTGGCTGCCGGAGGGGTTTCACCAGATCATCAAGATGCACTGCAGCATTTGATCAATTGATCTACTCATAAATTATGCTTTTTTCGACAATCTCGAGATTGGCCGTAAATATCCTATAAAAATCATGACTTTGTTTTTTCGGGCACAGGCCTTGTAAGAGAGTTACTCCGTGATGTTCCCGATTGAGGAAAAGATGATCAATCCGACAAGTCCGCCGCCGGTAGATGTAAACCGCAAGTACGTGCGGCTGGTGGAGCGGCGACCCGATGGCCTGGTGGAGTTCGAGTTCTCCATCTCGGATCCGGCCCTCTTCGTCGAGATGCTGCTGCCGGAAGTGGCCTACGAGGAGTTCTGCCGGACCAACCGGGTGATCCTGCTGGAAGGCACTCGACCCGAGTCGGCCGATGACGGCGATTTCAACTGGAGCCTCCACGAGGCCACCCATCAACGCTTCAGATAAGCGACCCGGGTTCCGCCCGGTATTTCAATAAAGAAGGAGGAGACACAATGCATATTGATCTGCGCACGGTATCCATCAAGCCGCAGCGGCAAACCTTTGATCACATTGCCCGGCGCATCGGTCCGGACAAGGCGGCCTCCCGTTACCAGGAAGGCACCCTGGACGTCCAGGCCACCCACAACTTCCATTACCGTCCCACCTGGGCCCCGGAACACGAGATCTTCGACGCGTCCCGCAGCGCCATCAAGATGGCCGACTGGTACGCCTTCAAGGATCCGCGCCAGTTCTACTACGGTGCCTACACCCTGGCCCGTGCCAAGCAGCAGGAAACCGCCGAGTCGAACTTCGACTTTGTCGAAGGCCGCGGCCTGGCCGAGACCTTGCCGGCCGAGCTGAAGGAGACCGTGCTCAAGCTCCTGATCCCCCTGCGCCATGCGGCCTGGGGCGGCAACATGAACGGCGCCTTCATCACCGCCTATGGCTACGGCACCGCGCTGACCCAGCCCTGTCTGTACCACTCGATGGACCAGCTGGGCATTGCCCAGTACATCACCCGGGTCGGCCTGCTGCTGGGTGACGACGTGGAAGTCCTCGACGAGGCCAAGAAGCACTGGATGGAAGACAGCGCCTGGCAGGGCCTGCGCCGTTACGTGGAAGACTGCTTCGTGCTGAAGGACCCGATGGAGGTTTACGTGGCCCAGATGGTGGCCCTGGACGGTCTGCTCTATCCGCTGGTGTACGAAACCATCATCGACAACGTGCTGGCGTCCCAGGGCGGCACCCCCATCGCCATGCTCACCCAGTTCATGACCGACTGGTACGCGGAGACCCGGAAGTGGGTTGATGCCACGGTCAAGACGGCCGCCGCCGAGTCCCCCGAGAACAAGGCCCAGCTGGAAAAGTGGATCACCCACTGGCGCGACCGTGCCGCCTCAGCGCTGATGCCCGTCGCCCAGATCGCCCTCGGCGCCCAGGCCGACGCCCTGACCAGCGAACTGGTCGGCCAGTTCAACGCCCGCCTGGCCAAGGCCGGCGTCAGCCTTTAAGAGGAAGCTCCATGTCCAAGGTATTCATCGCGCTGCAAACCAACGACGACACCCGTTCGATCATCCAGGCCATCATGGCCGACAACCCCCACGCCGTCTGCAACGAGCAGCCGGCGATGGTGAAGATCGATGCGGAAGGCACGCTGACCGTCCGTCGCTCGACCATCGAGGAGCTCATTGGCCGCGACTTCGACTTGCAGGAGCTGCACATCAACCTGATTTCCCTCACGGGCCACGTCGACGAGACCGACGACGAGCTGACCCTGAGCTGGAACAACTGAACCATTTGAGGAGATAAGCAGATGGACATGAAAGTCAGCAAGAAGAAGCTGGGCCTGAAGGAAAAGTACCAGCACATGACCCGCGGCCTGGGCTGGGAAACCACCTACCAGTCGATGGACGACGTATTCCCCATGGTCAAGTACGAGGGCATCAAGATCCATGACTGGGACAAGTGGGAAGATCCCTTCCGCCTGACCATGGATGCCTACTGGAAGTACCAGGCCGAGAAGGAGCGCAAGCTGTACGCGATCATCGACGCCTACGCCCAGAACAATGGCCACTTGTCGGTGACCGACGCCCGCTACATCAACGCGGTCAAGCTCTTCCTCAACGGCATCAGCCCGCTGGAATACATGGCTCACCGTGGTTTTGCGATGACCGGCCGCCAGTTCCCCGGCGTCGGCCCGCGGGTCGCCTGCCTGATGCAGTCGCTGGACGAGATCCGTCACGCCCAGACCCAGATCCACTCCATCTCCAACTACAACAAGTACTACAACGGCTTCCACGAGTATCGTCACATGCTCGAGCGCGTGTGGTACCTGTCGGTGCCGCGCTCCTTCTTCGACGACGCGGTGACCGCTGGCCCCTTCGAGTTCATGGTGGCCATCGGCTTCAGCTTCGAGTACGTGCTGACCAACCTGCTGTTCGTGCCCTTCGTTTCCGGCGCGGCCTACAACGGCGACATGGGCACCATGACCTTCGGCTTCTCGGCCCAGTCCGATGAAGCCCGTCACATGACCCTGGGCCTCGAGGTCATCAAGTTCATCCTCGAACAGGATCCGGACAACCTGCCCATCGTCCAGCAATGGATCGACAAGTGGACCTGGCGCGGCTATCGCGTGCTGACCCTGGTCGGCATGATGATGGACTACATGCTGCCCAAGCGGATCATGAGCTGGAAAGAAGCCTGGGAGGTCTATTTCGAAGAGAACGGTGGCGCCCTGTTTAAGGATCTGGCCCGCTATGGCATCCGTCCGCCGAAGTGGCTGGATCAGATCGAGCAGGACAAGGACCACATCTCCCACCAGGCCTGGGCGACCTTCTACAACTACGCCGCCGCGTGCAACTTCCACACCTGGATTCCCACCGACGACGAGATGGACTGGCTGTCCCAGAAGTATCCCAACAGCTTCGACAAGTACTACCGGCCGCGCCTCGAGCACTGGCGCGAAGAGGCCAAGAAGGGCAACCGCTTCTACAACAAGACGCTGCCCATGCTGTGCCAGACCTGCCAGATCCCGATGATCTTCACCGAGCCGGGCGACCCCACCCAGATCTGCTACCGGGAAGTCGACTACAAGGACAACAAGTACCACTTCTGTTCCGACGGCTGCAAAGAGATCTTCGAGAACGAGCCGGAGAAGTACATTCAGGCCTGGCTGCCGGTGCATCAGATCTACCAGGGCAACTGCTTCAACGAAGGCGTGGATCCGACTGCCGAGGGCTTTGACCCCCTGGCCGCGGTGCTGGATTACTACCACCTCAACTTCGGTCGCGACAACCTGGACTTCGAGGGCTCGGAAGACCAGAAGAACTTCGACGAATGGCGCGGCATGGCCACCAAGAACGTCTGATGGCATCAGGGGCCGGCCCCGGTCGGCCCCCTGCCAGTCATATCAAGCTACGAGGAGACAAAAATGGGCGTTGCCGCCATCAAGGAATACGAATTCCAATCCGCCGACCGGCTGGAGAACTTTCACGGTAATCAGCTGCTGTATATCGGCTGGGACCAGCATCTGATGTTCTGTGCGCCGTTCTGCCTGCCCCTGCCGCCCAACATGCGCTTCGGCGACATCATTGAAAAGGTGCTGCCGGGCGTGTTTGGCTATCACCCGGATTTTGCCAAGATCGACTGGAGCAAGGTCGAATGGCTCAAGTCCAGCCAGCCCTGGCAGGTCGACTTCAACAAGACCCTGGCCGAGCTGGGCCTCAAGCACAAGGACGTGCTGCGTTTCCGTACGCCCGGCCTGACGGGCATCAAGGGTTCTGCGAGCTGACATGTCCTACGAACTGACCATCGAGCCCCTGGGCCAGACCATCGAAGTCGAGGACGGCCAGACCATCCTCGACGCCGCCCTGCGGGCAGGTATCTGGCTGCCCCATGCCTGTTGCCACGGCCTGTGTGCCACCTGCAAGGTGCAGGTGACCGATGGCGAGATCGATCACGGCGAGGCCTCCAGCTTCGCCCTGATGGACTTCGAGCGGACCGAGGGCAAGGCCCTGGCCTGCTGCGCGCGTCTGGAATCCGATGTGACGATCGAAGCCGAGATCGATGAGGAGCCCGACGCGGAGTCCATCCCGGTGAAGGACTTCCCGGGCACGGTGAGCCGCATCGAGCAGCTCACCCCCACCATCAAGGGCATCTTCATCGAGCTGGATGAGGCCATCCACTTCCAGGCCGGGCAGTACATCAACCTGGACATTCCCGGACTCGGCATCAGCCGTGCCTTCTCCCTGGCCAATGCGCCGGGCGAGAGCAGGGAGGTCGAGCTCAACATCCGTGTCGTGCCAGGTGGAGCGGGTACCGGCTACCTGCACGAGAAGCTGGCGGTGGGTGACCGGGTGCAGTTCTCCGGCCCCTACGGACGCTTCTTTGTGCGCAAGTCGGCCAACGCACCGCTGATCTTCATGGCGGGCGGTTCGGGGCTGTCCAGTCCGCGCAGCATGATCCTCGACCTGCTCGGCGAGGGCTGCGACCTGCCGATCACCCTGGTCTATGGCCAGCGCAGCATGGCTGAGCTGTACTACCACGATGAGTTCCAGGCCCTGGCCGCCAAGCACGCCAACTTCACCTATGTGCCGGCCCTGTCCGACGAACCCGCCGACTCCGGCTGGACGGGCTTCCGTGGCTATGTGCACGAGGCGGCCAAGGCGCACTTCGACAATGATTTCCGTGGCCACAAGGCTTACCTGTGCGGCCCGCCGATGATGATCGATGCCTGCATCTCGACGCTGATGCAGGGGCGCCTGTTCGAGAACGACATCTTTACGGAGAAGTTCTTCTCCGCGGCGGATGCGCAACAGGTGAGAAGCCCGCTGTTCAAGCGGGTGTAAGGCCACGCCCCCGGCAGGGACAGAGAATAGATCGCCTTCACACAACAAGAGGATCCGGCGGCCCCAGGCCGACCGGACCGGCGATCCAGATCGATGTCGTGCATCCACCGTCCGATCAGCCATGCCTCGGGCGATGGGCGCATATCAGCAAGTTTGAGGAGACGAGAAGATGGCAATGACTGGCGTGCTGCGCCCCGGCCACATGCAATTGCGCGTGCTGGACCTGGAAGAAGGTGTGAATCACTACAAGAACGTGCTCGGTCTGGTGGAAACCGGCCGCGATGCCCAGGGTCGGGTGTATTTCAAGGCCTGGGACGAACGGGACCACAACAGCCTGATCCTGCGCGAGGCCGAATCGGCCGGCATGGACTTCTTCGCCTTCAAGGTCGCCGACAAGGCCACCCTTGAAAAGCTGGATGCGGACCTGAAGGCCTACGGTGTGACCACCGAGCGGATCCCCGCCGGCGAGCTGATGGAAACCGGTGAGCGCGTGCGCTTCACGATTCCCTCCGGCCACGCCATCGAGCTCTACGCCGAGAAGACCGACGTGGGCAATGGCATGAAGTATGTGAACCCGGACCCGTGGACCCCCGACGCCGAGCGCGGCATCGCGCCGGTGCGCCTGGATCACGCCCTGCTGTACGGCCCGGACATCGAGAAGGTGCAGAAGCTGTTCGTGGACGTGCTGGGCTTCTACCTGGTCGAACGGGTGCTGATGGAAGACGGCAAGACCGACCTGGCGATCTGGCTGTCGTGCTCCCACAAGGCCCACGACATCGCCCTGGTGCGCCACCCGGAGCCGGGCAAGCTGCACCACGTGTCCTTCCTGCTGGAGAGCTGGGAGAAGGTGCTGCGTGCCGCCGACATCATGTCGATGAACAAGGTGTCCATCGACATCGGGCCGACCCGTCACGGCGTGACCCGTGGCACCACCATCTATGCCTTCGATCCGTCGGGGAACCGCTTCGAGACCTTCTGCGGCGGCTACCAGCCGTATCCGGACTACGCCCCGATCACCTGGACCTGGGAAGAGGTCGGCACGGGCGTCTTCTACCACGACCGCAAGCTCAATGAGCGCTTCCTGACGGTTGTGTCCTGAGCGTCGGGCGATGTCGCCCCTCCCCGCCCGGGTAGGGCAGGGGAGGGGCATTGGAGCGGTGGGTCAGCGGTTGATGAGCTCGTCCGGGAGGCGCTTCACGGCCTCCAGGGTGCGCATGATGTGATCGGTCAGGATGCGGGTGGCTTCCGCGGTGTTGCGGGCCAGCGCGGCATCCACGATGGCCTGATGCTCGGCATGCACATCCCGCGGAATGGGCTGGCGGAACAGGGACAGGCGTCGATAGCGCTCGGACTGGTGATAAAGGATGTTCTGGAAATGACGGATCCAGCGGGAGGGGCAGGCGGAGATGAGCACTTCATGGAAGGCCCGGTTGCGCTGCTCCCATTCCTCGCGGCTGCACTTTCCCCCATCCCCGAGCTTGTCTTCGGCCCGGGAGAGCAGGTGGAAGGAGGCGACCACGTTGGCTTCCCAGGCATCGTCGCCCAGTTCGATGGACTGCTGCAGCGCCGAGGTCTCGAGCAGCACGCGGGTGCGGGTGATGTCCTCGAAGTCGTCCAGGGAGATCGGGGCGACACGGAAGCCGCGCTGCCCCTGGGCAACCACGAGGGCGTCGGTGACCAGCAACTGCAGGGCTTCGCGCAGGGTGCCGGCGCCGACCTCGTACTGGTCCTTCAGGTGCTCCACGCGCAGCTTGTCGCCCGGACGGTGCAAGCCTTCGATGATGTCCCGGCGCAGTTGACGGTAGGCCGCCTCGGCGAGGGTCTTGGGTTGCTCGTCCTCGGCGACGGATTCGGGAGGAATGGCCAATTCATTCATGGTGTGGTGTTCCGCTATTCGGTGCCGGTCAAAGGACTGGAGAATGGTCGTTATTTTAGCCCAAGGGGCTTATTCCGATCATAGACGAAAATCTCGAGAAAAAGTATTGACGTCGAGATAGGAACAAAATATCGTTCTAGCAGTAAAACGATAAAGGATGGGAGATATGAACGAAAAGACCAATTTCTCTGAAATGAAAGTCGCCGTCGGTCAATCGGTCATTTCCGCCGAGGCCGCAGCGGTTGCCCTCCAGGCGGCCATTGACCACGCTGAGCGCATCGGTGTCCGGATCAATGTGGCGGTGAGCGACAGCGGCGGCAACCTGGCCGGCTTTCTGCGCATGCCGGGGGCGTTCATCCAGTCCATCGATATCGCCATCGACAAGGCCTACACCGCTGCAGGCTTCGGTTTCTCCACCAAAGACTGGATGAAGCTGATCGGCCACGACGAAGGCATGAAGTTTGGTTTCTCGGCCCGTCCGCGCCTGGTGGTGTTTGGCGGCGGCCTGCCGATCCGCGTCAATGGCGAGCTGATCGGCGGTATCGGTGTGTCCGGCGCCTCCGAGGCTCAGGACGAAGAATGCGCGCGTGCCGCGCTGACGGCCATCGGCGCCGAATGAAGCCGCTTACGCACAGGAGCCCGTGTCAATGAGCAGCACCCCCAGCTCGCCGGAAATCGGCCGCTCCCTCCTTGCGGCGGGGCGCCAGACCAATGTCCATGACCTGGGTAGTGGTGAACCTGTCTTCCTCATCCACGGTTCCGGGCCCGGCGTCACGGCCTGGGCCAACTGGCGCCTGGTGATGCCGGCGCTGGCCGAGTCACGCCGGGTCATCGCTCCGGACATGGCCGGCTTCGGCTACACGGAGCGCCGTCCGGGCGATGAATACTCCATGGACAACTGGGTCAGCCACGCCGTCGGCGTGCTGGACGCGCTGGGCATCGAGCGCACCGACCTGGTGGGTAACTCCTTCGGGGGTGCCATCGCCCTGGCGCTGGCCATTCGGCACCCGGAGCGGGTGCGCCGCCTGGTGCTGATGGGCAGCGTCGGCGTGAAATTCGAGATCACACCGGCCCTGGACGCCGTGTGGGGCTACGAGCCGTCGCTGGACGCCATGCGCGGCCTGCTCGACTTGTTTGCCTACGACCGTGGCCTGGTCAATGACGACCTCGCCCGTCTGCGCTACGAGGCAAGCATTCGCCCCGGCTTCCATGAGTCCTTTGCGGCCATGTTCCCGGCCCCGCGCCAGCGCTGGGTGGATGCCATGGCCAGCGCCGAGGGGGACATCCGGGCCTTGCCGCACCAGACCCTGGTGATCCACGGTCGGGAAGACAAAGTCATCCCGCTGCAGACCTCGCAGACCCTGTCCACCTGGATTCCCCGGGCCCAGCTGCATGTCTTCGGCCAGTGCGGGCACTGGACCCAGATCGAGCATGCCGGCCGCTTCGCCCGCCTCGTCGCCGACTTCCTGAGCGAAGCCCGTGACGACGAACCCCAACCGCTCTCCTGAGACCCCTCCATGGACAAGTCCTTGATCACCCGGCTTGGCGACGAGCTCTATGACGCGCTCGTCGCCCGCCGGACGCTGGCTCCGCTGACCCAGCGCCACCCTGAGATCACCATCGAAGACGCTTATCAGATCCAGCAGCAGATGATCGCCCGGCGCCTGGCGGCCGGTGAGCGGGTCGTCGGCAAGAAGATCGGCGTCACCTCCAAGGTCGTCATGGACATGCTGGACGTGCGTCAGCCCGACTTCGGCTGGCTGCTCGACGGCATGGTCTACAACGAGGGCCAGTCCATCCCCGCGGATAGCCTGATCCAGCCCCGCGCCGAAGGCGAGATCGCCTTCCTGCTGAAGAAAGACCTCACCGGGCCCGGCGTCACCGCGTCGGACGTGCTGGCGGCCACCGAGGGCGTGATGGCCTGTTTCGAGATCGTCGACAGCCGCATCCAGGACTGGAAGATCCGCATCCAGGACACCGTGGCGGACAACGCGTCCTGCGGCGTGCTGGTGCTGGGCGACCGCATGGTCGACCCGCGCAAGGTTGACCTGGCCACCTGCGGCATGGTCCTCGAGAAGAACGGCGAAGTCGTCGGTACCGGCTCCGGGGCGGCCGCCCTGGGGCATCCCTGCAATGCGATGGCCTGGCTGGCCAACACCCTGGGCCGTCTCGGCATCAGCCTCAAGGCGGGCGATATCGTGCTGTCGGGCTCCTTGGCCGCGCTGATTCCGGTCAAGGCCGGCGACAACCTGCGTGTCACCATCGGCGGTATCGGTGGTTGCTCCGTCCGTTTCAACTGAGGCTTCCATGGATCTGCAACTTACAGGCAAGCGCGCCCTCGTCACCGGCTCCACCGCAGGCATCGGCTTTGCCATTGCCAGCCGGCTGGCCGCGGAAGGCGCCGAAGTCATCATCAACGGCCGTAGCCGATCCGGGGTGTCCGCCGCGGTGGCCCGGCTGATCGAGGCGGTGCCCGGTGCTCGCGTGTCCGGCGTGGCCGCCGACCTCTCCGGCGCCGCGGGCTGCGAGGCCCTGGTGGCCAGCTGTCCGGATGTGGACATCCTCGTCAATAACCTGGGTATCTTCGATCCGCGACCCTTCGAGGAGATCCAGGACATCGAGTGGTTCGACTTCTTCGAGACCAACGTGATGAGCGGAGTGCGCTTGTCCCGGGCCTACCTGCCGGCCATGAAGTCCCGCGACTGGGGGCGCATCGTCTTCATCTCCAGCGAGTCCGGGGTCTGCCCCCCGGCCGAGATGGTCCATTACGGCATGAGCAAGTCCGCGCAACTGTCGGTGGCGCGGGGTATTGCCGAAACCTGTGTCGGTTCCGGTGTGACGGTCAATTCCGTGCTGCCCGGCCCGACCCGTACCGAAGGCGTAGGTACCTTCTTCGGCCGACTGGCCGAAGAGCAGGGCGTCTCCCTGGAGCAGGCGGAGAAGGACTTCTTCGCCAACGCCCGCCCGACCTCGATCATCAAGCGATTCATCGAACCCGCGGAAGTGGCGAACCTGGTCGCCTACGTCTGCAGTCCCCTTGCATCTGCCACCCACGGCGCGGCCCTGCGGGTCGAAGGCGGTGTGGTGCGCAGCATGGTTTAACAGAGAAGGAAATCTTGCGATGAGCAACAAGATCAAATGCGCCCTGATCGGCCCCGGCAACATCGGTACCGATCTGCTGGCCAAACTGCAGCGCAGCCCGGTGCTGGAGCCGGTGTGGATGGTCGGCATCGACCCGGAATCGGACGGCCTGAAGCGGGCCCGCGAGATGGGTCTGAAGACCACCGCCGAGGGCGTGGACGGCCTGCTGCCGCACATCAAGGCCGACGGCGTGCAGATCGCCTTCGACGCCACCAGCGCCTACGTGCATGCCGAGAACAGCCGCAAGCTCAATGAGCTGGGCGTGCTGATGATCGACCTGACCCCGGCCGCCATCGGGCCTTACTGCGTACCGCCGGTAAACCTGGTCGAGCATGTCGGCCAACGGGAGATGAACGTGAACATGGTCACCTGTGGTGGCCAGGCGACGATCCCGATGGTCGCTGCGATCAGCCGCGTGCAGCCGGTGGAATACGGCGAGATCATCGCCACCGTGTCGAGCAAGTCCGCCGGCCCGGGCACGCGCAAGAACATCGACGAATTCACCCGCACCACCGCCGGCGCGGTCGAGAAGGTGGGCGGCGCCAAGAAGGGCAAGGCCATCATCATCATCAACCCGGCCGAGCCCCCGCTGATCATGCGCGACACGGTGCACTGCCTGGTCGAGGGCGAGCCGAAGCAGGACGAGATCCGCGCCTCCATCGCCGCGATGATCACTGAAGTGCAGAAGTACGTGCCCGGCTACCGCCTGGTCAATGGCCCGGTGTTCGACGGCAAGCGCGTGTCGGTCTTCCTGGAAGTGGAAGGCCTGGGCGACTACCTGCCCAAGTACGCCGGCAACCTGGACATCATGACCGCCGCCGCCGCCCGCACCGCCGAGATGTTCGCCGAAGCGATCCTGGCCGGTGATCTGAGCCTGGCCTGATAGAGCGATGTAGGGGCGGCTTCAGCCGCCCGCGGAGGTCGATCAACATTCCGATGGGCGGCT